>NZ_JASGDA010000088.1:0-93467 GCF_047607405.1 Acidovorax sp. | reverse complement strand
GCCGCCGGTGGCGGCCACGGCCAGCCCGCGGAGCACGCCGCGCCGTGCGGTGGCGGGGCGGCCCAGCACGGCGCTGGCGATGCGCGGGGGCACGGCATCCAGGCGCGTACCCACGGCCTGCACGGCGTGCCAGGCCTGCTCGTGGTGCGTGGCGGCGGCGAGCCAGCGCTCGAAGCCCTGGCGCACCTGGGCGGCGTCTTCGCCCAGGTCGTGCGCGCCGGGCAGCATGCGGGCGTACCAGCGGGCGGCTTCCTCGATGGCGCGGCGGCGGGCGTCGTCGTTAGCCGGGCGGGCAGGCTGTGTCATGGCGCGCGCAGGCAGCATTGCGCCATGGCCCGGGCCACGTAGCTGACCACGGTGCGCGGCGTGACGCCGAGCTGCTGCGCGATGGCGGCATAGCCCAGGCCATCAAACTGCGCGAGCAGGAAGGCGCGCTTGACCTTGGGGCCCAGGGCGCTCAGGGTGTCGTCGATCTCGGCCACGGCCTGGCGCAGCGCGAGCTGGTCTTCGGGCGAGGGCATGGCGTCCGGGGGCAGGGCGGCCAGCGCGTCGAGGTAGGCCTGCTCCAGGCTGCGGCGGCGGTGCAGGTTGAGGGCCAGGCGCTGCGCGATGGTGGCGAGATAGGCGCGCGGCGCTCGCGGCGCCTGTGGCTCGGGCTGGCGCAGCAGGCGCAGGAACACGTCTTGCGCAAGGTCGGCGGCGTCGGCGCGATTGCGCAGGCGCGCTTGCAGCCAGCCCACGAGCCAGCGGTGGTGGTGCCGGTGCATTGCGCCGATGTCCAGAGGGGGCGCGAGGGCGTCGAGGTCGGCGGACAAGGCGATATGCAAATGAGAATTGTCATCAATTCTATCTGCCGCCGGGGCCGCCTGCGAGTGTTAGAGCGTGTTCATGCTCTCAGGGCGCCGCCTCGATGTGCGTGACCACGAAGGCCCCTTGCTGCTGCTCGGCCCTGAAGCGCACTTTGCTGCCGGGTGCCAGCGGCAGAGCGGGAGGGTCCGGCACGCGAAAGACCATGGTCATGGGCGGCATGCCCAGGTTCTTGATCTCGCCGTGTCGCAGGGTGATTTTCTGCGTGTGCGGGTCCCAGCGCACCACTTCGCCTTCGGTGAGGGGCTGGTCGCTGGCGGCCAGCGTGGGCAGGGCGGCGCTGGCGGCCAGGGCCGCGAGGCATTGGCGGCGGGTGGGGTAGTGCATGGTTTCTCTCCTGAAAAAATATGAATGAAAAGTGCCTCCAGCGCTTATCCAGAAGGCGCAAGCAGCTATGAATTTGATAGTTTTCAGTGGTGGTGCCCAGGGCCGGGTTTGCGCACGCTGGGCGCGGCGGGCGCGTGGCCGGGTGCGGCCTGGCGGGGCGGCTCTGGGGCGCTCTCGCCCGTCCAATCGCCCGTCCACGCGCGGGCCACGGTGTCGCCGGGGTGGTGGTAGTCGCCGGGGTCGCGCCAGTCGCCCGCCGCCAGGTCGGCGCGCACCTTGAGGGTGGTGAACATGCCGCCCATCTCCAGCGGGCCGAAGGGGCCGGTGCCGGTCATCATGGGGTGGGTGTTGTCGGGCAGGGGCATTTCCATGGCGCCCATGTCGGCCATGCCGCGTTCGCCCATGACCATGTAGTCGGGCACGATCTTCTGGATCTTGCCGACCAGGCCCCGGTGGTCGATGCCGATCATGGTGGGCACGTCGTGCCCCATGGCGCCCATGGTGTGGTGGCTCTTGTGGCAGTGCAGGGCCCAGTCGCCGGGCTCGTCGGCGATCAGCTCGACCTGGCGCATCTGGCCCACGGCCACGTCGGTGGTCACCTCGGGCCAGCGGGCGGCCTTGGGCACCGGGCCGCCGTCGGTGCCCGTCACCTCGAACTCGTGGCCGTGCAGGTGGATGGGGTGGTTGGTCATGGTGAGGTTGCCCACGCGGATGCGCACGCGCTCGCCCTGGCGTGCCACCAGCGGGCTGATGGCGGGGAACACGCGGCTGTTGAACGTCCAGATGTTGAAGTCCGTCATCTCGTTGACGCGCGGAGTCTTCGCGCCTGGCTCCACGTCGTAGGCGGAGAGCAGGAAGGCGTAGTCGCGCTGCACGCGGGCGATGTGCGGGTGCGCGGCCTTGGGGTGGGTGATCCACAGGCCCATCATGCCCATGGCCATCTGCACCATTTCGTCGGCGTGCGGGTGGTACATGAAGGTGCCGGGGCGGCGCGCGGTGAACTCATAGACGAAGGTCTTGCCCGGCGGGATGTGCGGCTGCGTGAGGCCGCCCACGCCGTCCATGCCGTTGGGCAGGCGCTGGCCGTGCCAGTGGACGGTGGTGTGCTCGGGCAGGCGGTTGGTGACGAAGATGCGCACGCGGTCGCCCTCGACCACCTCGATGGTCGGGCCGGGGCTCTGCCCGTTGTAGCCCCACATGTTGACCAGGAAGCCGGGCGCGACTTCGCGCACCACGGGCTCGGCCACCAGGTGGAATTCCTTGACGCCCGCGTTCATGCGCCAGGGGGCCGTCCAGCCGTTGAGGGTGACCACGGGGTCGTAGGGGCGGCCGGTGGGCGGGTGCAGCGGGGGCGCGGTGTCGGCGCTGGATTGCTGGGCGGGCTCGGGCAGCGCGGCCAGGGCCGTGCGGCCCACGGATGCGGCAGCCACGGCAGTGGCCGCGCCGGAGAAAAAATTGCGGCGGTTCATGTCATTGGCCTTGGGAAGTGGTGCCGGTCAGGGCCAGTTGCAGGTCGGTTTCGGCCAGCCAGAAGTCGCGCTGGGCCTCGATGGCGCTGGCGACGGCCTGGGCGCTGTTGCGCGCCTCGGCCAGCAGCTCCCACACGCTGGCCAGCATGCCGTTGTAGCGCAGCGTGGTCTCGTCGGCGATGAGCTGGCGCAGGGGCAGCACCTCGGCCTGCTGCTGGCGCGCCAGGTCGAGCGCCGTGCGGTAGGTGCGCCAGGCGGCGCGCACCTCGGCGCGGGCGCGCACGGCGGTGTCCTGCAACTGCGCGGCGCTTTGCTCCAGCTGGGCCTGGGCGCGGGTGCGCGCGGCGCCGCCCCAGTCGAACAGGGGCAGGGGCAGGTCCAGCGCCCAGCCGCGCGTGATGTCGCGGTGGCCCGTGGCACGGTCGGTGGCGGTGTTGCGCTGCCAGGCCAGGCCCAGGTCGCCGAACACGGCGCCCGCGCGGCTCCAGCCCTGCTGGCGGGCCAGGGTGTCGAGCTGGCGGCGGGCGGCCTGCACGTCCAGGCGCTCGCGCAGGGCCGTGGCCTCGATGCCGTCGGCGGGCAGGGCGTCCGCCGGGAGCGGGGGCAGTTGCGCGGCCAAGGTGTATTGCGCCTGCGTGCCCCACAGGCCCAGGCGCTGGTTCAGCTGCTCGCGCGCGGTGGCGGCGGCCAGTTGGGCGCGGGCGCGCTGGCGGGTGGCCTCGTGCAGCACGGCCTGTTCGCGGGCTTGCTGCAGGCGGCTCCAGTGGCCCACGCTGACCATGCGGCGGGCCAGCTCGGCACCGGCCTCGGCGGCGTCGGCCATGCGCTCGTGCGTGGCGGCGACCTGCTCGGCCGCCACGGCGCGCAGCCAGGCGCGGCGGGTGTCCGCCGCCAGGGCCACCACGTCCTGCGCGGCCTGCAGGGTGGCGATCTGAATGCGCTCGGCCTGGCGCTCGGTGCGCCAGGGCAGGGTGACGAGGTCGAGCAGGCCGAAGGCCAGGCTGCGCTCGATCTCGCGTTCATGGCCGTTCTTCAGGCGCGCCAGCGACAGGTGCGGGTTGGGCAGGGTGATGGCCTGCACGCGCTCGGCATCGGCCACACCCAAAGCGGCCAGCCGGGCCTGCAGGCCAGGGTTGTTGAGCAGGGCGATGCGCACGGCGGTGTCCTGGTCCAGCGGGCGGGAAAGCCCGTCGCGGATGGATTCGTCGGCCTGGGCGCGGGCGGCGGGGTCGGCGCTGGGCAGCGCGGCGCCGCCGGTGTGCCGGGCCGCCAGTTCGGCCACGTCGCCGCGCAGGCCGTCGGGGGAGACGCTGGCGCAGCCCGCCAGCACGGCAGCGGCGGCCAGCATGCAGCCAAGGCGGGCGTTCATGGCTGGCCTTTCGCGGGGGCGGTGCGGTGATCGTGATCGTGGCCTTCGTGCGCCTGGGCCGACGCGCGCTGGCGCGCTTCCCAGGCCACGATGTCGGCATGGCCGCGCGGGAAGGCGGCCACGGCCTCGTTGGCTTCGCGCCAGGGCTGCGGCGCCAGCGGGGCGGCGGGCAGCGGGAGCGCAGGGTGGTTCAAGGGCGCCGTGGCCGCGCCGGGGTCGGCGGCAGGCTGGGCGAGCGACAGCACGGGGACGAGCAGGCAGGTCAGGGGCGAGAGGGCTCGCATGGGGGATCTCCAGGCAACGAACGAAAAGGGCATGGCGCTGCCGCCCGGCGCAGGCGGCCCGGGCTGCGGCAGACGCACTTCGGGCGTTGGAGATCAGGAAATGGGCGGTTTGATGGCGGGCGCTGGCGGGGCGCTCTCGAACCGCGCGCAGGCGTCGGGCAGGGCGCTGGCGGTGATGGCGGCGGCCTGCGCCAGCACCGTGGGGGCATCCAGCATGGCCGAATGGCAGATGCCGCAGGCCGAGCAGGCGCTGGCGGCCTGGCCGTCGTGCGCGGCGCAGTCGGCGCCGCCGCCGTGGTGGCTGTCATGCTGCGCCGCTGCTGCGGTGTGGTGGCCGTGGTGCGGCGCATCCACAGCGGGCAGCACGCCCGCAGCCATGGCGGAGCCCGCCAGTCCGCGCAGGACCAGCACCACCATCAACACGAAATAAAGGCCGCGACGCATCCCTTGATGATAGCTAGGTCGCCATATACCGCCCAGGCCGGTGGTTCATCGCCAGCACCAGGTTCAGCGCCACGGCGCCCGCCACGGACCAGGCCACGCGCAGCGGCTCCACCGTCCACAGCGCCAGCAGCACGATGGCACAGTCCACGGCCATCTGCACCTTGCCCGCGCGCCAGCCGTAGCGGTCTTGCAGGTACAGCGCTGCAATGCCTATGCCGCCCAGGCTGCAGCGGTGGCGGAACAGCACCAAAAAGCCCGTGCCCGTGATCAGCCCGCCCGCGACGGCGGCATAGAGCGGCTGCAATTGCGCGAACTGCAGGAAATGCGCCTGCAACTCGGTCAGCAGCGACAGCAGCGCCACGGCGATGAAGGTCTTGACCGTGAACGCCCGCCCCAGCTTGCGCAGGGCCAGCCAGTAGAAGGGCAGGTTGAGCACGAAGAAGATCTTGCCGAAGCCGATGCCCGTGGCGTAGTGCAGCAAAAAGGCCAGCCCCGCCGTGCCGCCCGTGAGCAGCCCCGCGCTGGTGAAGAAAGCCACGCCCACGGAGATGAGCAGCACGCCGGTGAAGATGGCGAACGCGTCTTCCATGGGCGTGTGCGGGACGGCGGCGGGCGGTTGGGGCATGGCACAAAACAGGCAAGTGGGTTGAAAGACAGCGCATTGGACCATGCAAGCCGCGTGCCGCCGTTGCCGTGGGTCAAGGGGCGCTGGGCAATCCTGCGAAAATAGCTGGTTTTTGCCCGCACGGGATGTCTCCGCCCCGCCACCACCGACTCCACAGCTCCCGACTGGTCGCCTTGCTCGCGCAATGGACGCAGGCAGGCGGCGCTGCGCCCGCGCCCGCGCCGGGGGACGTGGCCGAGCAACTGGGCCAGTGGCTGAGCACGGTGGACGCCGTCACCCTGGGCCGCTCGCTGCACGCCATCGAGGCGCTGCCCGCCGACCTTGGGCGCCTGCCGGACGTGGACGCGCTGGAATCCGCCTTCCAGCACACCCGCGCCGAGCTGATCGCCCTGGCCTCGGCCCCGCCCACGCCCCCGAAACCGCTGCGCGAGCGCGCCGACAACACCCGCGCCGCCGCCCCCGACCCGGCGGCAGAGGCCGACTTTGCCCAGCATGCCCCGCGCTACCTGGCCCTGCAAAAGCAGATGGATGCCCGGCTGCAGGCCCTGCGCGCCCAGGTGCGCCAGGCGCTGGCGCAAGGCCCGCGCGCCCTGCGGCAACTGGCGGTGCTGGACGCGGTAATGGAGCAGATGGCGGCCCCGCGCGAGCAGCGGCTGTGGGCTGCGCTGCCGGGGCATCTGGAGCGGCGCTTCGCCCAACTGCGTCAGACGCACCAGGAGCGGCTGCAGGCCCTGGGGCAAGACGACGAACCGCGCCGCTGGCGCGACGGCGGCGGCTGGCTGGCCACCTTCGAGCGCGACCTGCAGGCGCTTTTGCTGGCGGAGATGCACGTGCGCCTGGAGCCCGTCACGGGCCTGCTGGAAGCGGCCCGCAACGCAAAGAACATGACATTGGAAGCACAGGAATGAACAAGAGTGTGATGGTGGCCGCCTTCGCCGCGGGTTTGGCCGTGGTGGCCTGGGTGGGCTGGGGTTTCGTGGGCACCAGCCCGCTGGCCCTGGCGATGACGGTGCTGATCGGCGCCGTCTATGCGCTGGGCGCGCTGGAACTGTTGCGCTTTCGCCGCGCCACGCTGGCCCTGCACACAGCGCTGGCCGACGAAGCCCCGCCCGCCGACCTGGGCGCGTGGCTGGACGGCCTGCCCGCGCCGCTGCGCAACCCCGTGCGCCAGCGCATCGAGGGCGGGCGCGCCGCCTGGCCCGGCCCGGCGCTGGCGCCGTACCTGGTGGGCCTGCTGGTCATGCTGGGCATGCTGGGCACCTTTTTGGGCATGGTGGTCACCTTCAAGGGTGCCGTGTTCGCGCTGGAGACTTCCACCAGCCTGGAGTCGATTCGCGCGGCGCTGGCCGAGCCCATCAAGGGCCTGGGCCTGTCGTTCGGCACCTCGGTGGCCGGGGTGGCGGCGTCCGCCATGCTGGGCCTGCTGCTGGCCATGGCCCGGCGCGAGCGGCTGGCCGCGCTGCGCCTGCTGGACGCGCGCATTCCCACCCGTTTCAGGCCGTTCTCGGCCCGCCACCGCAGCGACGAGACCTTGCAGGCATTGCAGGCCCAGGCCCAGGCGCTGCCGCTGATCGCCGAGCGCCTGCAGGGCCTGATGGAAGGGCTGGAGCGCCGCCACGATGCGCTGAACGCAGAGCTGCTGGCCCAGCAGCAGGGCTTTCACCGCGAGGCATCGTCCGCCTACACGCAGCTCGCCAGCACCGTGGGCGCATCGCTGCAGGACAGCCTGGCCGCCAGCGCCCGGCTGGCGGGCGACGCCATCCGCCCCGTGGTGGAGCAGGCCATGGCCGCCTTGGCGCAAGAGTCGCAGCAGTCGCACGAGCGGCTGCGCGCATCCACGGAAGGGCAGATGCGCACCCTCTCGGCCCAGTGGGAAGGCACGGCCCGGCAGGTGGCCCAGACCTGGACGACCGCGCTGCACAGCCACGCGCAGGGGCAGGAACAATTGACGGCAGGGCTGGAAGGTGCGCTGCGCTCGGTCACGCAGGCGTTCGAGCAGCGCTCCAGCGCCCTGCTGACCGCACTGCAAGAGACGGTCACCGGCGCCCAGTCCGCGCAAGCGGTTGCCGACCAGCAGCGCCTGGCGCTCTGGAACGAATCCCTGGACGGCATGGCCCGCGCCTTCGCGGCCCAGCAGCAGGGCCTGGCCGAGCGCATGGGCGATCAGATTGCGCGCCTGCAGGACGGCACGGCCCGCTGGCTGGAGCAGTCCGACGCCCTGGCCCAAGCGCGCCGCGACACCGAGGCGCAATGGGCCGAGGCCCAGGCCGAGCGCATGGACGCCCTGGCGGGCGTGTGGCGTACCGAGCTGGCCGCCCTGCGCGACGACGAGGCCGCGCGCGGCCAGGCCGCCGTGCAGCGGCTGGACGCACTGCAGGCCGCGGTGGCCGGGCACCTGTCCACGCTGGGCACGGCGCTGGAAGCGCCGCTCACCCGCCTGCTGCAAACGGCGGCCAGCGTGCCCCAGGCGGCGGCCGAGGTCATCACCCAGCTGCGCCAGGAAATGGCGCGCATGGGCGAGCGCGACTACACGGCCTTGGCCGAGCGCACGGCCATGATGGAGCAGTTGGGCGCGCTGCTGCAGTCCGTCAACGCGGCCACGGGGCAGCAGCGCGAGGCCATCGAGTCGATGGTGGGCTCCGCCAATGCGGTGCTGGAGCAGGCCGCGCAGCAGTTCGCCCAGGCGCTGCAGGCGCAGACCGGCAAGGCCGACGAGGTGGCCGCGCACGTGGCCGCCAGCGGCGTGGAGCTGGCGAGCCTCGGTGAGTCTTTTGGTCACGGCGTGGAGCGCTTCACGGCGGGCAGCGACCGGCTGCTGGAGAGCCTGCAGCGCATCGAGGCCGCCATCGGCCAGTCCCTGGCCCGCAGCGACGAGCAACTGGCCTACTACGTCGCGCAGGCGCGCGAGGTGATCGACCTGAGCATTGCCTCGCAACAGGGCATCGTCGAAGACCTGCGCCAATTGCATGGTCGGCATGGCAAGGCCGCTGCGCTGGAGGCCGCCGCGTGACCCACCTGGACGACATGGACGACGCCATGGAGCAGACCGCCCCCGTCTGGGCGGTGTTCGGCGACCTCATGGCCGGGCTGCTGGGCGCCTTCGTGCTGGTGCTGGTGGGCGTGCTGGTGGTGCAGATCGACCTGGTTTCCAGCCTCCGGCAAGAGGTGGAAAAGCGCCAGATGGAAGAGCGCCGCCGCATGGCGCTGGAACAGGCCCTGGCGGGCCCCCTGGCCAGCGGGCGCGTGACGGTGAACGACGGGCGCATCGGCATCAGCGGCAGCGTGCTGTTCGCCCCCGGCTCCGACGAGCTGCGCGCCGAGGGCCGCCAACTGCTCCAGACCCTGGTGCAGCCGCTGCGCGTCTATCTGCGCGAGCGCGACGAGATGCTGATGGTGAGCGGCTTTACCGACAACACCGCGTTGCGCCAGGGCAGCCACCAGCGCTTTGCCGACAACCTGGAGCTGTCGGCCCAGCGCGCGCTGACCGTGGCGCGGGCGCTGATCGACGAGGGCATGCCCGCGCCGCAGGTGTTCGCCGCCGCGTTTGGCGCGCAGCAGCCCGTGGCATCCAACGCCGACGAAAAAGGCCGCGCGCAGAACCGCCGCGTGGAGATGGCGCCCGTGCCCCGGGCGTCCAATACCCAGCCCGCGCGCCATGAGTGAAGCTGCGCTGCAAGCCCTGCGGGCCGAGGGCCAGCACGTGTACGACCCCGTGCGCTTTCGTTACCTGGAGGCGCTGGCCGCACGCCTGGCCGCGCAGCCGCAGCCCGTGCAGCGCCTGCTGCGCGAGCGTCTGCACCAGGCCGCCACGGCCTATGCCGACGCGGCGCGGCAGGCCCCCGCGCCGCAGGCCGCGCACGTGCCGCCGTCCGCCGATTCGCCCCTGGCCCAGCTCAACCGTGAATTGCAGGCCCGCGCCCAGGCCGATGCGGACATGGCGATGGTGCAAGGCGCCGCCGCCGCGTCCGACATGAAGAGCGTGCGCCAGTTCGGCGAGGTCTGGTCGCGCATCAGCGCCGAGCGACAGGTGGTGCAGGCGCTGGACCGCGCGCCCGAGAACGCCGGGCCGCTGAACCCGCACAGGCTCATGCTGCGCTCGCTGGGGCTGATGCGCAGCCTGTCGCCGGACTACCTGCGGCGGTTCCTGGCGCAGATGGACGCGCTGCTGTGGCTGGAGCAGGCCCAGGCACGGCAGGCGGCCAGGGCGCCGCTGCGGCAGGGGCGCCGCAAGATCGCCAAAAACTCCTGATTTGATAGCTGCTTGTGCTTGCTGGATAAGCGCTGGAGGCCAAAAAGACTCATATTTTCAGTGCCCCCGCTATGATCCGCCCATGATCGCCCGCCTGCCCGGCCTGTCCCTGCCCGAACGTGTGTGGAACACCGCGCGGCGCTGGGCCGTGGCGTGGTGGCGCATCCTGTACCTGGGGGCCGTGGTGCTGGTGCTGGTGCTGTCGCCGTCCAGCTACGGCAGGGGCACGCGCCGGGCGCTGGCGCGGCATTTGTACCTGGACACGGCGCCGGTGCTGCTGGGCTTCACGGCGCTGGCGGCGCTCATCAGCCTGGTGCTCACGCGCATCGTGGTCGTCACGGCGCTGAGCTACGGCCTGTCGCGCTACGCGCTGGAGATGGTGATCCGCATGCTGGTGCTGGAGCTGATCCCGCTCACGGCGGCGCTGTTCGTCGCCATGCGCTGCACCATCCCCAACGGCACGCAGATCACCCGCCTGCGGCAGACCGGGCGCTTCGACGCGTTGCGCGCGCACGGCTTTGACCCGGTGCGCACCGAGCTGCTGCCGCGCGTCATCGCGGGCGTGTTCGCCTGCATCACGCTGGCGGCGCTGTCGTGCGTGGTGGCGCTGGTGCTGGCCTACCTGGGCGTCTATGGCTTCAGCACTGCCGGGCTGGCGGGCTATACGCGCATGTTCGGCCAGGTGTTCAGCCCCAGCGTGACCCTGGTGTTCGTGCTCAAGACCGTGCTGTTCAGCCTGGCCGTGGCGCTCATCCCCATGGCGGCGGGCCTGTACGACACGGGCGAGCGCGTCCAGCCCGATTCCGAACTGGGCGGCCTGGCGCGCATGTTCGCGGTGCTGCTGCTGATCGAGGTCGCTTCGCTCATGGGCAACTATTACTAGACATGAACCACGAAGAAACGCCCCCCGTCGAGACCCTGCGCCCCGTCGCCCACCTGGAGCTGAAGGCCGCCGCGCTGCTGCTGTTCACGCTGGCACTCATCGTGGGCTCGGGCCTGTACCTGCTGTACGCGCGCGGCGTCTTCGAGCCCACGCAGACGCTGATCCTGACCGCAGACGACTCCGAGGGCGTGGTCGTGGGCATGGACATGACGTTCTCGGGCTTCCCCATCGGCCGCGTGCGCCGCATCGAGCTGGCCGACGAGGGCAACGCCCGCATCATCGTGGACGTGCCGCGCAAGGACGCGCACTGGCTGCGCGAATCCAGCGTGTTCACACTGGTGCGCGGCATCGTGGGCGGCACCAACATCCGCGCCTACACCGGCATGCTGCAGGACAAGCCCCTGCCTGACGGCGCGGTGCGCCCCGTGCTGCGCGGCGACGCCACGGCCGAGATCCCGCAGCTCATGGCGTCCGCGCGCGAGCTGCTGTCCAACCTCAACGCCCTGACCGCGCAGGACGCGGCCCTGGGCGGCACCCTGGCGAACGTGCAGGCGCTCACCGAACGCCTGAACGGCCCCGGCGGCGCTTTAAGCGTGCTCATGGGCAATCCAGCCGATGCCCAGAAGATCGTCGCCACGCTGGAGCGCACCAACGCCCTGCTGGCCCGGCTGGACGGCATGGCGGCGCGGGCCGACAAGCAGGTGTTCGGCAGCGAAGGCAGCAAGGACGCCCTGGTGCCCGAGGTGCGCGCCACCGTCGCCCAGCTCAACGGCCTGCTGGCCGACACCCGCGCCAGCCTGCGGAAAGTGGACGCCGTGCTGGTGGAAGCCCAGGCCATCGGCGCCAACGCCCGCGAGGCCACGACCGACCTGGGCGCGCTGCGCGCTGAAGTCGAAAGCAACCTGCGCAAGGTCGAAAGCCTGGTCAACGAGATCAACCGCAAATGGCCCTTCGCGCGGGACACGGAGCTCAAGCTGCCATGAAGCGATATGTCACTCTGATGGCCAGCACGGCGCTGCTGCTGGCCGCGTGCTCCAGCAAGCCGCCCGCGCCCGACTGGCAGATGAACGCCCACGCCTCGGCGCAAAAGGCCGTGGAGGCCTACCTGTCCGGCAATGCCCGCGTGGAAAAGCTCGAATGGGATCGCGCCCGTGCCGAGGTCGCCCGCACGGGCCGCCCGGACCTGCTGGCCCGCCTGGAACTGGTGCGCTGCGCCGCGCTGGTGGCCAGCCTGGCGCCGGGGCCGTGCGAAGGGTTCGAGGCCCTGCGCGCCGACGCGGTCGAGCCCGAGCGCGCCTATGCCGACTACCTGGCGGGCCGTGCGCAGCCGCAACAGGTGCCGCTGCTGCCCGAAGCGCAGCGCAAGGTCGCGGCATCGGGCGACGCCGCAGCGCTGGCGGCGATCGAGGACCCGTTGTCGCGCCTGGTGGCGGCGGGTGTGCTGTTCCAGTCGGGGCGGGCCAGCCCGGCGGTGTTGACCGCTGCCACCGACACCGCGTCCGCCGAGGGGTGGCGCAGGCCGCTGCTGGCGTGGCTTGCGGTGCAGGCGCAGCGCGCCGAGGCGGCGGGCGACGCAGAGGCCGCCGCTGCTCTGCGTCGGCGCATGGCGGTCGTGGAACTCAGCGCAGGCGGGACTGCAACTGGGTCTCGATGATGTTGCGCTCCGCCACGAACTGCTGCTCGCTGAGTTCGCGCGCTTCGTACTTGCGCGCGGTGGACAGCAGCAGCACGGTGTTCTCCAGCCGCGTGTCCTGCTGCAGGGACGAGGGGAGGGCGGTCAGCCGGTCAAAGCTCTGTTTGTAGAACTCGCTCCAGCGCAGCAGGCCCGCCTGGGCCTGGGCCCGCGCGCTTTCTTCCCAGCGCGCGAATTCTTCCAGCGAACTGTCGCGCGGGGTGCTGCAGCCGGGCAGCAGGGCGGCCATCAAGACGCCAGCGGTTGAAAGGGAAAGCAGGGCGGCAGAGATTCGAAAACGTGGGGTCACGATCGCATCCTCCATTCTTGCGCAACCACGGAACCGTGGTGCGCAGCGCCAGATGGTACTCCGATGCTATGGTTTTTACTACAACCAACGCACCGCGAATCGTCCGCCTTCAGTCGGACAAGCGGCTGAGCAGGAGCTCATCCAGCCCGCTCGGCAGCTGCGGCACGGAATCCACCGACTGCACCGCCACTTCCGGCGTCAGCTGGGACACCGCAGCCAGCAGCGCCAATACGACCGTGCCTACAAACGCGGCCAATGCGCGTGTTTCCGCAGGAATGGGGTGGCGTTTCATGGCGAAATCCTTTTCCGTCAATCAGGCGAAGTGGCCGCAATGGCCGTTGGCGGGATTTCAGCAAGCTGGTCGTCCCCTGTCTGTCGGACAAGTCCGATACCGGGGTGCCGTTGCGTTTGGTTGCAGAAGAAAAGAAAAAAGCCCAAGTGAGGGAATCACTTGGGCCTATGTTTGGCGGAGAGGGCGGGATTCGAACCCGCGGTGGGGATTAGCCCACACACGCTTTCCAGGCGTGCGACTTAAACCGCTCATCCACCTCTCCGAAGCCCGCGATTGTAGCATCCGTTCGCGGGCGGCCTTGGCGAGGGCTAGGCGTTGCGCTGATGGGCCTGGATCATCTTCATGGCGGATGACACCAGGGCCGAGACCTCGGTCATGTTGCTGGGCACGACCAGGGTGGTGGTGGCGTCGGATGCGACCTGGCTGTAGGCTTCGACGGCTTTTTCGGCCACCTTGAGCTGCACGGCCTGCTCGCCGCCGGGCTGGCGGATGGCGGCGGCCACGCGCTCGATGGCCTGGGCGTTGGCTTCGGCCACGGCCTTGATGGATTCGGCCTCGCCCTGGGCCTTGTTGATGACGGCCTGCTTTTCGCCCTCGGACCGCGCGATGAACGCCTCGCGCTCGCCGGTGGCGATGTTGATCTGCTCCTGGCGGCGGCCTTCGGATGCGGCGATCAGCGCGCGCTTTTCGCGCTCGGCAGTGATCTGGGCCTGCATGGAGCGCAGGATCTCGGCGGGCGGGGTCAGGTCCTTGATCTCGTAGCGCAGCACCTTCACGCCCCAGTTCAGCGCGGCCTCGTCGATGGCCGAGACGACCTGGGCGTTGATCATGTCGCGCTCTTCAAAGGTCTTGTCCAGCTCCAGCTTGCCGATGACCGAGCGCAGCGAAGTCTGCGCGAGCTGCGTGACGGCCATGATGTAGTTGCTGGAGCCGTAGCTGGCGCGCATGGGGTCGGTCACCTGGAAGTACAGGATGCCGTCCACCTGCAGCTGCGTGTTGTCGCGCGTGATGCAGACCTGGCTGGGCACGTCGAGCGGGATTTCCTTGAGGCTGTGCTTGTAGGCCACCTTGTCGATGAAGGGCACCAGGAAGTTGAGCCCCGGCGACAGCGTGCCCGCGTACTTGCCCAGGCGCTCCTTGACCCAGGCGTTCTGCTGCGGCACCACCTTCACCGAGCGGACGACGAAGACGATGAAGATGACGAAAAGCACGGTGGCGATGACGGTCTTGTCCATGGAGTGATTCCTGAAACGATGGGTTAAATCGGGTCCACCAGCAGGCGGTTGCCCACGAGCTCGGCCACGCGGTGCGGGCCGGTGGCGGGGGTGCTGCCGGGGCGGTGGATGGCGGTCCATTGGGCGCCGCGGTATTTCACGGTGCTGGTGCCGTCGGGGTTCCAGGTTTCGACCAGCACGGTTTCGCCCAAGTCCAGGTGTACGCTGCGGTCGCCGGGGCGGCGTTTCTTCATCTGGTGCAGGGCCACGACCAGGCCCGCGCCCACGATGGCCGCCGCCGCGATCTGCACGGGCAGCGCGAAGCCCAGGTGCGCTGCCAGGGCGCCAGCGATGAAGCCGGTGGCCACCATCAGCAGATAGAACGTGCCGGTGACCAGCTCGGCCACGACCAGGGCCCCTGCGGCCAGCCACCAAAGGGTGGATTCCTGCATGTGCAAACCTCCTTTTGTGTTTTGTTGTCTGTATTGAGCGCACCACATTCTGGGTGAAAAGACGCAGTGCTCAAAGGCGCGCCGGGCTTATTCCTTACACTTCGCGCCTATTTGCTTGTTGAAACCCGCTGGACGGGGCCGCGCCATGAAATTCCGCTTTCCCATCATCATCATCGACGAGGACTACCGCTCCGAGAACACCTCGGGCCTGGGCATCCGCGCGCTGGCGCAGGCCATCGAATCCGAGGGCTTCGAGGTGGTCGGCGTGACCAGCTATGGGGACCTGTCGCAGTTCGCGCAGCAGCAAAGCCGGGCCAGCGCGTTCATCCTGTCGATCGACGACGAGGAGTTCACGCTGGGCGAGGGGCTGGACCCGGTGGTGCTGAGCCTGCGCAACTTCATCGGCGAAGTGCGGCGCAAGAACACCGAGGTGCCGATCTACGTACACGGCGAGACCAAGACCAGCCGCCACCTGCCCAACGACATCCTGCGCGAGCTGCACGGCTTCATCCACATGTTCGAGGACACGCCCGAGTTCGTGGCGCGCCACATCATCCGCGAGGCCAAGAGCTACCTGGAGAGCGTGCAGCCCCCGTTCTTCAAGGCCCTGCTCGATTACGCCGAGGACGGCTCCTACAGCTGGCACTGCCCCGGCCACTCGGGCGGCGTGGCGTTTTTGAAAAGTCCCGTGGGCCAGATGTACCACCAGTTCTATGGCGAGAACATGCTGCGCGCCGACGTGTGCAATGCGGTGGAAGAGCTGGGCCAGCTGCTGGACCACAACGGCGCCATCGGCGAATCGGAGCGCAACGCCGCGCGCATCTTCAACGCCGACCACTGCTTCTTCGTGACCAACGGCACCAGCACGTCCAACAAGATGGTGTGGCACCACACCGTGGCGCCCGGCGACGTGGTGGTGGTGGACCGCAACTGCCACAAGTCCATCCTGCACAGCATCATCATGACCGGGGCCATCCCCGTGTTCATGAAGCCCACGCGCAACCACTTCGGCATCATCGGCCCGATCCCGCAAAGCGAGTTCGAACCCGCGGCCATCCAGGCCAAGATCAAGGCCAACCCGCTGCTCAAGGGCGTGGATGCCAAGAAGGTCAAGCCGCGCGTGCTCACGCTCACGCAATCGACCTATGACGGTGTCCTGTACAACACCGAGACCATCAAGGGCATGCTCGACGGCTATGTGGACAACCTGCACTTCGACGAGGCCTGGCTGCCGCACGCGGCCTTCCACCCGTTCTACGGCAGCTACCACGCCATGGGCAAGAAGCGCACGCGGCCCCAGTATTCGGTGACCTACGCCACGCAGTCCATCCACAAGCTGCTGGCCGGCATCAGCCAGGCATCGCACGTGCTGGTGCAGGACTCGCAGACCGCCAAGCTCGACAGGCACCTCTTCAACGAGGCGTACCTGATGCACACGTCCACATCGCCGCAGTACAGCATCATCGCCAGCTGCGACGTGGCCGCCGCGATGATGGAGCCGCCCGGCGGCACCGCGCTGGTGGAAGAAAGCCTGCTCGAAGCCCTGGACTTTCGCCGCGCCATGCGCCAGGTGGAGGACCAGTTCGGCAAGAACGACTGGTGGTTCAAGGTGTGGGGCCCGGACAAGCTGGTGGACGAGGGCCTGGGCCGTGCCGAGGACTGGATCATCCGCAGCGACGGCAAGGGCAAGAAAAATGGGAGCAAATGGCACGGCTTCGGCCAGCTCGCCGACGGCTTCAACATGCTGGACCCGATCAAGTCCACCATCGTCACGCCGGGCCTGAACCTGGACGGCAAGTTCGACAAGACCGGCATCCCCGCCAGCATCGTGACCAAGTACCTGGCCGAGCACGGCGTGGTGGTGGAGAAGACGGGCCTGTACAGCTTCTTCATCATGTTCACCATCGGCATCACCAAGGGCCGCTGGAACACACTGCTGACCGCGCTGCAGCAGTTCAAGGACGACTACGAGAAGAACCAGCCCATGTGGCGCATCCTTCCGGAGTTCTGCCAGCAGCACAAGCGCTACGAGCGCATGGGCCTGAAGGACCTGTGCCAGCACGTCCACGAGATGTACGCCAAGTACGACATCGCGCGCCTGACGACCGAGATGTACCTGTCGGACCTCACGCCCGCCATGAAGCCGTCGGACGCCTACGCGCACATCGCCCACCGCCAGACCGAGCGCGTGGAGATCGACCACCTGGAAGGCCGCATCACCGTGGGCCTGGTCACGCCGTACCCGCCGGGCATCCCGCTGCTCATCCCGGGCGAGGTGTTCAACAGGAAGATCGTGGACTACCTCAAGTTCGCGCGCGAATTCGCCAAGCTCTGCCCGGGCTTCGAGACCGACATCCACGGCCTGGTGGAGATCGAGGACGACAACGGCGACGTGCGCTACTACGCCGACTGCGTCGCGGCGCGCTGATGCTCCTTTATTGAGAGCTGCTCGCGCTTGACAGGTAAGCGCTAGAGGCCGATTTGCCTTGTATTTCAGTTGCAGGCGGCGGCGCATCCGCCCGCACGCGCCAGAAGCGCGCGAAGCGCGGCAGGCCGCCCGGGTGCGTGCCGTTGTAGCGGTAGGTCACCACGCTGCCGATGGGCGGCGGCGAGCGGCGCAGCCCGTCGGTCAGGCCGCTGCCCAGCCGCAGGCGCTGGCCGCTGGGCAGCTCCACGATCAGCGCGCCGGTCAGGCCCGCGTACTTGCCTTTGCCGGGCACGTGGCCCACCACGCGGCCTTCCGCGTCCTCGAAGGACTTGAGCTTGAGCAGGTCGTCGCTGCGCCCGCCGCGGTAGGGCGCGTCGTCGCGGCGCAGCATCAACCCTTCGGCACCTGCCTTTTCGTGGTCGTGCAGTTGCTTCATCAGCGCGCCGTGGCTCGCCACGCGCCACTGCGGCGCGGCCTGCACCCAGGGCTGGCCCAGCGCGGCCACGGTGTGGCGCAGGGCGGGCAGGCGCTCGCCAAAGCCGCCCGGGTGGCCGGGAAGGTCGAACACCATGTAGCGCAGAGCGCGCCACTGCGCGTCCTGCGGCACGGCCTGGGCGACGGCGGACTGCGCCGCGTCGAAGCGACCGCGCCCGGCCCACAGCTCGCCGTCCAGCGGCGTGGCGGGCCAGCCCGCGGTGAACCATGCGGGCGCGGCAATGGGCAGGCCCTGGCGGCTCAGCAGCTCGCGGCCCGTCCACAGCGCGCGCACGCCGTCGTACTTCTCGCTCACCCAGTAGGCCGTCACGTCGATGCCGGGCCGGTAGCGCTGCGCGAGCGTGGGCGCGGGCGGGGCGGCCTGGGCGAGTGCCGTGCCAAAAAATATCAAAATTGATAGCGCGCAGCGCTTGATGGATAAGCGCTGGAGGCCAAAAAGACCCATATAAAAAACAAACCCCGCGATCGTGCGGGGCTGGTTCATTTCAGTGGGGGTGCGGGTCACACCTGGTCCGCCGACAGCCCCGCCGTCTGGCTGAAGCCACCGTCCACGTAGGTAATTTCTGCCGTCATGCCCGAGGCCAGGTCACTCAGCAGGAAGGCCGCCACGTTGCCCACGTCTTCAATCGTCACGTTGCGGCGCAGGGGCGACGCGTCGGCCACGCGCGAGAGCAGCTTGCCGAAGTCCTTGATGCCGCTGGCCGCCAGCGTCTTGATGGGGCCCGCGCTGATGCCGTTGGCGCGGATGCTGCGGCCGTCCGCCGTGCGGCCCACGGCCTCGGCCAGGTAGCGCACGGACGCCTCCAGGCTGGCCTTGGCCAGGCCCATGGTGTTGTAGTTGGGAATGCTGCGCAGCGCGCCCAGGTACGACAGCGTGAGCAGCGACGACTTGTCGTTCAGGTAGGGCAGGGCGGCCTTGGCCATGGCCGGGAAGCTGTAGGCGCTGATGTCGTGCGCGATGCGGAAGTTTTCGCGCGACAGGCCGTCCAGGAAGTTGCCCGCAATGGCCTCGCGCGGCGCGAAGCCGATGCTGTGAACGAAGCCGTCGAACTTCGGCCAGGCGGCGGACAGGTCGGCGAACATGCGCTCGATCTGCGCGTCGTCGGCCACGTCGCAGTCGAACACCAGCGTGGAGTCGAACTCGGCCGCGAACTCGGTGATGCGGTCCTTGAAGCGCTCGCCCACGTAGCTGAAGGCCAGCTCGGCGCCTTGGCTGTGGCAGGCCCGGGCGATGCCGTAGGCGATGGAGCGGTTGGACAGCACGCCCGTGATGAGCAGCTTCTTGCCGGTGAGGAAACCCATTGTTGTTCTCCTGTGTGTGTCGATGTGTGGTGCAGAATTGTCGCATGCGGTTTTTGCCTTCTCTGCTGACTTTTGCGCTGACGTTCATGCTGGCTGCGCCCGCCTGGGCGGTGCCTGCCATGGGCATGGGCTACGAGCCCAAGTACCCTGCCACGTTCGCGCATTTCGACTACGTGAACCCCGATGCACCCAAGGGCGGGCACCTCACGCTGTCGGCGTCGGGCAGCTTCGACAAGCTCAACCCCTTCACGCTGCGCGGGCAGATGGTGGCGGGCATGGGCTACAGCGGCAACGGCTTCGTGTTCGCGGAGTACGGGCTGGTGTTCGACTCGCTCACCGCGCCGAGCGAGGACGAGCCCTTCAGCCGCTACGGCCTGCTGGCCGAGGATTTCGCACTGGCGCCCGATGGGCTGTCGGTTACGTTCCGCCTGCGGCGCGAGGCGCGCTTTTCCAACGGCGACCCGGTGCTGGCCGAGGACGTGAAGCATTCCTTCGACACGCTGATGGGCAAGGACGCCTCGCCGACCTTCCGCTCGTACTGGGCCGACGTGAAGCGCGCCGTGGTAGTGGACGGATACACGATCCGCTTCGAGTTCCAGCGCCGCAATTCCGAGCTGCACATGATCCTGGGCCAGTTGCCGGTGTTCTCGCGCGCGTGGGGCGGCGGCAAGCCGCTGTCCGAGTTGCAGAACGAAGCGCCGCTGGCCAGCGGCCCTTACGTGGTCGAGCGCGTGAACTGGGGCAAGAACATCACCTACCAGCGCCGCGCTGACTACTGGGCCGCCAAGCTGCCGGTGCGGCGCGGCATGTTCAACTTCGACACGGTGACTTATCTCTACTTCCGCGACCGTCTCGGCGAGGAGGAGGCGCTGAAGGTGGGCGAACTGGATGCGCTGGAGGAGACCGGCATCAGCGCCTGGATGCGCAAGTACCGGGGCCGCCGCTTCGATTCCGGCGAGATCGTCAAGGCCGAGATCGATCACCACCGCACCACGGGCATGCAGGGGCTGGCGATGAACCTGCGCAGGCCGCAGTTCGCCGACGTGCGGGTGCGCCGCGCGCTCGACCTGGCGTTCGACTTCGACTGGCTCAACCAACGCGTTTTCTACCAGCGCCGTGCGCGCACCGGCAGCTATTTCACCAACACCGACGACCTGATGGCCAGGCCGCAGGTGAGCGCGGACGAGCAGGCGCTCATCGACAGTCTGCGCCACCGCGCCGAGTACGTGGCGAAGACGCAAGGGCCTTTGCCCGCGCATGCCGGTACCGGCGGGACTGCCGGGGGGCTGCGCCGCAACCTGCTGCTGGCCCAGCGCCTGCTGGCCGATGCGGGCTGGACCTTTCGGGACGGCGCTTTGCGCAATGCGCGGGGCGAGGCATTCACTATCCGCATGGACATTACCGACCGCTCGTCGGAGGTCGTGCTCGCGCCCTTCGCGCGGAACCTGGCGCGCCTGGGCATCACGCTGCAGTACCGGCTGGCCGACCCCAGCATCGTCAAGAAGCGGCTGGACGAGTTCGACTTCGACATGGCGGTCACCCTGCTCGGCGGCTCTTCCAGTCCGGGCAACGAGCTGTACGACGATTTCAGTTCCAAGTCCGCCGACGAGAAAGGCAGCCAGAACCTGCCGGGCATCAAGGACCCGGTGGTGGACGAGCTGATCGAACGCATCGTCTCCAGCCCCGACCGCCGGGCCATCGCGGCGGGGGCGCGGGCGCTGGATCGCTACCTGCTGCACCAGCACTACGTGGTGCCCATGTACTACGGCAAGCAGTTTTTCATGGCGCACAAAAGCCACCTGCGGCACCCGCCCCGATTGCCGCCCCACCTGCTGGCCGGGTCGTGGCTGCTGACGATGTGGTGGAGCGAGTGAGAGACACATGCTGGCCTACCTGCTCAAACGCATTCTGCTGATGGTGCCCACCCTGCTGGGGGTGCTGGTGCTCAACTTCGCGGTGATCCAGTTCGTGCCTGGCGGGCCGGTGGAGCAACTCATGTCGCAACTGACCAACCGCGAGGGCCAACTCGGCGGGCAGGGCGCGCGGCGCGCGCTCGAACCCCGGCAGGTGGAGGAGATCAAGAAGCTTTACGGCTTCGACAAACCCGCGCACGAGCGGTTCTTCCAGATGCTGGGGCACTACGCGCGCTTCGATCTGGGCAAGAGCTTCTTCCAGAACAAGGACGTGTGGCAGTTGGTGAAAGAGAAGCTGCCCGTCTCCATCAGCCTGGGCCTGTGGGCCTTCTTCCTCAGCTACCTCGTGGCCGTGCCGCTGGGCATCGCCAAGGCGGTGCGTGCGGGGTCTCGGTTCGACTTCGTGACCACGCTGCTGGTGCTGGTGGGCTACGCCATCCCGGGCTTCGTGCTGGGCGTGGCGCTGCTCGTCATTTTTGGCGGGCAGTTGCAGTGGTTCCCGCTGCGGGGGCTGACATCGGCCCACTGGAGCGACATGGCGTGGGGCGCGCGCATCGTGGACTACCTGTGGCACATCACGCTGCCGGTCACGGCCATGGTGCTGGGCAGTTTCGCTGTCACCACCATGCTGACCAAGAACGCGTTCCTCGAAGAAATCCGCAAGCAGTACGTGCTGACGGCCCGCGCCAAGGGGCTGTCGGATCGGCATGTGCTCTGGCGGCACATCTTGCGCAACGCGCTCATCCCTATCGTCACTGGCTTTCCTGCTGCTTTCATCGGCGCATTCTTCACCGGCTCGCTGCTGATCGAAACCCTGTTCTCGCTCGACGGCCTGGGCCTCTTGAGCTACGAGAGCGTGATGCGCCGCGACTATCCGGTCGTGCTGGGCACGCTGTACCTGTTCACGCTGATCGGGCTGGTGACCAAGCTCGTCAGCGACCTGTGCTACGTATGGGTGGACCCGCGCGTGAAGTTCGATTGACCTGCCGCGATGCCATGAACACGCAGACCCTTGCATCCGAATCCATCGCGCACCTGCTGCAAGCCCAGGTGCCGGGCCTGCTGGCCGTCTATGGTTTTGGCAGCCGCGTGCAGGGCACGGCGGGGCCCGGCAGCGACCTCGACCTGGCCGTGCTGGTGGAAGGCTATGCCGACCCGGTGCTGCTCTGGCAACTGGCGGGCGAGCTGTCCGGCGTGGCGGGCTGCGCCGTCGATCTGCTGGACCTGCGCGCTGCGTCCACGGTGATGCAGTACCAGGTCATCACCACGGGCCAGCGCTGGTGGGCGCGCGACAGCCGGGCTGCGCTGTTCGAGAGCGCGATCCTGAGCGAGAAAACGGCGCTGGACACGGCGCGGGCCGGGCTGCTGGACGACATTCAGAAAAGAGGGAGCGTGTATGGCCGATGACGTGCTGATCAACAAGGCCGCCACCATCGAGCGCTGCGTGGCGCGCGCACGCGAGGAATACTTCCGCGAACCGGCTAGCTTCGCTACCGACTTCACCCGCCAGGACGCGGCCATCCTGAACATCCAGCGCGCTTGCGAGGCCGCGCTGGACATGGGCCAGCACCTCATCCGCCGCGACAGGCTGGGCGTGCCGCAAAGCGCCCGCGACGTTTTCGCGCTGCTGGCGCAGGGCGGCCGCATTCCCGCACCGCTGGCCGCCGGGCTGCAACGCATGGTGGGCTTTCGCAACATCGCCGTGCATGACTACCAGGCCCTGCAACTGCCCATCACCATCGCCATCATCGAGAAGCACCTGGATGACTTCCTGGACTACAGCCAGACCCTGCTTCAGCGGGACGCTACCTGAATGACTGTGCAAGCCCCTGTGTCCCTCTCCCCCTCCCGCCGCGCCTGGCTGCGCTTCAAGCGCAACCGCCTGGGCTACTGGAGCCTGCTCGTCTTCAGCGCGCTGGTGCTCGTCAGCCTGTGCGCCGAGCTGATCAGCAACGACAGGCCGCTCGTCGTGTACTACGAGGGGCAGACCTACTTCCCCCTGCTGCGGGACTACCCCGAGACCACCTTCGGCGGCGACTTCGAGACGCCCACCGACTACCTGGACCCGTTCATCAAGGACCGGTTGAGCCAGGGTAGCAACTGGGCGCTCTACACCCTCAACCCCTACGGCCCGGGCACGCTCAACTACTTTGCCAAGGCGCCCAACCCGTCCGCTCCCACGCGCGACAACTGGCTGGGCACCGACGACCGGGGCCGCGACCTGCTGGCGCAGCTGCTCTACGGCTTTCGCGTGAGCGTGCTGTTCGGCCTGGCGCTCACCGTCACCGGCGTGCTGCTGGGCGTGGTCACGGGGGCCATCCAGGGCTTCTTCGGCGGCAAGACCGACCTGGCGTTCCAGCGCTTCATCGAGATATGGGGTTCCATGCCCGAGCTGTACCTGCTCATCATCTTCAGCGCCGTGTTCGCGCCCAGCGTGGCGCTGCTGCTCATTTTGTTGAGCCTGTTCGGCTGGATGGGCCTGTCGGACTACGTGCGCGCCGAGTTTTTGCGCAACCGCCAGCTCGACTACGTGAAGGCCGCGCGCGCCCTGGGCGTGCCCAACGGGCAGATCATCTGGCGGCACATACTGCCCAACAGCCTCACGCCCGTCGTCACCTTCCTGCCGTTCCGCATGAGCGCGGCCATCCTGGCGCTGACCTCGCTGGACTTCCTGGGCCTGGGCGTGCCGCCGGGCACGCCGTCGCTGGGCGAACTGCTCAGTCAGGGCAAGAACAACATCGACGCCTGGTGGATATCGCTGTCCACCTTCGCCGTGCTGGTCGTCACGCTGCTGCTGCTCACCTTCATGGGCGACGCGCTGCGCGATGCGCTCGACCCGCGAAAGGCAGATCTATGAGCGGTCTGCTGTTAGACGTACATGACCTGCACGTCCGCTTTGGCGACAAAGAGGTCGTGCGCGGCGTCAGCTTCTCCATCGCCCCGGGTGAAAAGCTCGCCCTGGTCGGCGAATCCGGCTCGGGCAAGACCATCACCGCCCTCAGCCTGCTGCGCCTGGCGGGCGATGCCAAAATCACCGGCCAGGCCATGCTGGACGGGCGCGACCTGCTGCAAATTTCAGAGCGCGAGATGCGCGGCGTGCGCGGCGGCGACATCGCCATGGTGTTCCAGGAGCCCATGACCGCGCTCAACCCGCTGATGACCATCGGTGCGCAGATCGTCGAAGTCTTGCAGCTGAAAAAGGGGCTGGCGCCCGACCAGTGTGCGCAGGCAGCTATTGATTTGCTAGCAAAGACCGGCATCCCCGACCCCGCCCGCCGCGCAGGCAGCTACCCGCACCAGTTGAGCGGCGGCCAGCGCCAGCGCGCCATGATCGCCATGGCCCTGGCCAGCGAGCCCCGCCTGCTGCTGGCCGACGAGCCCACCACGGCGCTGGACGTGACGCTGCGCGGCCAGATCCTCGACCTGCTGTCCAGCTTGCAGCGCCAGACCGGCATGGCCGTGCTGCTCATCACGCACGACCTGAACCTGGTGCGCCGCTTTGCCGACCGCGTGGCGGTGATGGAGCAGGGCGTGCTGGTGGAGCAGGGCGCCGTGGCCGATGTCTTCCACGCGCCGCAGCACCCCTATACCCAGCGCCTGATCGCCAGCCAGCCCCGCCGCAACGTGGCGGAAGGCGCGCCGCCCGAGGGCACGGCCCCGGTGGTGTACACGCAAGACCTGCGCGTGACCTACCCCACGCCGCTCCCCGGCGTGCGCGGCTGGTTCAAAAAGGGCGAGTTCGTCGCCGTGCAGGGCGCAACGCTGGCGCTGCCGCCCGGCCAGACGCTGGGTGTGGTGGGCGAATCCGGCTCGGGCAAGTCCACGCTGGCGCAGGCCATTTTGGGCCTGCTGCCGCACACGGGCGACCTGCAAGTGGGCGGCCAGGCATGGCAGCAGCCCGCCACGCGCAATACGCCTGCCAACCGGCAACTGCGCCGCCGCGTGCAGGTGGTGTTCCAGGACCCGTTCTCGTCCCTGTCGCCACGCCTGACGGTCGAAGAGATCGTGGGCGAGGGCCTGCGCGTTCACGAACCCGCCCTCAGCGCTGCCGACCGCCGCGCCCGCGTGCAGGCCGCCCTGGCCGAGGTAGGTTTGGCCGATGCCCAGTACCCGCGCCTTTTGGCGCGCTACCCGCACGAATTCTCCGGCGGCCAGCGCCAGCGCCTGGCCATCGCGCGCGCCCTCATCGTGCAGCCCCAGGTGCTGGTGCTGGACGAGCCCACCAGCGCGCTCGACGTGACCATCCAGCAGCAGGTGCTGGGCCTGCTCCAGCGCCTGCAGAAGGAAAAGGGCCTGAGCTACCTGCTCATCACGCACGACGTTCAGGTCATCCGCGCCATGGCGCACCAGGTGATCGTGATGAAGGACGGCGAGGTGCTGGAGCACGGCAGCGTGGACGCGGTGCTGGATGCGCCCCGCCACCCCTACACCCAGCGGCTGGTGGCGGCGGCGGGTGCTGAAAAAGTTTGAGACAAATTGGCGTCTAGCGCTTGTGCAGTAAGCGCTGTTAGCTATTAATTCAGGAGCAATCTCCGGGCTGGCTGTCCACGCTGTTGCGCATGGCGGCCTGGGCCACGGCGTCCAGGGCGCCGTCCACCACGTTCTGCTGCGCGAGCACCTGCATGGCCCCTTGCTGGATGAGCCGCTCGACCACCCGCAGCGTCATGGACTGTGAACGCCCAGCGGCGTTGGTGAACAGGAACATGGTGCCGTGCGGGCCGACCCAGGACAGTTGGGTGCGCTCCCACTGGTCCCGCACCCGCAGGTTGACCCAGGTGCCGACGGCCAGCGGGGGCGGGGCGGCGCTGGCAGCCTGCGCGGCAGGCGGTGCCACCGCAGGGGCGGGGATGAGCGAGGCTTCCATGAAGCCCGAGTCCTTGGCTTCGGCGGGGGCGACCCACTGCTCTTCTTCCTCGGCGGGCAGGGGGGCGGGCTGGGCCGGGGGAGCGGGCTCGGCAGGCTGGGCAGGCTGTGCGGGCGCGAGTTTGAACGCCTGCTGGTGCAGCTGCATGAGCACGTCGAAGAAGGGCTCTGTCTTGGCCGGCGGGTAGCCGATGGAATCCAGGCCCTCGCGCAGCCGGGGCACGAGCTTGGGCAGCAGGCGCGCGAGCCTGTCGGTGTTCAGGCGGGTCAGGCTGGGCTGGGCGCTCCAGATCAGGGACTCCACCAGTTCGCGGCAGCCGCCTGGGTCGGGGCTGCCGGTCTTGTCGGTCAGTTGCGCCTCGGCCATCACCTGGGCCCAGGGGCCCGTCAGAAAGCGCGTGATCTCGTCGGGCATGTCGCCCATCTGGGGCAGCTGCGCAATCTCGCGCGAGAGCTTGGCCGCCAGCAGGTGGCGCTGCTCGGCGTGTTGCAGCGCCTGGATGGCGCGCTGGCGCTCCAGCTTGCGGGCCTGCTCGTTTTCGGCCCAGGCGGCCTGCAGCTGCTGCAGCACGCGCTCGAAATCATCGGCCCCCTCGATGGTGTCGGTGGACAGCGGCCCCGCGATGGTGATCAGCCCGCGCAGAAAACGCTGAAAGCCCGGCGCCTCGGTGCTGTTGAACGCCTGGCTGCGGTCGGTGATCTCTTGCAGCAGCCGACGCGCCGGGTGTTCCTTGTTGCTGAAGAAGCGCGGGTCGGCCAGCGCCAGCTGCAGCAGCGCGGGCTCCAGCGCCCGCACGAACTGCTGCACGGGCCACAGCAGGCGCTCGTCGCGGGCGATGTTGTCCACCATCAGGGCCACCACTTCCATGCTCAGGGCCTGGGCCAGCCCGGCGGTGGGCTGGCGCTGGGCGGTTTGCGGCTGGCTGCCCAGGCGATCCATCATCTGGCCGACCTGGTTCATCTCCTGCAGCGCCTCGAAGGCGGCGGGCACGGTCATGGCGAAGTCGGTGGCGGGCGCATCGACGGGGGGAGGGGCGTCGGGGCCCTCGAACTCGCGGGCGAAGCGCTCGGCAAAGCTTTCACCGGGTGCGGGCGCGGCGGCGGGCGGCGGCGCTTCGCGGATCTCGCCCAGCAGCAGGCGGCGCAGGCGGTCCAGGGTGAGGCGCGGGTCGGCGGCCTGGGCGGGCAGCTCGCCCTCGTCGGCAAAGCCGGGGGCTGCGCCGCCCCGGGGCTGGGCGACGTACACGTATTGGCCGCCAGCCTGGCGCATGGCATAGCCTGCGGGCTGCACGCCGCCTTGCTTCAGGCGCTCGGTCAGCGTGGGGTAGAGCGTGCGCAGTTCAGCGCCCAGCGCCTGGGCCATGTGGCCCATCCAATCGCGCCGCACCTGTTCGGCCACCTGCATCTGCGACACCACCGCCTGCAGCGCCTGCAGGAACATTTCGGGGCGCAGGGGGTTTTGTTCGGGCAGCACCTTGGGGTGGCCCTGGGCGGCGCTCACCAGGGCGTCCAGGTCGGCCAGGGGGCCTTCGACGGCGGAGACCAGCATTTGCTGGGCGCGGGCGCGCTCCACGCTTTCGGTGATTTGCGTCTCGTCCATCAGTTCGAGCTCGTCGAACTGGATGGAGAACAGCGAGCGCGTGGACTTCTCGCGCTGCGCCGATTCCCTGTCCAGCGCCTTGCGCAGCGCCTCGGGGTAGCGCTCGCTCATCACGTTGGCAAGGCGCGCGATCTGCTGGCGCGCGTCGAGCATCGCCTGGTGTTCGCCCGGCGTGCGGGCCTGGCTCTCGCGCGTCTGCAGTTGCAGGCGCGCAGCCTCGATGACGCGGTCCATCAGGGGGCTTGCGCTCGCCAGCACGTCGTGGACGATGTGCTGGAGCACTGCGGGCGGCGGGGCGGTGTGTTGCGAGGCCATGGTGCGAGGGAATGCCAGAGCCCGCGATCGTAAAGGGCGAAAGGGGCCAAAACCCCTTATACCGCCTCAACCGGCATGAAATTTGACCACCAGCGGCACCACCAGCAGTGCCACGATGTTGATGATCTTGATGAGCGGGTTGATGGCCGGGCCCGCCGTGTCCTTGTAGGGGTCGCCCACGGTGTCGCCCGTCACGGCGGCCTTGTGCGCGTCGCTGCCCTTGCCGCCGTGGTGGCCGTCCTCGATGTACTTCTTGGCGTTGTCCCACGCGCCGCCGCCGGTACACATGCTGATGGCGACGAACAGCCCGGTGACGATGGTGCCCATCAGCAGCCCGCCCAGCGCCTTCGGCCCCAGCAGCAGGCCCACGATGACGGGCACGGCCACGGGCAGCAGGCTGGGCACGACCATCTCCTTGATGGCGGCGCTGGTCAGCATGTCCACCGCCTTGCCGTACTCGGGCTTGGCCGTGCCTTCCATGATGCCCTGGATGGTGCTGAACTGGCGGCGCACCTCTACCACCACCGCGCCCGCCGCGCGGCCCACGGCCTCCATCGCCATGGCGCCGAACAGGTAGGGGATGAGGCCGCCGATGATGAGGCCGATGATGACCAGCGGGTCGGACAGATCAAAGCTGATGTGCTTGCCATACGTCTCCAGCTTGTGCGTGTAGTCGGCGAACAGCACCAGCGACGCCAGCCCGGCGGAGCCGATGGCGTAGCCCTTGGTGACGGCCTTGGTGGTGTTGCCCACGGCGTCCAGCGGGTCGGTGATGTCGCGCACGCTGCTGGGCAGCTCGCTCATTTCGGCAATGCCGCCCGCGTTGTCGGTGATGGGGCCGTAGGCGTCCAGCGCGACCACGATGCCCGCCATGGACAGCATGGACATGGCCGCGACCGCGATGCCGTACAGCCCCGCCAGCGCGTAGGCGACCCAGATGGCGACGCACACGAAGATCACCGGCCAGGCCGTGGAGCGCATCGACACGCCCAGCCCCGCGATGATGTTGGTGCCGTGGCCCGTGGTGGACGCCTGCGCGATGTGCTGCACGGGCGAATACTGCGTGCCGGTGTAGAACTCGGTGATCCACACCAGCGCCGCCGTCAGCACCAGGCCCACGGCGCAGGCGCCGAACAGGCGCATCTGCGCGCCCGTGCCGCCCAGCGCGCCGTCCGGGATGATCCAGGCCGTGACGAACCAGAACGCGATGAGCGACAGCACGCCCGCGATCGCCAGCCCCTTGTACAGCGCGGGCATCACGTTCTTCATGCCCGGCGACGCCTTCACGAAGAAGCAGCCGATGATGCTGGCGACGATGGACACGGCCCCCAGCGCCAGCGGATAGACGACGGCGTTCACCGGTGCGGCAGCCACCAGCAGCGCGCCCAGCACCATGGTGGCGATCAGCGTGACGGCATAGGTCTCGAACAGGTCGGCCGCCATGCCCGCGCAGTCGCCCACGTTGTCGCCCACGTTGTCGGCGATCACGGCGGGGTTGCGCGGGTCGTCCTCGGGGATGCCCGCCTCGACCTTGCCCACCAGGTCGGCGCCCACGTCCGCGCCCTTGGTGAAGATGCCGCCGCCCAGCCGCGCGAAGATGGAGATGAGCGACGAGCCGAAGGCAAACCCGATCAGCGGGTTGAGCGCGCCCGCCGACGTGGCCGCCGTGCCGCCCAAAAACCAGTAAAAGCCCGTCACGCCCAGCAGGCCCAGCCCCACGACCAGCATGCCGGTGATGGCCCCGCCGCGAAAGGCGACTTGAAGCGCCGGGCCGATGCCTTGCGTGGCCGCCTGCGCCGTGCGCACGTTGGCGCGCACCGACACGTTCATGCCGATGAAGCCGCACGCGCCCGACAGCACCGCGCCCACCACGAAGCCGATGGCCGTCGTGGGGTCGAGAAAGATGCCGATGAGCACGGCCAGCACCACGCCGACGATGGCGATGGTCTTGTACTGCCGCGACAGGTAGGCGGCGGCCCCCGCCTGGATGGCGGCCGCGATCTCCTGCATGCGGGCGTTGCCCGCGTCCTTGGAAAGAATCCAGCCCCGGGCCCAGATGCCGTAGGCCACCGCAATCAGTCCGCAAACCAGAGCCAGTATCAGAGGGGAAGTCAGTGCCGGGTTGTCAGCCATGCGTCGCTCCTTGAAAAACAATTCGGTAGTTGCACGGAAGGAAACATCACAACGCAGTCCGGTGGTGCTTCCGCTGCGTTGCTTCCTCGTGCTCCGCTAGCGGGAGTCGATTGGCCAACGGGCGCAATTTACCGCCAAACCGCAGGGCGCAAGCGTGCAGAAACGGCCGTGTGCCTAAAATCAGGGTTAATCCCAGCGCGGATTCCTGTCCTGCATCAGCACATTACCAACCATGTCCCTCAATAACGTCACCCCCGGCAAGAACGCCCCCGAGACCTTCAACGTCGTCATCGAGATCCCGATGAACTCCGACCCCATCAAGTACGAGGTGGACAAGGAGTCGGGCGCCATCTTCGTGGACCGCTTCATGACCACGGCGATGCACTACCCCACCAACTACGGCTACGTGCCGCAGACGCTGTCGGGCGACGGCGACCCGGTGGACGTGCTCGTCATCACCCCCTACGCGCTGCACCCCGGCGTGGTCGTGCCCTGCCGCCCCCTGGGCATCCTGATGATGGAGGACGAGGCCGGTGTCGATGGCAAGGTCATCGCCGTGCCCACCAGCAAGATCCTGCCCATGTACGACCACTGGAAGAGCATCGACGACGTGAACGCCATGCGCCGCAACGCCATCGCCCACTTCTTCGAGCACTACAAGGACCTGGAGAAGGGCAAGTGGGTCAAGGTGCTGGGCTGGGAAGGCGTCGAAGCCGCCAAGAAGGAAATCACCGACGGTATCGCCAGCTACCAGAAGAAATAATGGTCCAATCGGCCTCCAGCGCTTGATGGGCAAGCGCTGGCAGCTATCAAAAACAAAGCAAACTCAGGCCACAGGCGGCTTGAACGGGCTGCGCGACCGCAGCGCCTGCAGGTAGTCCTGCACGCCCTCGCCCTCGCGCGCCAGGAAGCGCTGCACCGCGTCGGCGAACGCCGGGTGCGCCAGCCAGTGCGCGCTGGCGGCCTGCACGGGCAGCAGGGCGCGGGCCATCTTGTGCTCACCCTGCGCGCCGCCCTCGAAGCGCTGCGCGCCGTGGGTGATGCACCACTGCAAAGGCTGGTAGTAGCACGCCTCGAAGTGCAGGCAGTCCACCCGCTCCAGCGCCCCCCAGTAGCGGCCATAGGCCACCAGCGTTTCATGGTCTTTTTGGCCTTCAGCGCTTGATGGAAGGGTGCTGACAGCTATCAAACTGCTAGCAATCGGCCGTCCGCCGCGCTCGGCGATGAACAGCAGCCACGCCTCGGGCAGGTGCGCCGCCATGCGCGCGAAGAAGTCCCGCGTGAGGTAGGGCGGGTTGCCGTGCTCCAGGTAGGTGCGCTCGTAGCAGCGGTAGAAGAAGTCCCAGTCCGCCGCGCGGATGTCCGCACCCCGCGCCCAGCGGAAGCCGACGCCCGCGTCCGCCACGCGGCGGCGCTCCTGGCGGATCTTCTTGCGCTTGTCCTGCGACTGGCTGGCGAGGAAGTGCTCGAAGTCGCGGTAGCCCGAGATGCCGCCGGGCCGCCCCAAGGCAGCGAGCGCCCCCTCGGGGGGCAGCGAACCACGCGCAGCGGGGAGCGTGGGGGCCATGTTCTGCCAGTGGAATTGCACGGTGTGGCGCAGCATGAGCTGCTGGTCGGAGCAGGTCTGCACATCATCGTCGCTGGCAAAGAGCACGTGGGCGGACGACACGCCCTCTTGCCCGCACCATTGCCGCAGTGCCTGCACCAGCAGCGCCCGCGCCTGGCCGTCGCGCGCCATGAGCCGCGTGCCCGGCACGGGCGTGAAGGGCACGGCCACCACGGCCTTGGGGTAGTAGGGCACGCCGTGCTGCTCGTGGGCGCTGGCCCAGGCCCAGTCGAACACGTATTCGCCGTAGGAATGGCTCTTGAGGTACAGCGGGCAGGCGGCGATCAACTCGCTGCCCTGCCACAGCGTCATGAAGCACGGCACCCAGCCGGTGCGCGGCGTGGCGCTGCCGCTCTCGTGCAGGGCGGCCAGGTACTCGTGCCGCATGAAGGGCGTGGGCTGGCTTTGCCGCGCGAGCAGGGCGTTCCAGGCGGCGGCGTCGATGGAGGCGGGGGCATCCGCGATGCGCAGTTCGTAGGCGGGCAAGGTGTGTCGGGGCCGGAGTGCGGGGCGGGCCATCGTGCCACAGGCAGCGCTTTGCCGCACAATCGAACCACAGTCGCCACGAATGGAGCGAACGGATGACAACCATACTGCGTGAAATCTACGACCACCTGCCCGACGCCGTGCAGGTGCCTGAGCATTTGCGCCGCCAGCGTGGCGAAGTCATCATCCTGCCGCTGGCGCAGGAAGATGCGCCTGTGCGCACCGCAGCGGGCGATGCGCGCAGGCAAGCCTTGTCCAACGCCTGGAGTTGTGTGGAACCCGTGCATTCCGTGCAGGCCATCGACGCCGATCTGGCGGCCCTGCGCGGCGAATGGGTCGGGCGGCCATGAGCGTGCTGGTTGACAGCAACATCCTCATCTACTACATCAACGGGCAGTTGCCGCCCGCTGCCAGGGCTTGCTTTGAAAACGCGGTCGTCGCCGGGGCCAGCTATTCGTCCATCACCCGCATTGAAGTCATGGGCTGGGCGGGCCACACGCCCGCTTCGCGGCAACTCACCCAGAACCTGCTGTCGCACATGCAGGAAATCCCACTCGCGGAAGCGGTGATCGTGCAAACCATCCAGTTGCGCGAGCAGCACCGCATCAAGCTGCCGGACGCCATCATCGCGGCCTCGGCGCTGGCCCACGGTCGGGTGCTGATGACACGCAACGGCGGTGATTTCGCCGCGTGCGGAGTCCAACTGCTGGATCCGTGGGACGCGCGACCATCGCCCGCATAATTCACGCGAACTTTCCCCATCCCCGCTCCCGTATGTCTCTCGTCATCAGCATCGCCCAACTCAATTTCACGGTGGGCGACATGCAGGGCAATGCCCAAAAAATCATCGACGCCGCCCGCGAGGCCCACGCCCGGGGCGCCCGGCTGCTGCTGACGCCGGAGCTGGCGATCTGCGGCTACGCGGCCGAAGACCTGTTCCTGCGCCCGGCCTTCATCGCGGCCTGTGATGATGCCGTGAAAACCGTGGCCCGCGAGACGGCGGGGCTTGCGGGCCTGGCCATCGTGCTTGGCCACCCGCAGGCCGTGGCGCCCGATGCGCCCGCGTTCAGCGCCTGCATCAACGCCGCCAGCGTGCTGCGGGGCGGCCGCGTCGAGCACACCTACGCCAAGCGCGAGCTGCCCAACTACCAGGTGTTCGACGAGCGCCGCTACTTCGCGGCGGGCGGTGCGCCCTGCGTGTTCGAGGTGGATGGCGTGCGCGTGGGCCTGCTGATCTGCGAGGACGCCTGGTACGCCGCCCCCGCGCGCGATGCGGCGGCGGCGGGCGCGCAGGTGCTGGCGGTCATCAACGCATCGCCCTTCCATCTGGGCAAGGGCGCGGAGCGCGAGCAGACGATGCGCGAGCGCGTGGCCGAGACGGGGCTGCCGCTGGTCTATGCCCACCTGGTGGGCGGGCAGGACGAGGTGGTGTTCGAGGGCCGCTCTTTCGCGCTGAACGCCGACGGCACGGTGGCGATGCGCGCCCCGAGTTTTGAAGAAAAACTGGTGTTTGCGCAGATGCAGCAAGCACAAGCAGCTATCAAAATAGAAGCAGACGTGGCCCCCGAGCGCAACCCCGAGGCCGACCTGTGGGACGCCCTGGTGCTGGGCGTGCGCGACTACGTGGGCAAGAACGGCTTTCCGGGCGCGCTGCTGGGGCTGTCGGGCGGCATCGACTCGGCGCTGGTGCTGGCGATTGCCGTCGATGCGCTGGGCGCCGACAGGGTGCGCGCGGTGATGATGCCCTCGCCCTACACGGCGGACATCAGCTGGATCGACGCGCGCGACATGGCCGCGCGGCTGAGGGTGCGCTACGACGAAATCTCCATCCAGCCGCAGTTCGAGGCGTTCAAGGCCGCGCTGGCCAGCGACTTCGCAGGGCTGCCCGAGGACACGACCGAGGAGAACCTGCAGGCCCGCATTCGCGGCACGCTGCTGATGGCGCTGTCCAACAAGTTCGGCGCCGTGGTGCTGACCACCGGCAACAAGAGCGAGATGGCGACCGGCTACTGCACGCTGTACGGCGACATGGCGGGCGGCTTCGCCGTCATCAAGGACGTGGCGAAGACGCGCGTGTTCGCCCTCGCGCGCTGGCGCAATGCCAATGACCCGTACGGCACGGGCGCCAACCCCATCCCCGAGCGCATCATCACCCGCCCGCCCAGCGCCGAGCTGCGCCCCGACCAGAAGGACCAGGACAGCCTGCCGCCCTACGAGGTGCTGGACGCGATCATCGAGCGCTACATGGAGCGGGACGAGCCCATCGCGTCCATCGTCGCCAGCGGCTTCGCGCCCGCCGACGTGGAGCGCGTGACGCGGCTCATCAAGCTCAACGAGTACAAGCGCCGCCAGGCCCCCGTCGGCATCCGGGTCACGCGCCGCAGCTTCGGCAAGGACTGGCGTTACCCTATTACCAATCGCTTCCGCGCCTGATTTTGTTTTTCACATTCCCAGGAGACACCGCCATGAAAATGATCACCGCCGTCATCAAGCCCTTCAAGCTCGAAGAAGTCCGCGAGGCCCTGGCCGATTGCGGCGTGACGGGCCTCACGGTCACCGAGGTCAAGGGCTTTGGCCGCCAGAAGGGCCACACCGAGCTGTACCGGGGCGCCGAGTACGTGGTGGACTTCTTGCCCAAGGTCAAGGTCGAGGTGGTCGTGAAGACCGAGGACGTGGACCGCTGCGTGGACGCCATCGTGAACGTGGCGCGCACCGGCAAGATCGGCGACGGCAAGATCTTCATCACGCCCGTGGAGCGCGTGGTGCGCATCCGCACGGGCGATCTGGACGACGCAGCAGTTTGAGTGTTTTTGGCCGCTGGCGCTTATCCGGCGTGCGCTGTCAGCTATCAAAAATAGAGCGATCTAAATCACTTTCCGCAGCGCGGATGTTTCGGCATTCGCGCCCGCGTCCTGCACCAGGGCCGTGAGCAGGGCGGCTGCGTCGCTGCCCGCGCGCAGCAGTTCCATCTGCCATTCGCCCAGAAAGCCGCTGGCCACGCTGCCTTGCAGAAAGGACAGCAGGCCGTCGTAATAGCCCGCCACGTTGAGCAGGCCCAGCGGCTTGTCGTGGTAGCCGAGCTGGCGCCACGTCCAGACCTCGAACAGTTCCTCGAAGGTGCCGATGCCGCCCGGCAGCGCCAGGAAGGCGTCGCTGCGCTCGGCCATCAGCGCCTTGCGCTCGTGCATGGTCTGCACGATGTGCAGTTCATCGCACTGGCGGTTGGCCAGTTCCCTGTCCACCAGCGCCTGCGGGATCACGCCCACCACGCGGCCCCCGGCCTCGCGCGTGGCCTCGGCCACCAGGCCCATGAGGCCGCTGCGGCCGCCGCCATAGACCAGTTGCCCGCCGTGTACGCCAATCCATCGGCCCACGGCCCGGGCGGCGTCGGCGAACGCTGGGTCCTCGCCGGGGCGCGAGCCGCAATAGACGCAAACGGAGAAAGCGGGGCGGGTCATGGTTTCTTGAGCGGGTCGCAATGCACCAGGCGCGTTCCGGCCAGCGCGTCGTGCCAGAACTGCCGCCCGGGGTGGAAGCGGCTCAGAATGGCCCAGAGGGCGACCCAGCCGCCCAGCAGCACCAGCACTTCCACGGCGGGCACGCCGAAGGCATACGCGGCCAGCGGCGGAAGGAACCACAGCCAACTGAGCACGTAGCGCAGCAGCGCCCGCGCCTGGGTAATGGGGCGGCCTGCGGCGTCCACCACGCGGATGTGCCAGGTCTTTTGCGCCAGCGTCTGGCCCTTGGCCCAGAACCAGGTGAAGTAGATGCCGAACACCACGAACAGGAAGGCTTGCAGCGCGTGGCGGTTGTCCATGGCGTTGCGCGTCTGGCTCAGGGTGCCGAACAGGTAGCCCGCGATGAAGACCACGCCGAACATCAGCATGCCTTCGTAGAGCCAGCAGGCCATGCGGCGCCACAGGTGGGGCGCCGCGCCGGGACGGGGGGGCGCGGAAGTGACGGTCATTCCAGTGTTATTGGGGGTACAGGCCCGAGTTGTCGGGCGTGACCGGCGGGGCGCTTTCCGCAGCAGGGCCCGCGCCCAGCGGCGGCAGCGCGGCGGGCACGGCCGTCGGTACGGCCACGGGCATGCTCTCTGCCCCGGCAGACGCGGGGGCATGGGCGGGAGCGGGCGCCGACGCCGGGTTGATGTGGACCGGCGCGGCCACGCGGGCGCCGTGGTCCGCCGGGATGATCTTGGGCACGTTGGGGCTGCCGGGCATGGCCTGCGTGGCGGCGGGCACCTGGGCGAGCTTGCGCTGCGGCACGGGCCGCAGGGCGACGGCGGCGCCCTTGGGCTTGGGCGCGGCGCGGGCCGCCAGGGCGCGCTTTTCTTCCTCGGACAGCGCCAGGTAGGCTTCCCACTGGGCGCGCTTGTCGTCCGGCGCCAGGCGGTTGGTGACGGCGTAGTTCAGCCGGGCCTGGTTGCGCTGCTGCGCGCTGAGGCTCGCCCAGTCCGTCATGCGTTCGTGGAACTTGGCCTGCTCCTCTGGCGGCAGGGCGGGGAAGGTGGCCGCCAGGGCCAGCCAGCGGCGTTTTTGCGCCTCGCTGATGAAGGCCCAGCGCTCGGCCAGGGGGTACAGGGCCAGCTTCTGGGGCGTGGTCAGGGTTGCCCAGCCGGGGCCGGTTTCTGCCGACGGTGCCGCCGATGCGCCCGGAGCCGCCGGTGTGCGCGCGTTGTTGGGGCTGGCCACGGCGGCCTCTGCGCCCGCCTGCAGCACGGTGCTGGGGGCCATGCGCATCTGCCCCACCACCTGGCCGCCGACCGCCGCCAGCACGCCCAAGAGCACCAAAGCCAGCACGGTGGCTGGCAGGGCGGGGGAGGCGTCGGTGGGGCGTGGGTGCATGCAGTGGGGGCAGGTCAGTTCGACGCCGCCCTGGCGGATGATGTCTGGAGAAATTGTACGAAGCCTGGGTCGGCGTAGGCGGCGGGCGGCAGGTCGTCGGTCAGCAGGGCGGCATCCACCTCGGCCACGTCGTGCGCGCTGCTCTCGTCCTGGGCGGTGTTGATCATCACCAGCCCGACCACCAGGGCCAGCAGCGGAACGGCCGAGACCAGCGCGTTCCACCAGCCGCCGCCCTCGCTGCCGCCACGGCCCAGGGCGGCGCTGCCGCCGCCCGCATGCACGACGGCGGGTGCGGCCATGCGCACCGGTGCGGCGGCGCGCTTGCGTTTGGCAAGCGCCTGCTCGCGCGAGGCGCGCAGGCGCTCGGCGATGTCGTAGGGCAGATCCTGGGTGCCGCCGGACAGCCGGGCCGTGACGCGCTGCGCAAAGCGCTCCGCCGCAGCCTCTGCCTGGGGCGATGGGGTCTGTGCAGTGGTGATCGTGTTCATGGTTCGATTCCTTTGGCCTTCAGCGCTTTGCTGAGGGTCTGTATGGCACGAAAACAGTGCGTTTTGACGCTGCCTTCGGAGCAGCCCATGGCGACCGCCGTTTCCGCCACGTCCATTTCTTCCCAGTAACGCATCAGGAAGGCTTCGCGTTGACGCGGCGGCAGCTCGGCGATCTCGGCCTCGATCTCGTGGAAGATCTGCTTTCTGCGGGTCAGGTCTTCGGCGCTCTCGGCCTGGTGGTCGTCGCTTTCGTAGGCTTCGAGCAGATCAAAATCCATGCCATCGTCGCCCGGGCCCTCGAAGTCGCTCATGCTCGAAAACAGTGCATTGCGCGTCTTTTGGCGCCTGAACCAGTCCAGCGTGCAGTTGGACAGGATGCGCTGGTAGAGCATGGGCAATTCGGCGGCGGGCTTGTCGCCGTAGTGCTCGGCGAGCTTGAGCATGCTGTCCTGCACGATGTCCAGCGCCGCTTCCTCGTTGCGCACGTGGTAGAGCGAGCGCTTGAACGCGCGCTTTTCAACGCCTTTGAGGAAATCGGAGAGTTCTTGTTCGGTTGCCAAGTGGTGCCGTGCAAAGGAGAGCGCCGCAGAGTCCGCGATTATCGCATTGGTGCGTCTTTTTTCGGCGCTGCCCGCGTTTTGGGCGTGTTGCAGTGCGATAATCGCGGTTGCAATTCAAAAGGCAAACGGGTCACGGTCCGGCGCGGCAATCATCCCGCCCATGTCCTTGGCCTCAAGTCCCAAGCCAGCTTCACAAGGGCGCGCGCAAGGGGCACCCAAGGTTTTTCGTCAGAGAAATTCACAAAGGTTGATCGATCATGGAAATCTCCAAGGCTGAACTCACATCGGCTGCCGCTGCCATGCAGGGCAACGCCACAGGCTCCCAGGACCTCATGGGCGCCGAAATCCTCATCAAATCCCTGCAGGCCGAGAACGTCCAGTACATCTGGGGCTACCCCGGCGGCGCGGTGCTGTACATCTACGACGCGCTGTACAAGCAGGACACCATCCAGCACGTGCTGGTGCGCCACGAGCAGGCGGCAGTTCATGCGGCAGACGGCTACGCCCGCGCCACGGGCGAAGTGGGCGTGGCGCTGGTCACGTCCGGCCCGGGCCTGACGAACGCCGTCACCGGCATCGCCACGGCGTACATGGACTCGATTCCCATGGTCATCATCTCCGGCCAGGTGCCCACGCCCGCGATCGGGCTGGACGCCTTCCAGGAGTGCGACACCGTGGGCATCACGCGCCCCATCGTCAAGCACAACTTCCTCGTGAAAGACGCGCGCGACCTCGCCGCGACGATGAAGAAGGCGTTCCACATCGCCCGCACGGGCCGCCCCGGCCCCGTGGTGGTGGACATCCCCAAGGACGTGTCCTTCAAGAAGGTGGCCTACAGCGGCTACCCCGCGACGGTGGAAATGCGCTCGTACAACCCCGTGCGCAAGGGCCACGGCGGCCAGATCCGCAAGGCGCTGCAACTGCTGCTGACGGCCAAGCGCCCCTACATCTACACGGGCGGCGGCGTGCTGCTGGGCAACGCCACCAACGAGCTGCGCACGCTGGTGGACATGCTGGGCTACCCGGTCACGAACACGCTGATGGGCCTGGGCGCGTACCCGGCATCTGACCGCAAGTTCCTGGGCATGCTGGGCATGCACGGCACCATCGAGGCCAACAACGCCATGCAGAACTGCGACGTGCTGCTGGCCGTGGGCGCGCGCTTCGACGACCGCGTGATCGGCAACCCCAAGCACTTTGCGCAGAACGACCGCAAGATCATCCACATCGACATCGACCCGTCGAGCATCTCCAAGCGCGTGAAGGTGGACGTGCCCATCGTCGGCGACGTGAAGGACGTGCTGGCCGAGCTGATCTCCATGGTGCGCGAGAGCAGTGCCCGCCCCGACGCGGGCGCGCTCGCCGCGTGGTGGGACACCATCGAGGGCTGGCGCAAGCGCGACTGCCTGAAGTACGACCGGGGCAACCAGGAGGTCATCAAGCCGCAGTACGTGGTCGAGACGCTGTGGAACATGACGAAGGACGCCGACACCTACATCACGTCCGACGTGGGCCAGCACCAGATGTGGGCCGCGCAGTACTACCGCTTCGACGAGCCGCGCCGCTGGATCAACTCCGGCGGCCTGGGCACCATGGGCGTGGGCATTCCCTACGCCATGGGCATCAAGCTGGCCAAGCCCGATGCGGAAGTGTTCTGCATCACCGGCGAAGGCTCGGTGCAGATGTGCATCCAGGAGCTGGCCACCTGCCGCCAGTATGAGACGCCGATCATCATCTGCGCCCTCAACAACCGCTACCTGGGCATGGTGCGCCAGTGGCAGGAGATCGAATACTCCGGCCGCTACAGCCACAGCTACATGGATTCGCTGCCCGACTTCGTGAAGCTGGCCGAGGCCTTCGGCCACGTGGGCATGCTGATCGAGAAGCCCGAGGACGTGGAGGGTGCGCTGCGCGAGGCGCGCCGCATCGCGCGCGAAGAACGCAAGAGCGTGTTCCTCGACTTCCGCACCGACCCCACCGAGAACGTGTTCCCGATGGTGCAGGCGGGCAAGGGCATCACCGAAATGCTGCTGGGGTCGGAAGACCTGTAATCCCAATATCAGTCATCAAATTGGCCTCTGGCGCTTATCCAGAAAGCGCGAGTAGCTATCTTTTTTGAAGAATCTATTGTCTGCCAAGCCTGGCGCTTACCGGCGCCGGGGGAGGGCAGCGAAAAGAGGAATCTCACTCATGAAACACATCATCGCCGTCCTGCTCGAAAACGAAGCGGGCGCTCTTTCCCGCGTGGTGGGCCTGTTCTCGGCCCGGGGCTACAACATCGAGTCGCTGACCGTCGCGCCCACCGAGGACGCATCGCTCTCGCGCATGACCATCCAGACCACGGGTTCGGACGACGTGATCGAGCAGATCACCAAGCACCTGAACCGCCTGATCGAAGTGGTGAAAGTGGTGGACCTGACCGAAGGCGCCTACACCGAGCGCGAACTCATGATGGTCAAGGTGCGCGCTGTGGGCAAGGAGCGCGAGGAGATGAAGCGCATGGCCGACATCTTCCGTGGCCGCATCATCGACGTGACCGAAAAGAGCTACACGATCGAGCTGACCGGCGACCAGGGCAAGAACGACGCCTTCCTGCAAGCCATCGACCGCACGGCCATTCTGGAAACCGTTCGCACGGGCGCCAGCGGCATCGGGCGCGGCGAGCGCATCCTGCGCGTGTAAGACAATCCACCGTTTTTATTTCCAACCCGAACAACGCATTTCAACCGGAGCAACACATGAAAGTTTTCTACGACAAAGACTGTGACCTGAGCCTCATCAAGGGCAAGACCGTGGCCATCATCGGCTATGGCTCGCAAGGCCACGCCCATGCACAGAACCTGAACGACAGCGGCGTGAAGGTCGTGGTCGGCCTGCGCAAGGGCGGCGCAAGCTGGGACAAGGTCGGCAAGGCCGGCCTGAACGTGCTCGAAGTCAACGACGCGGTGAAGGCCGCCGACGTGGTCATGATCCTGCTGCCCGACGAGCAGATCGCCGAGGTCTATAAGAACAACGTGGAGCCGAACATCAAGCAGGGCGCGTCGCTTGCCTTCGCGCACGGCTTCAACGTCCACTACAACCAGGTCGTGCCCCGCGCCGATCTGGACGTGTGGATGGTTGCCCCCAAGGCCCCCGGCCACACCGTGCGCAGCACCTACACGCAGGGCGGCGGCGTGCCCCACCTCGTGGCCGTCCACCAGGACAAGAGCGGCAAGGCGCGTGACCTGGCCCTGTCCTACGCCATGGCCAACGGCGGCGGCAAGGCCGGCATCATCGAGACCAACTTCAAGGAAGAAACCGAGACCGACCTGTTCGGCGAGCAGGCCGTGCTGTGCGGCGGTGCGGTCGAGCTGATCAAGATGGGCTACGAGACGCTGGTCGAGGCTGGCTATGCGCCCGAGATGGCCTACTTCGAGTGCCTGCACGAGCTCAAGCTCATCGTTGACCTGATCTACGAAGGCGGCATCGCCAACATGAACTACTCGATCTCGAACAACGCCGAGTTCGGCGAATACGTGACGGGCCCCGAGGTCATCAACGAGCAGTCGCGCGCAGCCATGCGCAATGCCCTCAAGCGCATCCAGAACGGCGACTACGCCAAGATGTTCATCCAGGAAGGCCGCCTGAACTACCCCAGCATGACGGCCCGCCGCCGCAACACGGCCGACCACAGCATCGAAGTGGTGGGCGGCAAGCTGCGCGCCATGATGCCCTGGATCGCCAAGAACAAGCTGGTGGACCAGAGCCGCAACTGATCGCCCCGGGCGTATCGAGCGAAAGGCCACTCCGGTGGCCTTTTCCTTTTCTGGGGGCGGCTAAAATTGGCCCTTTGCCCCGCGCAGCGCCGGGGCCGCCAGAAACTATGAATTTGATAGCTGCTTGCGCTTGCCAGATAAGCGCTGGAGGCCGATTTGATGCATGACGGAGACGATCCCGCCGAGAACCCCGGCGTGGTGGTGCGCAAGCGCCGCAAGGGCATCTACATACTGCCCAACCTGTTCACGCTGGCGGCGCTGTTCGGCGGCTTCTACGCCATCGTGATGGCGATGAACGGGCGCTTCGACTCCGCCGCCGTGGGCGTGTTCTGCGCCATGGTGCTCGACAGCCTGGACGGGCGCGTGGCGCGCATGACCAACACGCAAAGCGCCTTCGGCGAGCAGATGGATTCGCTGTCCGACATGGTGTCCTTTGGCGCCGCGCCCGCGCTCATCGCGTACATCTGGTCGCTGCACGGCCTGGGCCGCTGGGGCTGGATAGCGGCCTTTGTCTATTGCTCGTGCGCGGCGCTGCGGCTGGCGCGCTTCAACGTGAACACGGGCGTGGTGGACAAGCGCTACTTCCAGGGCCTGCCGTCGCCCGCCGCTGCCGCGCTGGTCGCGGGCTTCATCTGGCTGATGACCGAACTGGGCGTGCGCCCCGGCGAGGATGGGTGGCTGACCTGGACGCAGATCACCTGGATCATGTTCGCCTTCACGCTCTACGCGGGCCTGACCATGGTGACGAACGTGCCGTTCTACAGCTTCAAGGACGTGCAGATGAAAAAGAGCGTGCCCTTCGCCGCCATCGTGCTCATTGCACTGGGCATCGCCGTCATCAACATCCACCCGCCCACGGTGCTGTTCGCCGTGTTCGTGGGCTACGGCCTTTCGGGCTACGGCGTCTATGCCTGGCGCAAGGCCAAGGGGCTGCACACCAGCGTCATCAGCACGTCCACCGACGAGCCGGACGAGCGCGGCCTGCACAAGTAAGAATCCCATACCAGACCCAAGGAGCACACGATGACCGACAAGCTGATCATTTTCGACACCACCTTGCGCGACGGCGAGCAGTCGCCCGGCGCCAGCATGACCCGCGACGAGAAGCTGCGCATCGCGCGCCAACTGGAGCGCCTGAAGGTGGACGTGATCGAGGCCGGCTTTGCCGCCAGCTCCAACGGCGACTTCGAGTGCATACAGGCCATCGCCAATGCCATCAAGGACTCCACCGTCTGCTCGCTGGCCCGCGCCAACGACCGCGACATCAGCCGCGCCGCCGAGGCGCTGAAGGGCGCGAACAGCGGGCGCATCCACACCTTCATCGCCACCAGCCCGCTGCACATGGAAAAGAAGCTGCGCATGACGCCCGAGCAGGTGCTGGAGCAGTCCATCCAGGCCGTGCGCTTCGCGCGCAACCTGGCGGGCGACATCGAGTACAGCGCCGAAGACGGCTACCGCAGCGAGATCGACTTCCTGGCCCGCGTGTGCGAGGCCGTCATCAAGGAAGGCGCCACCACCATCAACATCCCCGACACGGTGGGCTACGCCATCCCCGAGCTGTACGGCAACTTCATCAAGACGCTGCGCGAGAAGGTGCCCAACAGCGACAAGGCCGTGTGGAGCGTTCACTGCCACAACGACCTGGGCATGGCCGTGGCGAACTCGCTCGCAGGCGTGCAGATCGGCGGCGCGCGGCAGGTGGAATGCACCATCAACGGCCTGGGCGAGCGCGCGGGCAACTGCTCGCTGGAAGAAGTGGTCATGGCCATCAAGACGCGGCGCGACTACTTCGGCCTCGATGTGGGCATCGACGCGCAGCACATCGTGGCCGCCAGCCGCATGGTCAGCCAGACCACGGGCTTCGTCGTGCAGCCCAACAAGGCCGTGGTGGGCGCCAACGCCTTCGCGCACGCCAGCGGCATCCACCAGGACGGCGTGCTCAAGGCCCGCGACACCTACGAGATCATGCGCGCCGAGGACGTGGGCTGGACGGCCAACAAGATCGTGCTGGGCAAACTCAGTGGCCGCAACGCCTTCAAGCAGCGCCTGCAGGAACTGGGCGTGCAGATGGAAAGCGAGAGCGAGATCAACACCGCCTTCGCCAAGTTCAAGGAACTGGCCGACCGCAAGAGCGACATCTTCGACGAGGACATCCTGGCCCTGGTCAGCGACGAGAGCGTGACGGCGGAGAAGGAGCAGTATGGCTTCGTCTCGCTGTCGCAACACAGCGAAACCGGCGAGCGCCCGCAGGCCGAGGTGGTGTTCACCATCGACGGCAAGGAGTTCAAGGGCGCGTCCGACGGCAACGGGCCGGTGGACGCATCGCTCAAGGCCATCGAATCGCACGTCAAGAGCGGCGCCGAACTGCTGCTGTACTCGGTCAACGCCATCACCAGCGGCTCCACCGAGAGCCAAGGCGAAGTGACGGTGCGGCTGCAAAACAGCGGTCGCGTGGTGAACGGCGTGGGGGCCGACCCGGACATCGTGGTCGCATCCGCAAAGGCCTACCTGAGCGCGTTGAACAAGTTACAAAGTAAAGCCGACAGGGTGGCGGCACAAGGCTGAGTCGCCGACTTATAATTTCACTCACTTTCTTGGAAAGCCGTGCAAGGTCTTGATCTTGCGCGACTTTTTTCCATTCTGTACACTGCACAACACCATTTACCGTTTGGAGCACATTGATGCACCATCGTCATCGCGCCGCAGTGAGCCGTTTCACCCAATTCCTGGGCCTTGCCGTCGTGAGCGCCGCGCTGATCGCGCCCGGCGCGCACGCAGCAGAGCGCAAGAGCGCGTCGTTCAAGAAGCAGCTGGTCAGCGCATCCGCCGCCAAGCAGCGCGCCGTTTCTCCCCGCAAGGTGGCCGCCAGCAACGGCAAGGCCGTGCGCGTGTCGGCCAGGACATCCAAGGCCGCTACCCGCGTGGCCTATGTGCCCGCCAAGCCGTCCTTCGGGCAACTGGCCGGTCTGCATGAGGTGAACGACCCGCTGGACCTGAAGTCCAGCGTGGCCCTCGTCATCGACCAGGACACGCACGAGGTGCTGCTCAGCAAGAACGACCATGCCGTGCTGCCCATCGCGTCGCTGACCAAGCTCATGACGGGCATGATCATCTCGCAGGCCAAGCTGCCGATGGACGAGGCCATCACCATCACCCAGGACGACGTGGACACCGAAAAGGGCAGCCGCTCGCGCCTCGTCGTGGGCACCACGCTGACGCGCGGCGAAATGCTGCACCTGGCCCTGATGTCCAGCGAGAACCGCGCCGCGCATGCGCTGGGACGCACCTACCCGGGCGGTCTGGACGCCTTCGTGGCGCAGATGAACGCCAAGGCCCGTCTGCTGGGCATGACCGACACGCGCTACGTGGAGCCCACGGGCCTGTCCAGCCGCAACCAGTCCAGCGCCCGCGACCTGGCCACCCTGGTGAACGTGGCGCACGGCGATCCGCTGCTGCGCGAGCTGTCCACTTCCCCGGGCTACGAGGTCGAAGTGGGGCGTAGAACCCTGCAGTACAACAACACCAACGGGCTGGTGAAGAACCCCACCTGGGACATCGGCCTGCAGAAGACCGGCTATATCTCCGAGGCCGGTCGCTGCCTGGTGATGCAGGCGCAGATCGCCGGGCGCAAGCTCATCATGGTGTTCCTGGATTCGGCAGGCAAGTTCAGCCGCATCGGCGACGCGGAGCGGGTGCGCCACTGGATGGAATCGCGCCACACGGCTGCGGGCGGCAACGGCTAGAGCCGCCTTTTGTCTTTGGCCAGGTCAGCGCGCCCTGGCTTCTCCGCAGGGTTCGGTGCCGGGTGTGTAGCCCAGGGCCAGCGATATCTCATGCGCCGTGCCTTGCAGCTTGGGCAGCCAGCCCTCGTCCAGCCGGTCGGCGGGGGCAGAGATCGACAGGCCCGCCACCAGTTTGCCCTGGTCGTCGTACACACCGGCGGCCATGCAGCGCACACCCAGCTCCAGTTCCTCGTTGTCGCGCGCCATGCCGTACTGGCGCGCCTTGGCGAGTTCGCGCTCCAGCACCGGCAGTTGCGTAATGCTGTTGCGCGTGTGCCCCGCCAGCCCCGTGCGCGTGGCGTAGGCGCGCACGCGCTGTGGGTCGTCCAGCGCTAAAAAGAGCTTGCCGGTAGAGGTCAGGTGCAGGGGCGCCCGCCCGCCGATGGCGCGCACGACCTGCATGCCCGAGCGCTCGCTGTAGGCGCGCTCCACATAGACGATCTCGTCACCCTGCCGCATGCTCAGGTTGACAGGCTGCTGGATCAGCTTGTGCAGGTTGCGCATGGGTATGAGCGCTGCGTCGCGCACGCTCAGGCGCGCCTTGACGAGATTGCCCAGCTCCAGCAGGCGCATGCCCAGGCGGTAGCTGCCGGATTCGGGCCGGTCCACGAAGCGGCCAATGGTCAGGTCGTTCAGGATGCGGTGCGTGGTGGAAGGGTGCAGCCCCGTCTTCTCGCTGATCTCCTTGAGGGAGATGGCCTCCTCGCGCGAGGCCAGCACGTCGATCAGCGTGAACATGCGTTCGAGCACCTGGACGCTGGGTTTGGCAGGGACGCTGGGGTCGATCTTTTTCATGGGCGGCGATGGAATGAGGGCCGCAGAATTTTATCTTGTGAAATATCAACCCGCCGTGGCACGCTGCCAGACGCCATCGGTGCGCACCTCGTGGGGGTGAAAGCGCGCCTTGTAATTCATCTTGGAACTGGCCTCGATCCAGTAGCCCAGATAGACGTGCGGCAGGCCCAGCGAGCGCGCTTGGCCGATCTGCCACACCACGTTGTAGGTGCCGTAGCTTGCGTGCGCCTCGGGCTCGTAGAAGGTATAGACGGCGGAAAGGCCGTCGTCCAGCACGTCGAGGATGGACACCATCTTGAGCACCGCGCCTTCAGCCTCGGGCGTGCGGAACTCCACCAGCCGCGAGTTGACCCGGCTTTGCAGCAGGAACTGCGTGTACTGGTCGATGCTGTCATGGTCCATGCCGCCGCCCGCATGGCGGTCGTTCTGGTAGCGCAGGTAGAGCTGGTAGTGCTCCGGCACGAAGCACAGGCGCAGCACCCGGGCTTGCAAGTTGTCGTGCCGCGCGGCGGCGCGGCGCTGGCTGCGGTCGGGCTGGAACTCGTTCACCAGCACGCGCAGCGGCATACATGCCTGGCAGCCGTCGCAATACGGTCGGTAGGTGAACATGCCGCTGCGGCGAAAGCCCTTGGCGACGAGGTCGGAATACACGTCGCTCTGGATCAGGTGGCTGGGCGTGGCGACCTGCGACCGGGCCTGCCTGCCCGGCAGGTAGCTGCACGGGTAGGGCGCCGTCGCGTAGAACTGCAAGGTTTGCAGCGGAAGGTCGTTGAGTTGCGTCATCTGGAAAGCAGTGCGTTCCAGTATAGGGGGTCGAACTGCCATGGCGGCCCCGGCTGGTGGCGTGCCTGCTCCACGTGGGCCAGGAAGCGATCGCGTGGAATCTCGTGTGCGCCCAGCGAGGCAAGGTGGCGGGTGTTCTGCTGGCAGTCGATCAGTTCCACGCCATGCACGCGGCACAGGCATACCAGCGCCGCGAGCGCGATCTTGGAGGCATCGGTGGCGTGGGCGAACATGGATTCGCCGAAGACTGCACGGCCCAGCGCTACGCAGTACAGGCCGCCGCGCAACTCGCCGTCCACCCAGGTCTCCACGCTGTGGGCGTGGCCCGCTGCGTGCAGGGCCGTATAGGCGCGCACCATGTCGGGCACGATCCAGGTGCCAGTCTGGCCTTCGCGTTCCTTGGCGGCGCAGGCGGTGATGACGGCCTTGAAGGCGCCGTCCACGCGGATCTCGCAGCCGGGCCGGGCGCGAAACGCTTGCAGCGTCTTGCGCAGCGAGCGGTGCAGGCGGAACTGCGCCACGGGCAGCACCATGCGCGGGTCGGGCGACCACCACAGAATGGGCTGGCCGGGGCCGTACCACGGGAAGGTGGCTTGCGCGTAGGCGGCGCACAGGTTCGCCACGTCCAGCGTGCCGCCCGCGGCCAGCAGGCCGGGCGCGGGGTCGTCGGCCCCCCAGGCGTCATTAGGCTGGGGCAGTGGGTCACCCGGCGCCAGCCAGGGCAGTTGCGAAGACATGGGGCGTTATTGTCCAGAAAGCAACGGTTTTGTGTATATAATCTAAGTCTTGTTCCTCAATAGCTCAGTCGGTAGAGCGCCGGACTGTTAATCCGTAGGTCCCTGGTTCGAGCCCAGGTTGAGGAGCCAAAAATCCGAAGGCCCTGCATGTGTACGCGGGGCCTTTTTCATCCAAGTGCCGATCATTCCTCAATAGCTCAGTCGGTAGAGCGCCGGACTGTTAATCCGTAGGTCCCTGGTTCGAGCCCAGGTTGAGGAGCCACTCACCAACCCGCCATGTGTTCGCGCATGGCGGGTTTTGTTTTTCTTCAGGGCTCGGGCCTGCGCCACAGCCAGGCCAGCACGCAGGCCATGCAGGCGAGCGCCGCGCCCAGCGCCCAGTTGCGGGGGCCGAACATCAGCAGGATGGCGGTGCTGATCGCCATGACGATGGTGGCGCTCCACTTGGCGCGGCGGCTGACCTTGCCGCCTTGCGACCAGTTGCGCAGCGGGGGGCCGAACAGGCGGTGGTTCCAGAGCCAGCGGTACAGGCGCGGCGAGCTGCGCGCCGCCGCCCAGGCCGCCATGAGGATGAAGACCGTGGTGGGCATGCCCGGCACGACGATGCCGATGATGCCCAGCGCCAGGCTCAGCATGGCAAAGGCCAGCAGCAGCCAGCGCAGCGGCCATGGCAGGGGGCGCGGCGCAGGGCTTTCGTCGTCGCTGGGCGGGGTCATGGGGCTATTGTGGCGCTATGCTGATTGGCTTTTACTGAACCGCCCCATGACCGTCCACACCATCCTGAAGATGGGCGACCCGCGCCTGCTGCGCGTGGCCCAGCCCGTGACCGCGTTCGATACCGACGCGCTGCACCTGCTGGTGCGCGACATGTTCGAGACCATGCGGGCCGTCAACGGCGCGGGCCTGGCGGCGCCGCAGATTGGCGTGGACTTGCAGCTGGTGATCTTCGGCTCCGGCGACCGCAACCCGCGCTACCCCGACCGGCCCCTGGTGCCGCCCACGGTGCTGTGCAACCCCGTCATCACGCCGCTGGGCGATGAGGAAGAAGAGGACTGGGAAGGCTGCCTCTCGGTGCCCGGCCTGCGCGGCAAGGTGCCGCGCTGGTCGCGCATCCGCTACACCGGGTTCGACCCGTATGGCGATGCCATCGACCGCACGGTGGACGGCTTTCACGCCCGCGTGGTGCAGCACGAGTGCGACCACCTCATCGGCAAGCTGTACCCGATGCGGGTGCGCGACTTCACGCAGTTCGGGTTTACCGAGGTGCTGTTCCCGGGCATCAGCGCCGCCGAAGACGATTAATGGTCAAATCAGCCTCTAGCGCTTATCCAGAAAGCACTAACAGCTATCAAAACAGGAGTATTCAGGCTGAAAGCTCCCGCAGCAGCTCGGTCTCGATCTGGATCTGCCGGGCGTTGTTCTGCAGCTCCGGCCCTTGCACCAGGAAGGTGTCTTCCACCCGCTCGCCCAGGGTGCTGACCTTGGCGAGCTGCACGTTCAGCCGGTGCCGCGCCAGGATGCGCGCCACCAGGTAGAGCAGGCCCGCCCGGTCGCTGGCGGAGATGGCGAGCAGCCAGCGCTGGGCCTTTTCGTCGGGCCGCAGCGTGACGCGCGGCGCGACGGGAAAGCTCTTGACCCGGCGCGACAGGCGCTTGCGCGCTGGCTCGGGCAGCGGGCCGCCGGCCTCGATGGTCTGCACCAGGTCGCTCTCGACCATGTGCGTGAGTTCGCGGTAATGGCCGGGTTGCGACGGCGCCACGACCTGGAAGGTGTCGAGCGCGTAGCCGTTGTTGGCGGTGTGTACGCGCGCGTCCAGGATGGAAAAGCCCGCCCGGTCGAAGTAGCCGCAGATGCGGGCGAACAGGTCGGGCTGGTCGGCCGCATAGACCATGACTTGCAGCCCGTCGCCTGCCAGCGACTGGCGCGCGCGCACCACGGGCTTGGGCGTGCCGACGTGGCGCGAGAGGTGGCGCGTGTGCCAGGCGATGTCTGCCGCCTCGTGGCGCATGAAGTAGCTCACGTCCAGCGTGTCCCACAGCGCCTTGTGCGACTCGTGCGGCTGCGCGGACAGGGCGAGCTGCACCTGCGCCTCGCGCTTGCGCGCCTCGATCTCGGCGGCGGCGTCGGGCGCCCGCCCGCCCAGGGTGCGCAGCGTGGCGCGGTACAGGTCTTCGAGCAGCTTGCCCTTCCAGGCGTTCCACACCTTGGGGCTGGTGCCGCGGATGTCGGCCACGGTGAGCAGGTACAGCGCGGTCAGGTAGCGCTCGTTGCCCACGCGCCGGGCAAAGTTGCCGATCACCTCGGGGTCGGTCAGGTCCTGCTTTTGCGCCACGGTGCTCATGATGAGGTGCTCGCGCACCAGGAACTCGATGAGCTGCGCGTCCTCGCGCGGCACGCCGTGCTGGCGGCAAAAGCGCCGCACTTCGTCGGCGCCGATGACGGAGTGGTCGCCGCCGCGCCCCTTGCCGATGTCGTGGAACAGCGCGGCCACGTACAGGATGTAAGGCTTGTCCCACCCGCCCGCGAGCTGCGAGCAGAATGGGTATTCGTGCGCGTGCTCGGCCATGAAGAAGCGGCGCACGTTGCGCAGCACCATCAGGGTGTGCTGGTCCACCGTATAGACGTGGAACAGGTCGTGCTGCATCTGCCCCACGATGCGGCGGAAGGGCCACAGGTAGCGTCCCAGCACCGAGGTCTGGTTCATCAGCCGCATGGCGTGCGTGATGCCCGCGGGCTGCTGCAGGATGCGCATGAAGTTGGCGCGGTTCACCGGGTCGCGGCGGAAGGCGGCGTCCATCACGCCGCGCGCGTTGTACAGGGCGCGCAGGGTGCGGGCGGACAGGTCCTTGAGGCCCACCGTGGTCTGGTAGAGCAGAAAGGTTTCCAGGATGGCGTGCGGGTCGTGCCGGTACAGGTCGTCGCTGGCGACCTCGATGAGGCCCGCTTTCTCGAAGAAGCGCTCGTTGATGGGGCGCGGCTCGTGTGTCGAAGGATTCAGCCGCTCTTCGATGTTGAGCAGCAGGATTTGCGCGAGCTGCGACACGGCCTTGGCCGCCCAGTAGTAGCGGCGCATCAGGCTTTCGCTGGCGCGCATGGGCAGGCGCTTGCCGTCGGGCGAGAGCGAGCGGTAGCCGAAGGTTTCGGCCACTGCCGTTTGCAAATCGAACACCAGTCGGTCTTCATGCCGCCCCGCCGCCGCGTGCAGGCGGGCGCGGATGAGGAACAGCAGGGCCTCGTTGCGCTCTATCTGGCGCACCTCGAAGGCCGTCGCCATGCCGCTGGCAGCCAGTTCCTTCCAGTCGCGGCCCAGGCCCGCTGCGCGCGCCACCCACAGGATGGTCTGCAGGTCGCGCAGGCCGCCGGGGGATTCCTTGCAGTTGGGCTCCAGCGCGTAGGGCGTGTTCTCGTACTTGTTGTGGCGCTGGCGCATCTCCAGCGTCTTGGCCACCAGGAAAGCCTGCGGGTCCATCTGCGCGCGGTAGCGGTGCTGGAATTCGGCAAACAGCGCGGCGCTGCCGCACACCTGGCGCGCTTCGAGCAGCGAGGTCTGCACCGTCACGTCGGCCGCGCTCTCGGCCAGGCACTCCGCCACGGTGCGCACGCTGGAGCCGATCTCCAGCCCCGCGTCCCAGCAGCTGCCGATGAAGCCTTCGAGCTGCGTGCGCAGCGCGCTGCCTGTCTCGGGCGCGGCGTCGCCTGGCAGCAGCAGCAGCACATCGACATCGGAGTAGGGGAAAAGTTGCGCCCGCCCAAAGCCGCCCACTGCGACCAGGGCCAGGTCGGCGGGCAGCCCGGCGCGCTGCCATAAGGTACACAGCAGGCGGTCGGCCAGCGCGGACAGGCGCTTGAGCACGCCATGGATGCCGCGCGTGGATGCGCCCGTGGACTGCATCGCCGCCAGGATGGCGGCCTTGTCGGCGCGGTAGGCATCGCGCAGGGCATGGATTTCGGTCATGGTCGGCGCGGCAGGCAAAAAGCGCGCGGAATGCACGCTGGGAAGGTCAGGTCTTGGTAGAGGTCACGAAGGATGGCAGCGGCGGCGAGCCTGCCGACAGGGTCATCACCTCGTACCCGGTCTCGGTCACCAGCACCGTGTGCTCCCATTGTGCCGACAGGCTGTGGTCCTTGGTGACGATGGTCCAGCCGTCGTTGCCGAACTCCTTCACCTCGCGGCGGCCTGCGTTGATCATGGGCTCGATGGTGAACACCATGCCGGGCACCAGTTCTTCGAGCGTTCCGGGGCGGCCGTAGTGCAGCACCTGGGGCTCCTCATGGAACCTCTTGCCGATGCCGTGGCCGCAGAACTCGCGCACGACGGAAAAGCCATGCCCTTCCGCAAACTTCTGGATGGCATGCCCCACGTCGCCCAGGTGCGCGCCAGGCTTGACCTGCACGATGCCGTGCCACATGGCCTCGAAGGTCAGTGCGCACAGGCGCCTGGCGGCGATGGACCCTTCGCCAATGATGTACATGCGGCTGTTGTCGCCGTACCAGCCGTCCTTGGTGATGACGGTCACGTCCACGTTCACGATGTCGCCCTTCTTCAGCGGCTTGTCGTTGGGAATGCCGTGGCACACCACGTGGTTGACCGAGGTACACAGCGATGCGGGGTAGGGCGGGTAGCCGGGCGGCTGGTAGCCCACGGTGGCCGACACGGTGCCCTGCTGCGCCATGCACTCGGCGCCCAGGCGGTCGATGTCCTTGGTGGTGATGCCGGGCTTGATGTGGGGGGCGATGTAGTCCAGCACCTCGGATGCGAGGCGGCACGCGACGCGCATGCCCTCGATGTCTTCGGCGCTTTTGATGGTGATGCTCATGGGGCGGGATTATCCCATTCAGGGCTTTTCAGGCGCGGGTGCCGAGAAACGGGTTCTCCACCCGCAGCCCCTCGATCTGCTGCCCGTGCTGCATGTCTTCGCTGAGCAGCCGCGTGCAGCCGCCTTCCAGCGCGGCGGCGACGATCAGGCTGTCGTAGAAGCTGAAGCCGTAGCGCTCCTGGATGCCCAGCCCGCGTGCGTACAGCGCGGGGCTGGGGTGGATGCGCCAGAGCGGCACGAGGACTTGTTCCAGCGCGACCTTGCGATCCTTGGGGGTGGCGACGCGGCTGAATTTGCGGCCTATGACGTTCAGCGTTTCCTGCACGACCTGAAAGCTGATGATGGCGTTGCCCTGGCGCAAGGCGGTGTTGATGATGCCGCTGGCGATGCTGCTTTTCTCGCCGCCCGCCGCGTCAAAGGCATAGACCACGACATTGCTGTCGAGGAAATCAGCGGCGCTCATTCATTTCCTCGCGGGTCATCTTCAGGCCGCCGGAACTGGCGTAGCTGCGGATGCGCGCCAGCGTCTCCATCGCCCTGTCCGCCTGCCGCTTGCGCGCATAGCTCTCCAGCCACAGGCGGAACTGCTCGTTGAGCGTGGTGTTATCGGCACGGGCGGCTTCGCGGGCGGCTTCGATCAGGGCCTCGTCGGCGGTGAAGGTGATGTTGCGGGCCATGGCAGATCCTCTGTGTGTTTTTGGCACGCGATTTTAGAACACGGGATATTTTTCGTGTGAATGAACCACGAGATCGCCACAGGAAGCCCCCAGGTAAAATCCCGCCCTCTTTCCAAAGGCCACTCCCGTGACCCACCACATCAGCACCTTCGAGGGCGGCAATGCCCTCAGCGCCTTCCGCGCCCAGCAGCTTCAACCCGCCCTGGCAGCCATCCACCCCAAGATCGAGGGCATCGCGGCGCGCTTCGTGCATCTGGTGGTGACGGACGCGGCCCCCACGCCCGCCCAGCAGGAGCGGCTGTCCGCGCTGCTGGCCTATGGCGAACCCTACACAGGCCCGGCGGATGGCGCGGCCATCATCGTCACGCCACGCCTGGGCACGCTGTCGCCCTGGGCCAGCAAGGCCACCGATATTGCGCGCAACTGCGGCATCGCCATCCGCCGTGTGGAGCGCATTACCGAATACCGCGTCGCTCTCAAATCCGGCCTGCTGGGCAAGACGCCTGAACTGGACGACGGGCAAAAGGCCCAGGTCGCCGCGCTGCTGCACGACCGCATGACCGAATCCGTGGTGATGGAGCGCGCCGCCGCCGCTGCGCTGTTCACCGAGCTGCAACCCGCGCCCATGGAGCACGTCAACGTTCTCGGTGGTGGCCGCACGGCTTTGGAAGCCGCCAACGCCCGCTTCGGCCTGGCGCTGGCCGACGACGAAATCGACTACCTGGTCAACGCCTTCACCGCCCTGGCGCGCAACCCCACGGACGTGGAGCTGATGATGTTCGCCCAGGCCAACAGCGAGCACTGCCGCCACAAGATCTTCAACGCCCAGTTCACCATCGACGGCGTGGCGCAGGACAAATCGCTGTTCGGCATGATCCGCAACACGCACCAACTCGCGCCGCAGCACACGGTGGTGGCGTATTCGGACAACGCCTCCATCATGGAAGGCCATACGGTGGAGAGATTCATAGCCAAAATGGCCTCTAGCGCAGATGGGACGGGCGCAAGCAGCTATCAAAAGAGTAGTGCAACCCACCATGTGCTGATGAAGGTGGAAACGCACAACCACCCCACGGCCATCTCGCCCTTCCCGGGTGCGTCCACCGGCGCGGGCGGCGAGATCCGCGACGAGGGCGCGACGGGGCGCGGCTCCAAGCCCAAGGCGGGGCTGACGGGGTTCACCGTCTCCAAGCTCTGGGGCAGCACCGTGGGCAAGCCCGAGCACATCGCCAGCCCCTTGCAGATCATGGTCGAGGGGCCGCTGGGCGGCGCGGCGTTCAACAACGAATTCGGCAGGCCCAACCTCGCGGGGTACTTTCGCGAATACGAGCAGAACGTGGGCGGCATCCAGCGCGGCTACCACAAGCCCATCATGATCGCGGGCGGCGTCGGCGTGATCGACGCAGAGTTGACCAAGAAGATTGAATTCCCCGCAGGCTCGCTGCTCATCCAGCTGGGCGGCCCCGGCATGCGGATCGGCATGGGCGGCAGCGCGGCCAGTTCCATGGCGACGGGCACCAACGCGGCGGAGCTGGACTTCGACTCGGTGCAGCGCGGCAACCCCGAGATCGAGCGCCGCGCGCAAGAGGTCATCAACCACTGCTGGGCGCAGGGCGCGCAAAACCCCATCCTGGCGATCCACGACGTGGGCGCGGGCGGGCTGTCCAACGCCTTCCCTGAATTGACCAACGATGCCGGGCGCGGTGCGCGGTTCGACCTGCGCGCCGTGCCGCTCGAAGAATCGGGCATGGCCCCCAAGGAAATCTGGAGCAACGAAAGCCAGGAGCGCTACGTGCTCGCCATCGCGCCCGAATCGCTGCCTTTGTTCCAGGCGTTCTGCGAGCGCGAGCGCTGCCCCTTCGCCGTCATCGGCACGGCCACCGAGCAGCGCCAGTTGGTGCTGGCAGACACTGCCGTGGCAGCAGGCGACCAGAAGTACCCGGTCGATATGCCCATGGACGTGCTGCTGGGCAAGCCGCCCAAGATGCACCGCGACGTGACGACCGTGCAGCGCACCTTCGCGCCCATGGATCTGACCGGCGTGCCGCTGCAAAAAGCCGTCATCGACGTGCTGGCGCACCCCACCGTGGCGTCCAAGCGCTTCCTCATCACCATCGGCGACCGCACGGTGGGGGGGCTATCCCACCGCGACCAGATGGTCGGCCCCTGGCAGGTGCCCGTGGCCGACTGCGCCGTCACGCTGGCCGATTACAAGGGCTTCGCGGGCGAGGCCATGAGCATGGGCGAGCGCACGCCGCTGGCCGCCCTCAACGCGCCCGCCTCGGGCCGCATGGCCGTGGCCGAGGCCATTACCAACCTGCTGGCCGCGCCCATTGAACTGCCGCGCGTCAAACTCTCCGCCAACTGGATGGCCGCCTGCGGCGAGCCGGGCGAGGACGCCGACCTGTACGCCACCGTCAAGGCCGTGGGCATGGAGCTGTGTCCCGCTCTAGGCATCAGCATCCCCGTGGGCAAGGACTCGTTGTCGATGCGCACGCAGTGGAGCGAAGGCGCGGAGAAGAAAAAGGTCACATCCCCCGTCAGCCTGATCGTGAGCGCCTTCGCGACGCTCTCCGACGTGCGCGGCACGCTCACGCCGCAACTCGACGCGACGGAAGAGGATACGACCCTCGTCCTCATTGACTTGGGCAAAGGCCAATGCCGCATGGGCGGCAGCATCCTCGGCCAGACGCTGGAGCAAAGCGGCAGTCCTGAGAAGGATGGCGTGCCCGACCTCAACGACGCGCAAGACCTCATCCACACCGTCAACGCCGTCAACGCCCTGCGCGCTAAAGGGCACATCCTGGCCTACCACGACCGCAGCGACGGCGGCCTGCTCGCGGCGGTGGCCGAAATGGCCTTCGCAGGCCACGTGGGCGTGGCGCTCAACGTGGACATGCTCGTCACCGAAGGCGACGGCATCAGCGACAGCCGCATGGAAACGGGCGACGCCAAGAACTGGGCGCAACAAGTCAGCGCCCGCCGCGAAGAACTCACGCTCAAGGCCCTGTTCAACGAAGAACTCGGCATCGTGCTGCAAGTGCGCACCGCAGAGCGCAACGAAGTCATGCAGACCTTGCGCGAGCACGGCCTGTCCAAGTGGAGCCACTTCATCGGCAAAACCCGCCCGGCCTCATCCACCATCGACGCAGGCAAAGGCGAACTGCAAATCTGGCGCGACGCCAAGGCCGTGTTCAGCGCATCTTTGAGCGACCTGCACCAAGTCTGGGACGCTGTGAGCTGGAAGATCTGCCAGCAGCGCGACAACCCCGCCTGCGCCGATGCCGAGCACGCCGCAGCGGGCGAGCCCGCCGACCCCGGCTTGCACCTGCACCTGACCTTCGACCCCGCCGAAGACGTAGCCGCCCCCTTCCTCAACCTGGCAAAGCCCAAGGTCGCCATCCTGCGCGAGCAGGGCGTCAACTCGCACGTCGAAATGGCCTACGCCTTCACCGAAGCAGGCTTCGAGGCGTTCGACGTCCACATGACCGACCTGCAAACGGGTCGCGTCCAGTTGCAGGACTTCAAGGGCGTCGTCGCCTGTGGCGGCTTCAGCTATGGCGACACGCTGGGCGCGGGCATCGGCTGGGCGCGTTCCATCACCTTCAACCCACAGTTGGCCGACCAGTTCCAGGGCTTCTTCGGCCGCACCGACACCTTTGGTCTGGGTGTGTGCAACGGCTGCCAGATGTTCGCCGAACTGGCCGACATCATCCCCGGCGCAGAGGACTGGCCGCGCTTCACCACCAACCAGAGCGAACGCTTCGAGGCCCGCCTGTCGCTGGTCGAAGTGCTCGACTCCCCCAGCCTGTTCTTCGCAGGCATGGCCGGCAGCCGCCTGCCCATCGCCGTCGCCCACGGCGAGGGCTACGCCAACTTCAAGTACCGTGGCAACGCAGACAAGGCCATCGCCGCCATGCGCTACGTGGACCACCACGGCGCCGCCACCGAGCAGTACCCCTTCAACCCCAACGGCAGCCCCGGCGGCCTCACCAGCGTGACCACGGCAGACGGCCGCTTCACCGCCCTCATGCCCCACCCCGAGCGCGTGTTCCGCAACGTGCAGATGAGCTGGACGAGCGGCGACAAGAGCGCCCTCAGCCCCTGGATGCGCATCTGGCGCAATGCGCGCAGGTGGGTGGGGTGATGGCAATGCAGGCCGCTACTGTGCTCGCCGGTGCGGGCCCGGTAGAATGCTGGTTCTGCAACGCACAAGGGCGAGAAAGGCACTGTCGGTTATGACACCGCGAACTACGACGGAGAAGTTCACCAGCCGCTGAGGCTGGCCGTTCGCGCCTGCACGAGATTCAAGCCATTCGCCTCCCTCGACAAAAGCGCGGACATCGTTCCGCGCTTTTTGTTTTGAAGACAAGGATTCCCACACCATGATTTACATCACGCTCCCAGACGGTTCGCAGCGCGAGTACCCCGGCCCCGTCACAGTGGCCGAGGTGGCGCAGTCCATCGGCCCCGGCCTTGCCAAGAACACCGTGGCGGGCAAGGTGGATGGCAGGCTCGTCGATGCCTGCGACCGCATCGACCACGATGCGAAGCTGCAGATCATCACGCCCAAGGACCAGGACGGGCTGGACATCATCCGCCACTCCTGCGCCCACCTAGTGGGCCACGCCGTCAAGCAGCTCTACCCCACGGCCAAGATGGTGATCGGGCCGGTGATCGACGAGGGCTTCTACTACGACATCGCCTACGAGCGCCCCTTCACGCCCGAGGACATGGCCGCCATCGAGCAGCGCATGAAGGAACTCATCGCGCAGGACTACGACGTGGTCAAGAAGATGACGCCGCGCGCCGAGGTGATCGACGTGTTCAAGTCGCGCGGCGAGGACTACAAGCTGCGCCTGGTGGAGGACATGCCCGACGAGAAGGCGATGGGCCTGTACTACCACCAGGAATACGTGGACATGTGCCGCGGCCCGCACGTACCCAACACGCGCTTCCTGAAGGTGTTCAAGCTGACCAAGCTCGCGGGCGCCTACTGGCGCGGCGACGCCAAGAACGAGCAGCTCCAGCGCATCTACGGCACGGCCTGGGCCGACAAGAAGGACCTGGAAGCCTACATCCAGCGCATCGAGGAGGCCGAGAAGCGCGACCACCGCCGCCTGGGCCGCGAGCTGGACCTGTTCCACATCGACGAGCACTCGCCTGGCACGGTGTTCTGGCACCCCAAGGGCTGGACGGTGTGGCAGCAGGTGGAGCAGTACATGCGCCGCGTCTATCGCGACAACGGCTACCTGGAAGTCAAGGGCCCGCAGATCCTGGACAAGAGCCTGTGGGAGAAGACGGGCCACTGGGACAAGTACCGCGAGAACATGTTCATCACCGAGAGCGAGAAGCGCGACTACGCGCTCAAGCCGATGAACTGTCCCGGCCACATCCTCATCTACAAGCAGGGCATCAAGAGCTACCGCGACCTGCCGCTGCGCTTTGGCGAATTCGGCAACTGCCACCGCAACGAGCCCTCGGGCGGCCTGCACGGCATCATGCGCGTGCGCGGCTTCACGCAGGACGACGGCCACATCTTCTGTACCGAGGACATGATCCAGGGTGAGGTGGCGGCCTTCACCACGCTGCTGCAGAAGGTCTATAAGGACTTCGGCTTTACCGACATCCTCTATCGCCTGTCCACGCGCCCCGAAAAGCGCATCGGCAGCGAGGAGAGCTGGGACAAGGCCGAGGCGGCGCTGGCCGACGGCCTGCGCGCCTCGGGCTGCGAATTCACGTATTTGCCGGGCGAGGGCGCCTTCTACGGCCCCAAGATCGAATACACGCTGAAGGACGCGCTGGGCCGCGAATGGCAGTGCGGCACCATCCAGGTCGATCCGAACATGCCCGAGCGGCTGGACGCCGAATTCGTCGGCGAAGACGGCGCGCGCCACCGCCCCATCATGCTGCACCGCGCCATCGTGGGCAGTCTGGAGCGCTTCATCGGCATCCTGATCGAGCAGCACGCAGGCGCGCTGCCCACGTGGCTGGCGCCGGTGCAGGTCGCCGTGCTGAACATCACCGACGGGCAGGGCGACTACTGTCGCGAAATCGCCGCAAAACTGCAAAAAGCACTGCCGAATCAAGACCTTAGGGTGGTGACCGACCTGCGAAACGAGAAGATTACGTATAAAATACGTGAGCATTCGTTGCAAAAGCTGCCGTACATCCTCGTCGCGGGCGACAAGGAAAAGGCCGCAGAAGCCGTCGCAGTGCGCGCCCGGGGCAATCGTGACCTCGGCGTGATGTCTCTCGAAGCGTTCGCCGAGCTGATCGCCCAGGACATCGCCACCAAAGCCTGATTCTTTTCATGAAAACATGCTTTGGCGCATGCCAGATGCGCGGTTGTTGCTACAGAGTTTGTAGTGTTTTGATTGAAGGAAGATAGCCATCGCTACTGAATTTCGTGATCGTCGCCAGCGCGAGGAGCGCAAGCACCGCCTGAACCGTGAAATCATGGCCCCCGAGGTTCGCCTCTCGGGTCCTGACAACGAGCCCCTGGGCGTCGTCAGCCTCATGGAAGCCCTGCGCATGGCGGGCGAGCTGGATGTGGACCTGGTCGAAATCGCCGCCACGGCGAACCCGCCCGTATGCCGTCTCATGGACTACGGAAAGTTCAAGTACCAGGAGCAAAAGCGCGCCGCCGAGGCCAAGGCCAAGCAGACGGTCATCGAGATCAAGGAAGTCAAATTCCGCCCCGGCACGGACGATGGCGACTACAACATCAAGCTGCGCAACATCCGCCGCTTTTTGGCCGATGGCGACAAGTGCAAGATCACGCTGCGCTTCCGTGGCCGCGAGATCACGCACCAGGAGCTGGGTTTGGCGCTGCTCAACCGCATCCGCGACGACCTGGGTGACACCATCCTCGTCGAGCAGTTCCCGAAGCTGGAAGGCCGCCAGATGATCATGATGATCGCGCCTGGCAAGAAGAAGCCCGCTGGCAAGCCAGCGGCGGAAGCTGGTTCGGGTGCTGCGGCTGCTCCGGCTGCTCCGGCTGCTCCGGCAGCCTGAGTGAGATAGATAGCAAGGAATCCGCTGGCGGCCCGTGCTTTGGCAAGGGGCGCTGGCAGATGAAGAAGTGTCTCGGGGCCAACAAGGTTGCGCATTCAGCGCAAACGCCTCACGAGCACAAACAAAGGAGCATTCACATGCCCAAAATGAAGACCAAGAGCAGCGCGAAAAAGCGTTTCCGCGTTCGTCCCGGTGGCGCCGTCAAGCGCGGTCAAGCCTTCAAGCGTCACATCTTGACCAAGAAGACCACCAAGAACAAGCGTCACCTGCGTGGCGCAGTGGCTGTGCATGAGACCAACATGGGTCACATGGCGCAGATGCTGCCCGGTGCTGGCCTGTAATTAACGACGAACAAGGAGTACACACATGCCTCGCGTCAAACGTGGTGTAACGGCCCGCGCCCGTCACAAGAAAGTTCTCGCCCTTGCCAAGGGCTTCCGTGGTCGCCGCGGTAACGTCTTCCGCATCGCCAAGCAGGCGGTGATGAAGGCTGGGCAATACGCCTACCGTGACCGCCGCACCAAGAAGCGCGTGTTCCGCCAACTGTGGATTGCCCGTATCAACGCCGCTTCGCGCGAACTGGGCCTGACCTACAGCCAGTTCACCAACGGCCTGAAGAAGGCGTCCATCCAGATCGACCGCAAGATGCTGGCCGACCTCGCGGTACACGACAAGGCTGCCTTCGGCAGCATCGTGGAACAAGTCAAGGCCAAGCTGGCTGCTGCTTGAGTTCACGATAGCGGCTATCGTTTTGATAGCTGCTTGCGCAATAACAGCAAGGGCTAGGGCTTGAAAAGGCGCTAGCCCTTGTTTATTTTCACGAGTCGATAAAGAGTCGGTATGAACGAGTTGGATTCCCTGGTCGAGAGCGCGGCGCAACTGTTCGCGCAAAGCGCCACCCCCGCCGAGCTGGAAAACGCCAAGGCGCAGTTTCTGGGCAAGTCGGGCCGCGTGACGGAACTCATGAAGGGCATGGCCCAGCTGTCGGTGGACGAGAAGAAGTCCCGTGGCGCCGCCATCAACGTGGCCAAACAGGCCATCGAGGCCGCTCTGACCGCGCGCCGCCAGCAGCTCGCCGACGCTGAATTGCAAGCGCAGTTGAAGGCCGAGGCGCTGGACGTGAGCCTGCCGGGCCGCCAGCGCGGGCAGGGCGGGCTGCACCCCGTGTCGCTCACGCTGGAGCGCATCCAGGGCATCTTCGGCTCCATGGGTTTCGACGTGGCCGAGGGCCCCGAGATCGAGACCGACTGGTTCAACTTCACCGCGCTGAACACGCCCGAGGACCACCCCGCGCGTTCCATGCACGACACCTTCTACGTGGAGGGCGGCACCGCCACCGCCCCCAACCTGCTGCGCACGCACACCAGCCCCATGCAGATCCGCCACGCGGTGCAGCACGTCAAGACGCACCGCGCGCTGCTGGATGCCGGCCAGCCCATGCCCGAGATCCGCGTCATCGCCCCGGGCCGCACCTACCGCGTGGACAGCGACGCCACGCACTCGCCCATGTTCCACCAGTGCGAGGGTTTGTGGATTGGCGAGAACGTGAGCTTCAAGGACCTGAAGGTCGTGTTCACCGACTTCTGCCGCACGTTCTTTGAAAGCGACGACCTGGTGCTGCGCTTTCGCCCCAGCTTCTTCCCCTTCACCGAGCCGAGCGCTGAGATCGACATCCAGTTCCAGACCGGGCCGCTGGCGGGCCGCTGGCTGGAGGTGGCGGGCAGTGGGCAAGTCCACCCCAACGTCGTGCGCAACATGGGGCTCGACCCTGAAAAGTACATCGGCTTCGCCTTCGGCATGGGGCCCGACCGGCTGACCATGTTGCGCTATGGCGTGAACGACCTGCGCCTGTTCTTCGACGGCGACATCCGCTTCCTGTCGCAGTTCCAGTAATTCAAAAAAGTGAGCTGCCAGCGCCTGATTCCATTGGCTTTCAGCATGTTTTCATATTGAAACCAAGGATAGACAGGCGCTATCTGCTCACTTTTCAAGAGCAACCGTCAAGAATCCACCACACACTATGCAATTCCCCGAGTCCTGGTTGCGCGAATTCTGCAACCCGCCGCTGAGCACCCAAGAACTGGCCGACACCCTGACCATGGCGGGCCTGGAAGTCGAAGAGCTGCGCCCCGTGGCCCCGCCGTTCACGCACATCGTCGTGGGCGAAATCAAGGAAGCCGTGCAGCACCCCGACGCCGACCGCTTGCGCGTGTGCCAGGTGGACGTGGGGCAGGGGGCCTTGCTCAACATCGTGTGCGGCGCGCCCAATGCCCGCGTTGGCATCAAGGTGCCGTGCGCGCTGGTGGGGGCCGAGCTGCCGCCGGGCGACGACGGCAAGCCCTTTCGCATCAAGGTTGGCAAGCTGCGCGGCGTGGAAAGCCAGGGCATGCTGTGCTCGGCGCGTGAACTCAAGCTGTCGGAAGACCACGGCGGCCTGCTGGAGCTGGATGCTTCGGCGCCCGTGGGGCAGGACATCCGCACGCACCTGAACCTGGACGACACGCTGTTCACCCTCAAGCTCACGCCCAACCTCGCGCACTGCCTGAGCGTCTATGGCATCGCCCGCGAAGTGTCTGCGCTGACGGGTGCGCCCTTGAAGCAGCCGACGTTCCCCGCAGTGAAGTCCACGCTGGCCGACGTGCTGCCCGTCAAGGTCAGCGCCACCGACCTGTGCGGCCGCTTCTCGGGCCGCATCGTGCGCAACGTGAACACGCGCGCCCAAACGCCGCAATGGATGCTCGACCGCCTTGCGCGCTGCGGCCAGCGGGGCGTGTCGCCGCTGGTGGACATCTCCAACTACGTGATGTTCGAGTTTGGGCGCCCGTCGCACATCTTCGACCTGGACAAGATCCACGGCGGCCTGCAAGTCCGCTGGGGCAGGGCAGGTGAGCAGCTCAAGCTGCTCAACGGCAACACCATCACCGTCGATGAAAAGGTGGGCGTGATCGCCGACGCTGCCCAAGTCGAATCGCTGGCAGGCATCATGGGCGGCGACGCGACCGCCGTCTCTGACGACACCAAGCACATCTACATCGAAGCCGCCTTCTGGTGGCCCAAGGCCGTCGCGGGGCGCTCGCGCCGCTACAACTTCTCCACCGACGCGGGCCACCGCTTCGAGCGCGGCGTCGATCCCAGCCTGACGGTGGAGCACATCGAGCGCATCACGCAACTCGTCATCGACATCTGCGGCACGCCCGACACGGCCTGCGGCCCCATGGACGACCAGGTCGTCAACCTGCCCGCGCCCCAGCCCGTCACGTTGCGCGTGGCGCGCGCGGCCAAGGTCATCGGCATGCCGCTCACGCAGGCGCAGTGCGCCAACGCGCTGCGCGGCCTGGGCCTGCCGGTGCAAGAGGGCGATGGCACGGTGACCGTCGCGCCGCCCGCGTACCGCTTCGACCTCACCATCGAAGAAGATTTGATCGAGGAAGTCGCGCGCATGGTGGGCTACAACCACCTGCCCACCACGCCGCCGCTCGCGCCCATCACGCCCAAACTCGCACCCGAGGCCACGCGCAGTCCCTTCGCCGTGCGCCGTCGGCTTGCGGGCCTGGGCTACCAGGAGACGATCAACTTCAGCTTCGTCGAGGAGCGCTGGGAGCACGAACTGGCCGCCAACGCCCAGCCCATCAAGCTGCTCAACCCGATTGCAAGCCAAATGAGCGTCATGCGCTCGTCCTTGCTGGGTTCATTGCTACAAGTTTTGAAATTCAACGTGGACCGCAAGGCCCAGCGCGTGCGCGTGTTCGAGCTGGGCCGTGTGTTCCTGCGCGACGCGGGCGTGCAAAACACCGACACCACCGTCGAGGGCTTCCACCAGCCCATGCGCGTGGCGGGCCTGGCCTGCGGCCCGACCGATGCGCTGCAATGGGGCCGCAAGGACCAGCCCATCGACTTCTTCGACGTGAAGGGCGACGTGGAGGCATTGCTGGCTCCGTTGCAAGCCAGATTCGAGCCCGCCATGCACCCGGCCATGCATCCGGGCCGCTGCGCGCGCGTGCTGCTGGGCGAGCGCGCCATCGGCTTCGTGGGCGAACTGCACCCGCAGTGGCGCCAGTCCTGGGACTTGCCCCAGGCCCCCGTGATGTTCGAGCTGGAGCTGGACGCCGTGCTGCAGCGCGCCGTGCCGCAGTTCAAACCCGTCGCCAAGCACCAGGCCGTGGAGCGCGACATCGCCGTGGTCGTGTCCGAGCGCGTCACGCATGCCGACATCATGGCGGCCGTCGAACAAGCGGTACACGGCGGCATGCTGCGCTCGGCCGTGCTGTTCGACGTGTACCGTCCCAAGCCGCTGCGCGCGGGCGAAGAAGCCCCGGCGGGCAGCCTTGCGCAGGGCGAGAAAAGCCTGGCCGTGCGCCTGACCCTGGCGCGCGACGAGGCCACGCTGACCGAGGCGGAGATCGACGCCGCCGTACAGGCCGTGGTGGCGCAACTGGCCCGGCGCACCGGCGCGCGGCTGCGCATGTGATGAACCTGAAGGGAACCGATGCCATGATCGAATTCGCCGTCGAAAGCCTGGAATCCCCGGCACTCACCAAGGCGCAGCTGGCCGACCTGCTGTTCGACCAGATCGGGCTGAACAAGCGCGAGTCCAAGGACATGATCGACGCCTTCTTCGACCTCATCTCGCAGAGCCTGGTGGAAGGCAAGGACGTGAAGCTCTCTGGCTTCGGCAACTTCCAGATCCGCACCAAGGCCCCGCGCCCCGGGCGCAACCCGCGCACGGGCGAGGCCATCCCGATCAAGGCGCGGCGCGTGGTCACCTTTCACGCCAGGAGCAAGCTCAAGGAGCAAATCCAAAACACGGCTGGCTGACGCAGTCAACCATGAAATTGTGCAAATTTTGTGACTGCGCCGCTGGCGGTCTTCGCGGGTCCGCAGTACCCTTGATGGTTTTCCGGCCTGAACCTGCAGCATTTCATGGGCACCCTCCTTCCATCCATCCCTGCCAAGCGCTATTTCACCATCGGCGAGGTGGCGGAGCTGTGCGGCGTCAAGCCCCACGTGCTGCGCTATTGGGAGCAGGAGTTCACGCAGCTGCGCCCCATGAAGCGGCGCGGCAACCGGCGCTACTACCAGCACCACGAGGTGCTGATGATCCGCCGCATCCGCGACCTGCTGTACGACCAGGGCTTCACCATCAGCGGCGCGCGCAACCGGCTGCAAGAACTGGCGCACCCCGCGCGTGACGAGGCGGCGGTCGAGGCCGAGGCGCAAGCCACCGAACTGCCCAGCATCCTGCTGGACAGCGCACGCGGCGATCTGTCGATCGACGCACTGGGCTTCGCGCTCGACCCCAATGCGGTGCGCAGGGAATTATTTGAAATTCGCGCTCTGCTTTCTCCGAACTGAGCTTTTTCCCGCATATAATCTAAGGCTTGTCGGCGTGTAGCGCAGCCTGGTAGCGCACTTGCATGGGGTGCAAGGGGTCGCGAGTTCGAATCCCGCCACGCCGACCATTTATATCAAGGACTTAGCTTCGCAAGGGGCTAGGTCCTTTTTCTTTTCCGTGCCCCGTCCTGATCTGCGTTGACACATTTGCCTCCGAGAAAGGGCATGTGCGATGGATACCTTTGACAGTATCTGGTATCGCCATGGTACGAGATACCGCCAAAAGTACCGACAAATTGACGGTATGTTGCGGCAGGTAGTGGCATGGTGTGACACAAGAAAAAACCCGCATGCCTAGGAACATGCGGGTTTTGACGTGTTGTGGGATGCCGTGAAAGGCTAATCTGGAGCGGGTGAAGGGAATCGAACCCTCGTATGAAGCTTGGGAAGCTGCCGTTCTACCATTGAACTACACCCGCAAGGAGTCACTGAGTATATGCGAGCCGCCTTCCTCGCCAGGCGGTTGCATGAGCGCCGGATGCCTCTCCTGCGGCTTGTCCAGGTGGTAGCCCTGCACCATGTCCACGCCGAACGCCTGCAGCATCAGCAGCACCTCGTGGTTCTCGACGAACTCGGCCACGGTGCGCTTGCCCAGGCCGCGCGCCACGTCGATGATGGCGCGCACGAAGACCTGGTTGTCGCGCTCGCTCGGCAGGTTGCGGATGAACAGGCCGTCGATCTTGAGGATGTCCACCTTCAGGTGCTTGAGGTAGGCGAACGAGGCGAAGCCGGTGCCGAAGTCGTCCAGGCAGACGTGGCAGCCCGTGCGGTGCAGCGCGTCGATGAAGCGCTCGGCGTCGCGCAGGTCGGAGACGGCCGAGGTTTCCGTCAGCTCCACGATCAGCCGCGAAGGGGCCACGCTCGCCGACTGCAGGTGTTCGGCGATGTAGCGGGGCAGGTCGGGGTCGTCGAACGAGCGCCCCGAAATGTTGATGGCGATGGCGGGCAGGTGCGGGCATTGCGCCAACTGCGCGATGCTGCGGCGGATGACCCAGCGGTCGATGTCGAGGATCTTGCCGCTCTTTTCCGCGTAGCCAATGAACTCGCTGGGCGCGATCAGGCGGGCGGTGTCGGCATCGTCCACCATGCGGATCAGCGCTTCCAGGTGGGACAGTTCATTGCCGCCCGCCTGGTACACCCCCTGGTAGTGCAGCCGCATCCGGCCATGGTCGAGGGCGTGGCCGATGCGGTCGTTCCAGGCCAGCCGGGTGATCATTTCGTACGAGGCGTCGCTGTTCTGGCTGTAGGTGGACCAGCGGTTCTTGCCGGCGTGCTTGGCCTGGTACATGGCGGCGTCGGCGTGCGCGACCAGGTCCTCGGCGTTGTCGGCGTGCGTGGGAACGTGGGCTATGCCCAGGCTGGCAGTCAGCCGCAGGGTCTGATCGCCGATGCTGAACGGCATTTGCGCGATGGCCTGGACGATGCGCTCGGCCAGCTTGCGCGCATCGCTCTCGGTGGCGTCGGGCATGAGCACTGCGAATTCGTCGCCGCCCAGGCGCGCCAGCACCTCGGTCTCGCGCACCAGGGCGCGCACCTCGGCCGTGACGCGCACCAGCATGGCGTCGCCCGCGCGGTGGCCGAAGGTGTCGTTGATGTACTTGAATTCGTCCAGGTCGAGGAACAGCAGGGCGCCTTCGCGCGGGCGGCGTTCGCGCTCCTTGAAGAAGCGGGCCAGTTCGTCCTCGAAGCGGCGGCGGTTGTACAGACCGGTGAGCGCGTCGCGCTCGGCCAGGTAGGCCAGTTGTTCGGCGGTGTGGGCCTGCAGCGTGCGCTGCTGGTCCAGTTCGGCCACCATGCCGTCGAATGCGCGGGCAAGGCGGCCCAGTTCATCGTCGCCGTGCGCGCCGATCGGCGTGGGGGTGCGGCCCTCGCCCAGTTCGTCCACGGCCAGAGCGATGCGCTGCAGGGGGTGCTGCACCAAAGTGTCCACTTGGCGGCGCAGCAGCCACAGCACGGGCACCAGCCCGAGCAAGCCGATGGCGAACAGCGCGGCCAGGCCGCACATCAGAAAGCCGTTCACACGCGATTGCGGCAGCAATTGCACGCGGAACCAGCCCGGTCCGTGGATGCGCGACCAGGCCACCCACTGGCTGCCGTCGGGGCTCAGGCCCGCGCCGCTGTCGGTGCGGGCCTGCGTCACCATGCCGTGGATCTGGTCGAGCAGGGGGTCTTGCAGCGTGGCGATGCGCAATTGCCCGTCGGTCTGCGCGATGCGTTCGCGCAGGTGGGGGTGGGCGATGAGGTCGCCGTCCGCGCTCAGGATAAGCTGCAGGCCGTCGTCCGGGTCGGTCTCGGTCACCATGCGTATCAGTGCATCGACCGGCAGGTCGTGCCCCAGCGTGCCGACCCAGCGGCCCTGCCAGTCGAAAGGCTGGATCACCGACACCATCCACGCCTTGGCCTGCTGGTCGTAATACACGGGCGTCCAGAACACCGTGCGCTGCGGGTTGTTCCTGGGGTCGGCGCCGCGCATGGTGGGGTAGTTGGCATTGGTGGCATCGCCTGCGGCGCCAGCGCCCCAATTGATGCCCCGGGTATAGACCATCAGCCCGTCCTCGACGAAGTCCATGTACACCGAAAAGAACGGCGGCACCATGGCAGGCCCCTGCTGGCGCAGCAGGTCGAAGCTGGCGACGGCGCGGCGGCGCGTGGACTCGTCGGGGCCTGCGGGGCCGTGGTGCAGGTACAGCGTGGGTGCGTGCTGGGTGTCCACCAGGCCGGGGCGCAGGCGCCACAGGCCGTCGGCGCTGCGCTCGAACAGTGTGTCGAAGCGCCGCAGCGTGGCTGCCGTGTCGCTGTCGCCGTCCAGCCGCTGCAGCAGTTCTTCCCTCAGGCGCTGCACGCTGCGCTCTGCGTGCAGGAACAGCCCCTCGCTGGCCAGCGCCTGCAACTGCACGATCTGCTGGATGATGGCCGGGGCGACGCGGTTGGCCGCTATGCGCATCGCCGTGTAACCCAGCACCGACAGCAGCACCAGAAGGGCCAGAAACAGCCCCCATATCGACAGGGACAACTGGCGGATGACGGAAGCGCGTGGGCTAAGTGGCAGCAAGCGGTGCTTTCGGGCGGCGTGCGTTGAAACCCGACCGCAGGTGTGGCCGGACGTTACGGGATGCTACCGCAGCAACTGCGGCCAGGCGTCACTTTTATTTGGCGGCCTGGATGTCGCCCAGGCACAGGTATTTGATTTCCAGGTAGTCGTCCATGCCGTGGTGAGAGCCTTCGCGGCCCAGGCCCGACTGCTTGACGCCGCCGAAGGGCACGTGTTCGGTGGCGAGGATGCCCACGTTGATGCCCACCATGCCGTATTCGAGCGCCTCGCCCACGCGGAAGATGCGGCCCACGTCGCGGCTGTAGAAGTAGCTCGCCAGGCCGAACTCGGTGTGGTTGGCGGCGTCGATGGCCTCCTGCTCGGTCTTGAACTTGAAGACGGGCGCGAAGGGGCCGAAGGTCTCCTCGCGGGCGCACAGCATGTCGGGCGTGGCGTTGGCGACCACGGTGGGCTCGAAGAACTGGCCGCTGCCCAGGGTTTTCAGGCGCTGGCCGCCGGTGACCACCGTGCCGCCCTTGGCGATGGCGTCATCGAGGTGGCGCTGCACTTTGACCAGGGCCGCTTCCTCGATCAGCGGGCCCTGGTTCACGCCCGCCTCGAAGCCGTTGCCGACCTTGGCGGTCTTGACCCTGGCGGCGAACTTGCGCACGAACTCGTCATAGACGCCTTCCTGCACGTAGAAGCGGTTGGTACACACGCAGGTCTGGCCCGCGTTGCGGTACTTGCTGGCGAAGGCGCCTTCCACGGCGCTGTCGATGTCGGCGTCGTCGAACACGATGAAGGGCGCATTGCCGCCCAGCTCCAGCGACATCTTCTTGACCGTGGGGGCCGACTGCGCCATCAGGATGCGGCCCACCTCGGTGCTGCCGGTGAAGCTGATGTGGCGCACCACGTCGCTCGCGCACAGCACCTTGCCGATGGCGATGGAGTTGTCGCTGTCGGCGGTCAGGATGTTCAGCACCCCGGCGGGGATGCCCGCGCGGATCGCCAGCTCGGCGGCGGCCAGGGCGGTGAGGGGCGTCAGCTCGGCAGGCTTGATGACCACGGGGCAGCCCGCAGCCAGCGCGGGCGCGACCTTGCGGGTGATCATGGCGAGCGGAAAGTTCCACGGCGTGATGGCCGCGCACACGCCGATGGGCTGCTTGAGCACCAGCAGGCGCCGGTTGTTGTCGAACTGTGGCAGCGTCTCGCCGTTCACGCGCTTGGCCTCTTCGGCGAACCACTCGACGAAGCTCGCGCCGTAGGCCACCTCGCCCTTGGCTTCGGGCAGGGGCTTGCCCTGCTCGGCGGTCATGATGCGCCCCAGGTCGTCCTGGTTCGCCATCAGCAGGTCGTACCACTTGCGCAGGATGGTGCTGCGCTCCTTGGCGGTCTTGCTGCGCCAGGCGGGCCAGGCGGCATTCGCGGCGGCGATGGCGGCCTCGGCGTCTGCCGGGCCGAGGTTCGCCACGTCCGCCAGCTTGGCGCCGGTGGCCGGGTCGTGTACGTCGAAGCGGCTGGCGCCCGCCACCCACTGGCCGTTGATGAGGCCGCCGGTCTGGAGCAGGCTGGGGTCGTTGAGCTGCGCCAGGGGGGATGTCTTCATGTCCATGATGTTGCCTCCGAGAATGAAAAGAATTTAAGCCAAATTGGCTTCCAACGCTTATGCAGCAAGCACTAGTAGCTATCAAAAAAGAAGTATCACGGCGGGAGTCACTGGTCGATGATGCGCCGGGCGAAGCGTTCCAGGTAGTCCATGAGCTGGTGGGCCCCGGCCACGGCGCGGGCTTCGTCGCCGGTGGCGATGCCCTGGGCCAGGTGCATGTGGGCGCGCGCGCCCTCGGACACCTCGCCTTCGTGCTGGTAGGCGTACCAGAAGCGGCGGCACTGCACGATGAGCGGCTGCACGCACTTGACGGCAGAGTGGTTCTGGCAAGCCTGGTGCGTGACCACGTCCAGCGCGTGGTCGGCCAGCATGTAGTCGTCCAGATGGCTGCGCTCTGCGGCCTCCACCATCTGCTCGGCGCACCGCACGATGGCCTGGCGCTGCGGCGCGGTGGCGCGGCGGGCGGCGCAGGAAGCGATCAGGCATTCCAGCACGCGGCGGGTCTGGATCACGTCCAGGTGGTCGGCCAGGTCGATGTGCGACACCAGCAGCCCGCGCCGGGGCTGCTGCGCGATGAGGCCGATGGACACCATGCGCAGCAGCGCCTCGCGCACGGGGGTGCGGCCCAGGCCGGTGCGCTGCACGATGTCGGCCTCGACCACCGGCGAGCCGGGCTGCAGTTGCAGGGTGCAGATCATGGCCTCGATGGCGTCGTAGGCCACGTCGGCGGCGCGCCGCTTGGGGGCGGGGTCTCGGGCGGGTGTCGCGGGCATGGGTGAATCTTAGTCTCGGGCCAGGGTGCCTATGCGCACGGGCGCCAGCAGGTGGCGCGGCGGGGCTGGCGTCCAGCCGTACAGCACCTGGGCGGCTGCGCCGCAGACGCGGCCCTGGCAGGCGCCCATGCCGCAGCGGGTGTGGAGCTTGGCGTCGATCCAGCCCGTGCGGCCCGCGAGCGCCTGGTGCGGCACGTCCTCGCAGCGGCACACCAGCGTGTCGGGCGCGGCCAGGTGGCGCACGGCGTCGCGCAACTGGAACTGCCTGTGCAGCAGGTCGGCAAAGCCTTCCCAGCGGGCCAGTGCGGGCCACAGGGCCTGGGCGCGGGCGGTGTCGCCAGTGGCGGCGTGACCGGCGATGGCGCCTTGGAGCAGGGCGCGTTCGCTGCCGCCAAAGCCGGTGCATTCGCCCGCCGCGTGGACGCCGTGTACCGTGGTTGCCATCAGCGCATCCACCTGCAGGCCCTGGCGGGCGTTCAGCCCGCAGCCCAGCAGTTGCCCCAGTTGCGTGTTGGGTACCAGGCCGAAGCCGCAGGCGAGCCGGTCGCAGGCCAGGGTTTCCTGGTTTTCCGGGCGGGGGCCGCGCTGCAGCGTCACGCGCTCCAGCGCGCCCGCGCCCTCGGCCCGCAGCACGTGGCTGGACGCGCGCCAGCGGGGGTTGAACAGGGTGGCGGCCTGCAGGGCCTTGGCGGGCCAGCGCGGCAACTGCAGGGCGAATGCGGCCAGCGCCTGCCACGCGGCCTGCTCGGCGATGCGCAGCACCTGCGCACCGGCCTTGCGGGCGGTGTCGACCGCCGCCAGCAGCAGCGGGCCGGTGCCCGCCACCACGATGCGCTGGCCGCGCACCGGCACGCCGCCTTTGACGAGAGCTTGCAGCCCGCCCGCGCCGGTCACGCCGGGCAGCGTCCAGCCGGGGAAGGGCAGCAGCAGTTCGCGCGCGCCGTTGCACAGGATCAGGCGGCGGCTGTGCTGGGTCCAGCCGCGTTCGGCGTCTTCCAGCAGCAGGGCGGGCGCATCGCCTGGCGCGGCGGGACCGCCCAGGCCCACCACGCGGGTGCCGCACAGCAGGCGGATGTTGGGGTGGCGCGCCAGCGCGTCGCGGTGCTGGCGCGCCAGGGGCGGCAGGGCCACGCCGGGGCCGTCGCGCCAGATCTGGCCGCCGGGGTGGATGTTGTCGTCCACCAGCGTGATGGCAAGGCCCCGGGGTGCTGCCGCCAGCGCGGCGGCCATGCCTGCGGGGCCTGCGCCCACGATGAGCAGGTCGCAGTGCTGCGCGGTGCCGTTCATGGCGGGTCTCCGGCGGGGTGGGTGCGGGTGTCGATGGCCATGCCGTCGGCACACAGGGTCTGGCAGGCCAGGCGGCGGCGCCCGTCCACCAGCACGCGGCATTCGTGGCAGATGCCCATGCCGCAGAAGGGCGCGCGGCGCTCGCCCGACACCGATGTGCGGCTGCAGCCCGGGGGGCGCAGGGCCAGCGCAGCCGCTACGGTGTGCCCCGGGGCGATCTGGACGGGCATGCCGTCGATGAGGACTTGCATGGGTGTCGTCATGCCGCAAGCGGGAAGCGTTGCGCCGCGTAGGGCGCGGGGTCCAGCGGCGCCAGGCCGCCGGTCATCTGCGCGGCCAGCAGCTCGGCGGTGGCGGGCGCGGTGGTTACGCCCAGACCCTCGTGGCCCACGGCCAGCCACAGCCGGTCGTGGTGCGGGTGCTGGCCGATGATGGGCAGGCTGTCGGGCGTGGCCGCGCGAAAGCCCGTCCAGGTGCGGATGGCGTTCAGCTCCGCCAGGCCAGGCACATAGTCCAGCGCGCGGCGCAGCATGCGGGCCAGCACGTCGTCATCCACAGCGGGGTCGGTGGTGTCGAACTGGCGCGAGGAGCCCAGCAGCAGCTGCCCCGTGGGGCGCGGCTGCAGGTTGAAGGCCACGGACGTGCCCTCGGTCCGGTGCGCGTTGCTGATGTAGCCCAGCTCCACCAACTGGTGCCGCACGGTGCCAGGGTAGCGGTCGGTGATGAGCAGGTGGCCCTTCTTGGGGCGTATGGGCAGCTCGGGACAGAAGCGCGTGGCGTGGATGCCCGCGGCCAGCACCACGGCCCCGGCTGCGCGCCAGGAGCCGTCGGCCAGCTGCACCCGGCCATTGCCGTCGATGCGGGTGGCTTCTGCCTGCTCGGCGCGGATGGGCCGTGGCGCGTGCTGCAGCAGCCACTGGGCGGCGAGGGGGGCATAGACCAGGCTGTCGCCGCTCACCTTCAGCGCGCCCTGCAGGCCGGGGCGCAGCGCGGGTTCCAGGCGGCGCAGGGCGGCGGCGTCCAGCAGCTCGCAGGCCAGGCCGTGCTGCTGCAGGCGGCGGGCTTTTTCTTCGGCGCCTGCCATCTCGGCGTCGTTGGCGGCCAGCCAGAGGGTGCCGCAGCGGGTATAGGCGCAGCCGGGCTGGTCGGCCATCATGCGCGGGGCCCAGTCGCGCCACAGCGCGAGCGATGCCTGGCTCAAGGCCAGCTCGGCGGGGTTGTCGTCCATCACCACCAGGTGGCCCATGCCTGCGGCCGTGGCGCCGCCCAGGCGGGCGTCCAGCACCAGCACCTGCAGGCCGTGGCGCGCCAGCACGTGGGCGCAGGCGGCGCCGACGATACCTGCACCGATGACGATCACGTCCGCGTGCTGCATGGGTTCGCCCCTTCTTTTTAGAGCCGGATGCCCCAGCCGAAAGGGTCGCCGTCTTCGATGAGCAGCGTGGCTTCGGCGCTCATGTGGGCGCGGCCACGCAGGGTGGGGATGATCTTGCCGTCGCCTTGCAGCGCGTAGCTGGCCTCGAACTGGCTGCCGATGATGCTGGCCTGGCGCCACACCTGGCCGGGCTGCAGCTTGCCGTCTGCCGCGAGGCAGGCCACCTTGGCGCTGGTGCCGGTGCCGCAGGGCGAGCGGTCGTAGGCCCGGCCCGGGCAGAGCACGAAGTTGCGGCTGTCGGCTTCGCTGTCGTCGGCGAACAGCTCGATGTGGTCGATCTCGCCGCCGTCGTCGCCCCGGATGCCCTGGTCCTTCAGCGCCTGCTGCAAGGCGCAGGTGTAGGCCGTGAGCGCTTCCAGGTTGTCGCTGGCCACGCGCTGGCCGTGATCCGACACCAGGAAGAACCAGTTGCCGCCCCAGGCCACGTCGCCCACCACCGTGCCGTGGCCTGGCACCTGCACCGCCAGCCGGTGGTGCAGCCGGTAGGCGGGCACGTTGCGCACGCTGACCGAGCCGTCCCCGTGCAGCGTGGTGGTGACGGTGCCCACGGGCGTCTCGATGCGGTGCTCGCCCGGCGCGATGCGGCCCAGGTAGGCCAGCGACGCCACCAGGCCGATGGTGCCGTGGCCGCACATGCCCAGATACCCGGTGTTGTTGAAGAAGATCACGCCCGCCGTGTTCGCCGGGTCGGCGGGCGTGCAGAGCAGGGCGCCCACGACCACGTCGCTGCCGCGCGGCTCCAGCACCGTGGCCGCGCGCCAGGCGTCGTGCTGCGCGGCCAGCAGGGCGCGGCGCTCGGCCATGCTGCCCGTGCCCAGGTCGGGGAAGCCGCCCAGCACCAGCCGCGTGGGCTCGCCGCCGGTGTGGGAGTCGAGGATCTGGATGCGTTTCATGGGTGGTGCGTGCGGGAGCATAGAAAGATATTTCTAATATATCAGCATGGCGCACGTTGTAAACATGCTGCCCGCAGACTGCCGGTCTCCCTGAAACCCGGCGCGGCACACCTTCAGTGTGAAATCGCCTTCAGCTCCTGGTGGAAGGCGGCGCCTACGCGGAATACCGCGACGGCATCGGCCAGCTGCTGTGCCTGTTCGCGCAGGCTGCCTGCGGCCGCCGCCGACTGCTCGACCAGGGCCGAGTTCTGCTGCGTCATCTGGTCCAGCTGCGCCACCGCCTGGTTGACGTTGCCGATGCCCAAGGACTGCTCGCTGGCGGCGTCGCTGATCTCGGCAATGATGCTGGTGACGTTCTGCACTCCGGCCACGATCTCCCGCATCGCCGCGCCCGCGTCGTTGACCAGCTGCGTTCCGCTCTCGACCTTTTCGCTGGACACGCCGATCAGCGTCTTGATCTCCTTGGCCGCCTGCGCGCTGCGCTGCGCCAGGCTGCGCACCTCGCTGGCCACCACGGCGAAACCGCGCCCCTGCTCGCCCGCCCGTGCCGCCTCCACCGCAGCGTTGAGCGCCAGGATGTTGGTCTGGAAAGCAATGCCGTCGATGACGCCGATGATGTCGGTGATCTTGCGCGAGGCGGCGTTGATCTCGGTCATGTTGGTCACCACCTGCGTCACGATGTCGCCGCCGCGCTGGGCAGCCTGGGCCGCCGTGCCGACGACCGTGCGCGCCTGGACCGCCGATTCGGCGGTCTGCCCGACGGTGCTGGTGAGCTGCTCCATGGCGCTGGCGGTCTGCTGCAGGTTGGATGCCGTGCTCTCGGTGCGCGCGCTCAAGTCCTGGTTGCCGCTGGCGATTTCGCTGGAGGCGGTGTTGATCGACTCGACGGCCTGGCGGATCTGCCCGATGGTTCGGCGCAGCTGCGCCACCATGCCGCCCAGCGCCGCGCTCATCGAGCCGACGTGCGCGCCCGCTGCCGCGCTGGCCACCCCGGGCGACAGGTCGCCTTCGGCGATGCTGCGCATGGCCTGGCTCAGGCGCGTGGGCTCGTCGCCCAGGTCCTTCCAGACCGAGGCCACGATGAGCTTGGAGGCCACGCCCAGCGTCAGCAGCGCGGCCAGGCAGGTACCCAGCACCACCATCAGGCTGCGGCGCACGCCGGTGGCCAGCGCGTCCTGCGTGCTCTCGACGGTCTGGGCGGCCTGCTGCTTGCTCGCGGCGATCTGGCCGTCCAGCGCGGCCATGTGCTTTTGCATCTGCGTGAGCTGGTCGCCGACATCCTTCTTGCCCAGCATGGCGCCGATGGCGCCCAGGCCCGCGTTCTGGTACGCGTTGGCGCCCTGGCGCAGCTGCGCTGCCAGTTCGCCCTGGCCTTCGATGTTCGCCAGCGCGTCCACGCTGCCCAGGGTCGCTGCGGCCAGGGTCTGCAGGTCCTTGAGCTTGTCCTCGTCGCCTTCGGCGGCGGCCGCCTGCAGCGTGAGGCGAAAGTTCTCGACGTTGCGCTCGATCTTGGTGATGACCTCCAGCGCCGGGTAGTCCTGCTGGCGCAGGCGCTCCAGGGTCGCGGAGGTGCTGGTACCCACGGCGTAGCTGATCAGGCAGCCCACGACGAAGACGGCTGCGGCGCAGACGGGCAGCATCCAGATCTTGGTTTTGAATTTCATGCCGATTTCCCGTTCGTGGATTCGCTTGTGCGGCAAAGGCAGCGGTGAGCGCTGGGCTCGCCGCTGCGCTGGGCTGGCGCTGGCCGTCGGCGTCAGTCGATGCCGACCAGCACTTTCACACTGGCATCGACAGCCGTCTTCTCGATGTAGCCGATGGCCTTCGGATCGGCAGCGACGGCCTTCTTGACGGCTGCGGAGTCAGCCACTTCCTTGGGCGGCTGGCCCTTGCCCGAGAAGGTCAGGCGCGACCACAGCGCCTTGATCTGCGCCGGGTCCTTGCCGGTGGCCTTCTTGTAGAACTCCGCGCGTATCGCTGCCGACTCGGGCTGGTCCACTGGCGAGGCGCTCTGGCTCTTGCCGGTGTACACGTCGGCGACCTGGTCCTTGGTGAGCGCGGCGGCGCTGGGGTGGCCGACGACGACGATGTCGGCAGCATGTGCAGCACCCAGCAGGGCGGCACTCAGAGCGAACAGGGCAATCAGTTTCTTCATCATGATTCGCCCCCGTTCAGAACACGAAATCGACCGCCAGGCTCAGGACCCGCGTCTTGTCGCCAACGCCGGGCGAGAACATCGGGAAGCTGATGCCGCGACCGCCCTTGGGATCGACCTGGTCGAGCTGCAGCTTGACCGCCGCGCCCGGCACCACGTCCCAGCGCACGCCAGCGGTCAGGGTGTTTTCGTGGCCGTTCAGTACGTTGGCCGACACGTTGTCAACGCGGGTCCGGGCCGCCGCGAGGTACGGCGTGAACTGCCCCATGCGGTAGCCGCCCATGACGTACCAGCCCTTGGCGCCAAAGATGGAGTACGGACCGCTGATCGACCGCTTCACGTACTCGGCCATGACGACGAAATTGTCCACGTCCAACTGGTAGCCGACGCCTGAGAACGTGTAGGGCACGATGGCGCCGGACATCTGCACGTGTACGTCCGTCCTGACCTGGCCCAGCCTGAAGGAGCCCACCGCCGTGTCGAAAACCGCGTTGATGCCGCGCACCTTCTTGGCGTCGTTCGTCGTGCCGCCGCTGACGGCAAGTCCTTCGCCCGCCATGCCGGAGATGCTCAGGCCGCCCAGCGGGGTGTCCAGCCGGTAGGTCGCGTCCACGCCGGTGAGACGCTTGAGCGAGTTCAGCGCGTAAACGTCGTTGGGCATGCGCACCATGGTGTTCGCGTACCCGACGTTGCGGGAGTCGGACACCATGAAGACGGCGGGTGCCGTGCGGCCCACGCGGATCGACAGGTTGTCCAGCGGCTTCAGGTTCACGTAGGCCCACTCGAACTCGGCCTTCACGCCCGGTGTGTGGCGCTGTTCGGCGAGCACCTGCACCGTGGCGCTGAGCCAATCGTTCGCCTTGAAGTTGGCTTGCAGGCCGATCTTCGAGTCCACCGCCCAGCTGGCGTTGTCGCCCGCACCCTTGGGGGCACCGTCTCGAACGAAGTCAACCTTGTCGTTGTCGCTGGCAACGACGCCCGCCGTGCCGAAGCCGCTGAGCGTCACGTAGTCGCCGAACTGCGTTGCCGCAGCGGCGGGGATGGCGGCCAGCGATGCAACAGCGGCAACACCCAGCGCGGATGGTTTCAAAATCATCTTGTCTCCTTGTATCGTTGAATTCACTCGCCGTCCGGCGCTGCACGCTGCGGCCCCCGGCGGGCAACTGAGAACCTGCCCGGTTTCATCCTGCTTCGACAAAAATCAGGAGAAATTAAGGAGCCGCCACGCCTGTTGGCAAACATAGTCCCGAACGGCCCAGCGCGCAAGCCCGCGCGGGGCAGGGCTGCTGGGGGGTTGGGAAGGGGCTGCGAGGGGCTGCAAATCTATAATCGCCGGTTCCCTTTCGGGCGCCCGCAGCGGGCACCACCAGCACAGCATTCCCATGAGCACACCCACCTTCTCCGTCGCCGACATCCGCAAGTCCTTCCTGGACTTCTTCGTCTCCAAGGGCCACACCGTGGTGGCGTCCAGCCCGCTGGTGCCCGGCAACGACCCCACGCTGATGTTCACCAACTCCGGCATGGTGCAGTTCAAGGACGTGTTCCTGGGCACCGACAAGCGCCCGTACAACCGGGCCGTCTCCGTGCAGGCCTGCCTGCGCGCCGGGGGCAAGCACAACGACCTGGAGAACGTGGGCTACACCGCGCGCCACCACACCTTCTTCGAGATGCTGGGCAACTGGTCGTTCGGCGACTACTTCAAGCGCGAATCGCTCAAATGGGCGTGGGAGCTGCTGACCGAGGTCTATCAGCTGCCCAAGGAGCGCCTGCTCGCCACCGTCTACGCCGAGGACGACGAGGCGTACGACATCTGGACGAAGGAAATCGGCCTGCCGCCCGAGCGCGTGATCCGCATCGGCGACAACAAGGGCGGTCGCTACAAGAGCGACAACTTCTGGATGATGGCCGACACCGGCCCCTGCGGCCCGTGCAGCGAAATCTTCTACGACCACGGCCCCGAAATCCCCGGCGGCCCGCCCGGCAGCCCCGATGAAGACGGCGACCGCTTCATCGAGATCTGGAACAACGTGTTCATGCAGTTCGACATGGACGAAACCGGCAAGGTCACCCCGCTGCCCGCCCCCTGCGTGGACACCGGCATGGGCCTGGAGCGCCTGGCCGCCATCCTGCAGCACGTCCACAGCAACTACGAGATCGACCTGTTCGATACGCTCATCAAAGCCGCCGCGCGCGAGACGCACACGGCTGACCTGGCGAACCCGTCGCTCAAGGTCATCGCCGACCACATCCGCGCCACCGCCTTCTTAGTGAGCGACGGCGTGATCCCGTCGAACGAAGGCCGCGGCTACGTGCAGCGCCGCATCGTGCGCCGCGCCATCCGCCACGGCTACAAGCTGGGCCAGAAGACGCCGTTCTTCCACAAGCTGGTGAAAGATCTGGTGGCCCTGATGGGCGACGCCTACCCCAAGTTGCGCGAGCAGGAGCAGCGCATCACCGAGGTGCTGAAGGCCGAGGAAGAGCGCTTCTTCGAGACCCTGGCGAACGGCATGGAAATCCTGGACGCCGCCCTCGCAGGCAACGCCCAGACGCTGCCGGGCGACGTGGCCTTCAAGCTGCACGACACCTACGGCTTCCCGCTCGACCTGTCGGCCGACGTGTGCCGCGAGCGCGGCGTGAGCGTGGACGAGGCAGGCTTTCATGCCGCCATGGACAAGCAAAAGGCCCAGGCCCGCGCCGCAGGCAAGTTCAAGATGGACAAGGCGCTGGACTACACCGGCGCGGCCAACCAGTTCACCGGCTACGAGCACCTGGCAGAGACTGCAAAAATCATAGCTATCTATGTAGATGGGACAAGCGCTGCAGCCCTAAAAGAGGGCCAAAGCGGCGTCGTCGTGCTGGACACCACGCCCTTCTATGCGGAAAGCGGCGGCCAGGTGGGCGACGAAGGTGTCATCACCAGCGGCTCGGCCCGCTTCGCCGTGGGCGACACGCAAAAGATCAAGGCCGATGTGTATGGCCACCACGGCACGCTCGAAGCCGGCACTTTGAGCGTGGGCGACACCGTGCAGGCACAGGTCAACACCGCCGTGCGCGCCGCCACCGTGCGCAACCATTCGGCCACCCACCTCATGCACAAGGCCCTGCGCGAAGTGCTGGGCAGCCACGTGCAGCAAAAGGGCAGCCTGGTCAACGCCGAGCGCACGCGCTTCGACTTCGCGCACAACGCGCCCGTCACCGACGCGCAAATCCGCGAGATCGAGCGCATCGTCAACGACGAAGTGCTGGCCAACGCCCCCACCCAGGCGCGGCTGATGGACATCGAATCCGCCCAGAAAACCGGCGCGATGATGCTGTTCGGCGAGAAGTACGGCGACACCGTGCGCGTGCTCGACATCGGCACCAGCCGCGAGCTGTGCGGCGGCACGCACGTGCAGCGCACGGGCGACATCGGCCTGTTCAAGGTCGTGGCCGAAGGCGGCGTGGCCGCGGGCGTGCGCCGCATCGAGGCCGTCACCGGCACCAATGCGCTGGCCTACCTGCAGCAGTTGGAGAGCACGGTCCACCAGGTCGCAGGTACCCTCAAGGCGCCGCCTGCCGAGCTGAACACCCGCATTGCCCAGGCGCTGGACGCCGCCCGCGCGCTGGAGAAGGAAGTCGCCGCGCTCAAGGGCAGGCTCGCCTCCGCCCAGGGCGACGAGCTGACCGCCCAGGCCGTGGATGTGAAGGGCCTCAAGGTGCTGGCCGCCGTACTGCCCGGCGCCGACGCCAAGACCCTGCGCGACACGCTGGACAAGCTCAAGGACAAGCTCAAGACCGCCGCCATCGTGCTCGCCGCGGTGGATGGCGACAAGGTGCAATTGGCCGCAGGCGTCACCGCCGACAGCACGGGCCGCGTGAAGGCGGGCGAACTGGTCAACTTTGTTGCCCAGCAAGTGGGCGGCAAGGGCGGCGGCAAGCCCGACATGGCCATGGCGGGCGGCACCGATGCGGCCAAGCTGCCAGCGGCGCTGGCCTCCGTGCAAGCCTGGGTGGCAGAGCGGGCCTGACCCTCCAGCTGCAAATTCAAGAAGCCAGTGATATATTGCTGGCAATATGAATTATGTGCTGGACACGAATGTACTGGTAGCAGCCGTGCGCAGCCCGGCAGGGGCCTCTGCCGAGTTGCTGCGCCGGGCGCTTTTGCGCCAGGTGCCCGTGTTGTGCAGCGTGCCCTTGTTCATGGAATACGAGGCGGTTCTGATGCGCCCTGAGCAGTTGGCGGCAGCCGGTGCGCAGCCTGAGGATGTGCGCAACACGCTTCACGTTTTGGCCCGAGTGCTGGTGCCCGTATCCATCCAATTCTTGTGGCGGCCCCAACTGCGCGACCCCAACGACGACATGGTGCTGGAGCTGGCCGTGAACGGTCTGGGGCAGGGGCAGCCCGTCACGCTGGTGACGTTCAACCAGCGCGACTTTCTGCCGCAGGCAGCGCGCTTTGGTATCCCGGTCATCGGGCCAGCGCAATACTTTCAAGGAGCTTGATCATGGGAACCCAAAGCAACTACGCCTTGCGTCTGCCTTTGTCGCTGAAGGCTGGAGCCGAGCAGGTGGCGCGTGAAGATGGCTCCACCCTCAACCAATTCATCGTCAGTGCGGTGGCCGAAAAGCTGGCCGCGATGAAAACGGCGGATTATTTTCTGGAGCGCGGCCGCATGGGAGACCTGGACGCCGCACTGGCCTTTCTGCGCCGCGACGGCGGGCAAGCTCCGGCCGACGACGATCGGCTGCCAAGCCCCTGAGATTTCATCAAAAATCATAGCGCCTGGTGCTTTATGGATAAGCGCCAGAGGGCAAAAAGGCTTGAAACTCTGGCTCACCCGCTGCGGTACCAGCGCACCATGCGCCAGACGGCAACGCCAAGGGCGCCTGGAACCAGCACCAGGGCGAGAAGCGACCAGGCGAACAGGAAACCGCTCCACCCGCTGGCCCATCCATTGCATTGAAACCCGCCAAATCCGAAAGCACAGTGCGATTCGGATACCTGCCATACCAGCAGGCTCAGCGCCGCAACGCAGAGGAAGACGCCAACGCTCACGAGCGGGAAGCGAATTTTCTGATCCATAGGTCTAACCCCCGGCAACCTGCCTGCGGTACTGCGTGGGCGAACACGCCATCGTCCGCTTGAACGCCGCGCTGAACGAGCTTTCCGACTCGTACCCCAGCGAAAACGCGATCGACGACACCTTCTCCCCGCCCCGGCGCAGGCGGTCGGCGGCCAGCAGCATGCGCCAGCGCGTCAGGTAGTCCATCACCGTGCTACCCACCAGCGCTTTGAAGCGCTGCGCGAACACCGTGCGCGAGACGCCTGCGATGCGGGCCAGTTGCTCCAGCGTCCAGGCGCGGTCGGGCTGGGCGTGGATGGCGCCGATGGCGGGGCTGATCTGCCGGTCGGTCAGGGCCAGGAACCAGCCCCGGGGCGCGTCGCCGTGCGCGCTCAGGAACAGCCGCAGCGCCTGCACCAGCATCAGGTGCGCCAGGTGCGTGGACATGAGCGTGCCGCCCGGTTGCTGCTGGCGCAGCTCGCTGGTCAATTGCTCCAGCGCCCAGCGCAGCACCCCGGCCTGGGCCGATGCGCTGGGGATGTGGATCATGGGCGGCAGCGCGTCGAACAGCACGGCGGCATGGTGGCCCGAGAAGTCGAAGCGCCCGCTGATGAGGAGCACCTCGCCGCCGCCGTTGTGTACCGCGATGCCTTCGCGGGCGGCGGCGTCCAGGACCAGGGCCGGGTCCTGCGGCGGCAGGGCCGGGTCGGACGACAGCACGAAGCGCCGCCCGCTGTTGAGCAGGTAGCAGTCCCCGGCCTCGAAGCGCACCGGCGCGGTCAGCCCGTCGGCCATGCCCCAGCAGGTGCCGCGCACCACGGCGGTGAACTTGATGCCTTCATGCGGCGGAAAGTCGAAAGACCAGTCGCCCGCCGCGTCGAAGCCCGCGTAGTACTGGCTGCGCGGCTGCAGCAGGGAGAGAACGTCGGAAAGCGGGTCCATGGGCGATAAATCCGTACGATGGCGATGAAATAGCGTACTCTAATGTATGGATCATACGTCTTGGGCCATTTAAAGTGGCGTCCATCCCATTCATTGAGCCAAGGAAAGACAGCATGAGCCAAAAGCAATCCGTCACTTTCAAGAACCGCACCTGGGAGGTGGCCGCCGAGTTGTACCTGCCCCCGGGCTTCGACGCCGTCAAGCAGTACCCCGCCATCGTCTGCGTACACCCTGGCAGCAGCTGCAAGGGCCAGACGGCGGGCCTGTATGCGGGCAAGCTGGCCGCGCAGGGCTTCGTGGCGATCGCCTTCGACGCCTCGTTCCAGGGCGAAAGCGGCGGCGAGCCGCGCTACATCGAAGACCCCGCGACGCGCGTGGAAGACGTGCGCTGCGCGGTGGACTACCTGGTGACGCTCCCCTATGTGGACGAAGAAAAGATCGGCGTGCTGGGCGTGTGCGCGGGCGGCGGCTACGCGGTGAACGCTGCCATGACCGAGCATCGCATCAAGGCCGTCGGCTCCGTGGTCGGCGCCAACATCGGCAAGCTGTACCGCAGCTACGGCGCTGCCGCCATGCTGGAGAACGTGGGCAAGCAGCGCACCGCCGAGGCGCGCGGGGCCGAGCCGCTGGTCACCCCCTGGATCCCCAACAGCGCGCGGGAGCGCGAGCAGGCGGGCATGAACGATGTCGATCACATCCAGGCCGTGGAGTACTACCGCACCCCGCGCGGCCAGAACGCCTGCGCGCCCAACAAGCTGCGCTTCACCAGCCTGGCGAGCGTGCTGGCCTTCGATGCCTTCCACCTGGTCGAAGAGCTGCTGGTGCAGCCCATCCAGATCATCACCGGCAGCGTGCCTGGCGCGTTCGGCTCGATGAAGGACGGGCGGGAGTTGTACGAGCGCGTGAAGGGCGAGAAAGACCTCTACGTCGTCGATGGCGCCACCCACTACGACCTGTACGACCAGCCCGAGGCCACCGACAAGGCGGTGGCAAAGCTTGCGCCGTTCTACAAGAAGCACCTGGGCGCATAAGGCGCGCGGTTGAACGTGCGTTTTGCATCCGCTGCCCGCCTCGTCGGCGGGCTTTCCCTCGTTGTACTCATCGCCGGGGCCACCTACGCCATGCTGCAACCCCCTATCGGCGACTACGCCGCATCCCCCCAGTCGCACGAAGGGCGCTTTCATAACCCGCGCCCGCCCGGCCCCGGCGACATGCCCGAATCCACGCTGCGCGTGTGGTGGGACTTTTTGTTCAACAAGCCCGCAGGCACCGTGCCCCCGTCGCCCATACCCATCCAGCGCCTGACCCGCGCCGACCTGGACGCCGCGCCCGACCGCAGCCTGTACCGCCTGGGCCACTCCACGCTGCTGATGAAGCTGCGCGGCCAGTGGTGGCTGACCGACCCGGTGTTCAGCGACCGTGCCGCGCCCGTGCAGTTCATGGGCCCCAAGCGCTTCCATGCGCCGCCCATCGGCATCGACGAACTGCCGCCCATCCGCGCCGTGATCCTGTCGCACGACCACTACGACCACTACGACCACCTCGACCACGCCGCCATCCGGCAGCTGGCGGGCAAGGTGCAGCAGTTCCTCGCCCCGCTGGGCGTGGGCGACCGGCTGGTGGACTGGGGCGTGCCGCAGGGCAAGATTGCGCAGTTCGACTGGTGGCAGGGCACCGAGGTGGAGGGCCTGAAACTCACCCTCACGCCCACGCAGCACTTCTCGGGCCGCAGCCTCACCGACGGCAACCGCACGCTGTGGGGCTCGTGGGTCATCCAGGACGACGCCTTTCGCCTGTTCTTCAGCGGCGACAGCGGCTACTTCGAGGGCTTTGCCGAGATCGGCCAGCGTTTCGGCCCTTTCGACCTGACGCTGATCGAAACCGGCGCCTACAACGCGCAGTGGCCCTACGTCCACATGCACCCGCCCGAAACCGTGCAGGCGCACCAGGACCTGCGCGGGCGCTGGCTGCTGCCCATCCACAACGGCACGTTCGACCTGGCGATGCACGCCTGGGACGACCCGTTCGAGCAGGTGCTGCGCTACGCCGCCGAGCGCGGCGTGCGCGTGGCCACGCCCCTGATGGGCGAGCGCGTGGACATGAACGCGCCGCAGGAGGGCAGCCGCTGGTGGCGGCTGCAGAAATAAGAGTCAAATTGGCCTCTAGCGCTTATGGGTCGGGTGCTAGCAGCTATCATTTTTGCGGCATTGCACCGCATTGCTAACCCAGCGCGCTCACCAGAACTTCCACCACGGATCCGACTTCTCCTTGAAGCCGCTGCGCAGGTAGGCGCTCTGCGGGTACGAGGCGTCCATCACCCGGCGCGCATCGTCGCGCAACTGGGTCATGCCCAGGGCGTCGTAGGACTGGATGAGGATGTACAGCGCTTCTTCGAGCGCGGGCACGCCCTGGTAGTCGGACAGCGCCACCTGCGCGCGGTTGATGGCCGCTACGTAGGCACCGCGCTGAAAGTAGTAGCGTGCCACGTGTACCTCGTACTGCGCCAGCGAGTTGACGATGTAGGTCATGCGCTGGCGCGCGTCCGGCGTGTAGCGCGAATCGGGAAAGCGCGTGACCAGTTCGCTGAAGGACTCGAACGAGTCCTTGGCTGCTTTCTGGTCGCGCTCGGACAGGTCCTGGCGCGAGATGAACGAGAACAGGCCCAGGTTGTCGTTGAAGTTGACCAGCCCTTTCAGGTAGAGCGCGTAGTCGAGCGCGGGGCTGGCGGGGTGCAGCTTCATGAAGCGGTCGAGCGTGGCGATGGCCTGGGCCTTCTCGCCCGACTTGTACTGCGCGTAAGCCTTGTCGATCTGGGCCTGCTGGGCCAGCGGGGTGCCTGCGGCGCGGCCTTCGAGTTTCTCGTACAGCGGAATGGCCTTGTCGTAGGAGCCGCTGTTGAGTTCGTCCTGGGCTTCCGAGTGGATGCGGTTGGGGCTCCAGTTGGCCGTTTTGTCATCGCTGGTACTGGAGCAGCCCGCCAACAGGCCGATGGCCAGCAGAGCGGAAACGAGTGGCAGGGAGTAACGCGGCATCGAAAGCAGCTTTCAGCAAAACAGGATCGGGAATTGTACCGGCGCGCCCTTTCTACAATGGCCGCCATGTTTGTCCACTTGCGCCTGCACACAGAATTTTCCGTCGTTGACGGCACCAACCGCATCGACGAGGTGGCCAAGGCCGCCGCCCGCGACGGCCAGCCCGCGCTGGCCATCACCGATCTCAACAACCTGTTTGGCGCGGTCAAGTTCTACAAGGAAGCCCGTGGCAAGGGCGTCAAGCCCATCCTGGGGGCCGAGATTTTTCTGGAGGGCGATGCGGGCGCAGCGCCGTCGCGCATCGTCGTGCTGGTGCAGAGCCGCCAGGGATACCTTCATTTGTCGGAACTGCTCGCCCGCGCCTGGACGCGCAACGTGGTCAAGAACCAGCCGCTGTGTACCTGGGCCTGGCTGGAGGAACTGTCGGAAGGGCTGATCCTGCTGGCGGGCGCGCAGGCAGGGCCGGTGGGGCAGGCGCTGCTCCGGGGTGATGAACCTGGCGCCGCCAGCCTGGCATTGCGGCTGGCGGGGCTGTTTCCGCACCGCTTCTACATCGAACTGCAGCGCGCGGGCCGTGCCGATGACGAAAGCCACGTCGTGGCCGCCGTCCAGTTGGCGGCGCGGCTGAACCTGCCCGTAGTGGCCACGCACCCGGTGCAGTTCGCCACGGCGGACGACTACGAGGCGCACGAGGCCCGCATCTGCATCGCGGAGGGCGAGATTCTTGCCAACCCGCGCCGCGTGCGCAAGTTCACGCGCGACCAGTATTTCAAGTCGTCTGCGGAGATGGAAGCGCTGTTCGCCGACGTGCCCTCGGCCATCGCCAACACGGTGGAGATCGCGCAGCGCTGCAACCTCACGCTGGTGCTGGGCAAGCCGCAGTTGCCGGACTTCCCCATCCCTGGCGGGTTGTCGATGGACGATTACTTCCGCCAGGCGTCGTTCGAGGGCCTGGAGGAGCGCCTGGCGCTGCTCTACCCCGACACCGCAGAGCGCGACAGGCAGCGGCCCCGCTACGTGGAGCGGTTGGAGTTCGAGATCGGCACCATCCTCAAGATGGGCTTTCCGGGCTACTTCCTCATCGTGGGCGACTTCATCCAGTGGGCCAAGAACAACGGCTGCCCCGTGGGGCCGGGCCGGGGCTCGGGCGCGGGCTCGCTCGTGGCCTATGCGCTCAAGATCACCGACCTGGACCCGCTGCAGTACAACCTGCTGTTCGAGCGCTTCCTGAACCCGGAGCGGGTGTCGATGCCCGACTTCGACATCGACTTCTGCCAGTCCAACCGCGACCGCGTGATCGACTACGTGAAGGAGAAGTACGGCAAGGATGCCGTCAGCCAGATCGCCACCTTCGGCACCATGGCCGCCAAGGCTGCCATCCGCGACGTGGGCCGTGTGATGGACATGAGCTACACGTTCTGCGACGGCATCTCCAAGCTGGTGCCCGGCAAGCCCGGCCAGACCTACACGCTGGCCTATCCGCCCGAGCCCAAGAAGGAGGGCGACAAGAACAACTACGCGCTGGAGCTGGAGCCCCTGCTCTACGAGCGCGTGCGCAAGGAAGAGGACGTGCGCACCATCATCGAGATGGCGCAGAAGCTCGAAGGCATGACGCGCAACATCGGCATGCATGCGGGCGGCGTGCTGATCGCGCCGGGCAAGCTCACCGACTTCTGCCCGCTCTACCAGCAGCCCGGCAGCGAATCGGCCGTGAGCCAGTACGACAAGGACGACGTGGAGGCCATCGGCCTTGTCAAGTTCGACTTTCTGGGGTTGGCCACGCTCACCATCCTGGAGATCGCGCGCGAGTTCATCACCCGGCGCCACAAGGGCCAGGAGAACTTCGCGTTCGAGCACATCCCGCTGGACGATGGCCCCACCTACAAGCTGTTCTCCGACGGCAAGACCGAGGCCGTGTTCCAGTTTGAATCGCGCGGCATGCAGGGCATGCTCAAGGAGGCGCGTCCGAGCCGGTTGGAAGACCTGATCGCCCTGAACGCGCTCTACCGCCCGGGGCCCATGGACCTGATCCCCACCTTCGTGAACCGCAAGCACGGCAAGGAACCGGTGGAGTACCCGCACCCGCTCGTGGAGCCCGTGCTGGCCGAGACCTACGGCATCATGGTCTATCAGGAGCAGGTGATGCAGACCGCCCAGGTGCTGGGCGGCTACAGCCTGGGCGGCGCCGACATGCTGCGCCGGGCCATGGGCAAGAAGAAGGCCGAGGAGATGGCCGAGCACCGCGCCATCTTCCGCAAGGGCGCGGCGGAAAAGGGCATCAGCCAGGAGAAGGCCGACGAGGTGTTTGACCTGATGGAGAAGTTCGCGGGCTATGGCTTCAACAAGTCGCACGCCGCTGCCTACTCGCTGCTGGCCTACCACACGGGCTGGCTCAAGGTGCATTACACGGCCGAGTTCTACTGCGCGAACATGACCGTGGAAATGGACGACACCGACAAGCTCAAGGTGCTGTACGAAGACGCGGTCAAGCACTTCGGCATCAGCTTCGAGCCGCCGGACGTGAACCGGGGCATGTACCGTTTCGAGCCCGTCACCGACAAGATCATCCGCTACGGTCTGGGCGCCGTGAAGGGCACGGGCCAGCAGGCCATCGAGGCCATCATCGCCGCCCGCGAAGGGCGGGGCGAGGGGCCGCAGGGATCGACCACCGGGCCGTTCAAGAGCCTGTTCGACTTTTGTGTTCGGGTGGACCGCCAGCGCATCAACAAGCGCACGGTGGAGGCGCTCATCAAGGCGGGCGCATTCGATTCGCTGCACCTCAACCGCGCCGGGCTGGTCGCGTCCATCGACCGCGCCTTCGAATTCGCTGCCGCCACGCTGGCGAATGTGAACCAGGGCGGTCTGTTCGACATGATGGGTGACGACGCCCATGGCTCCAGCACGCAGGAGCCCGCGCTGGTGGACGTGCTGCCCTGGGGCATCAAGGAGCGGCTCACGCAAGAGAAAACGGCCATCGGCTTCTACCTCTCGGGCCACCTGTTCGACGAGGTCGCCACCGAGGTGCGGCGTTTCGTGCGCACTCCCATCGACGAACTGCTGGACAGCCGCGAGCCCCAGGTGCTGGCCGGCATCATCAGCGACCTGCGCGTCATCAACGGCCAGCGCGGCAAGCTGGCGCTGTTCCGGCTGGACGACAAGTCCGGCGTGATCGAGGCGTCCGCCGACGAGGCGCAGCTCAACACCTACCGCAACCAGCTCAAGGACGACGAATTCGTGGTCATCGCGGGCCGCTTGCAGCAGGACCACTTCAGCGGCGGCTTGCGTGTGAAGGTGCAGCAGCTGTGGGACCTGGCGGGTGCGCGCTGCCGCTTCGGCAAATACCTGCACGTGGCCGTGCAGGACAAAGGCCCCGACGTGCAGCGCCTGGTGCGCGAATTCCCCCCACGCCGCGAGGAGCTGCCCGAGGGCGACGTGCTGCACCACGGTTTGCGCGTGCGCATGGGCGTGCGCTGCGCGGGCGAAGGCGACACGGCGGTGGCCGAACTGCAATTGGGCGACAGCGCCCGCTTCTACCCCACCGACGCGGCCCTGGCCGCCTGGACGGCGCAGTCCGCTGCGGCCACGGTGGTTTACGAATAGCCGGAATCAGGCCACGGCAGAGGCCGCTAGAATGAATTTCATGGCAACAAAACCACCTTCCACCCCCACCGCGCCGCCCGTGGTCCGGCCTGCGCGGGACGACGGCGGTTCGGTCGTGCTGGAGCGGCGCACCCAGCGCACCCAGCCGCCCAAAATGCACCAGGTGGTCATGCTCAACGACGACTACACCCCCATGGAGTTCGTTATCGTCATGCTGCAGGAGTTCTTCGCCAAAGACCGCGAAACGGCCACGCAGATCATGCTCAAGATCCACCTGGACGGCAAAGGCGTCTGCGGCGTGTATTCGCGCGACGTGGCCGCCACCAAGGTGGAACAGGTGCTCGATGCCGCCGCCAAGGCGGGCCACCCGCTGCAATGTGTCAGTGAACCTGTTGAATAACAGGTCTTTGGCCCCGATCTACAGTCATTCTTTTCACGCAAGCACAAAGGAGTTCTCACATGATTGCCCAGGAACTGGAAGTCAGCTTGCACATGGCCTTCGTCGAGGCCCGTCAGCAGCGCCACGAGTTCATCACCGTGGAGCATCTGTTGCTTGCATTGCTCGATAACCCCAGCGCAGCGGAAGTGCTGCGCGCATGTTCGGCCAACATCGACGACCTGCGCTCGTCGCTGACGAACTTCATCAAGGACAACACGCCCCAGGTCGCCGGTACCGACGAGGTGGACACGCAGCCCACGCTGGGCTTCCAGCGCGTGATCCAGCGCGCCATCATGCACGTGCAGTCCACCGGCAACGGCAAGAAAGAGGTGACGGGCGCCAACGTGCTCGTGGCCATCTTCGGCGAGAAGGATTCGCACGCCGTCTATTACCTGCACCAGCAGGGCGTCACGCGCCTGGACGTGGTCAACTTCATCGCCCACGGCATCAAGAAGGGCGAGCCCCCCGAGCCCGCCAAGGCCGAGAACCAGGCCGAGGGCGAAGAGGGCGCGGGTGGCGGCGAGCGCAGCGAAAAGGCATCGCCCCTGGAGCAGTTCACCCAGAACCTCAACCAGGCCGCCAAGGACGGTCGCATCGACCCGCTGATCGGCCGCCACTACGAGGTCGAGCGCACCATCCAGATCCTGTGCCGCCGCCGCAAGAACAACCCGCTGCTGGTGGGCGAGGCAGGCGTGGGTAAGACGGCGATTGCCGAGGGCCTGGCCTGGCGCATCACGCAGAACGACGTGCCCGAGATCCTGGCTGAAGCCACGGTGTATTCGCTGGACATGGGCGCGCTGCTGGCGGGCACCAAGTACCGGGGCGACTTCGAGCAGCGCCTGAAGGGCGTGCTCAAGAGCCTGAAGGACAAGCCCAACGCCATCCTGTTCATCGACGAGATCCACACCCTCATCGGCGCGGGCGCTGCCTCGGGCGGCACGCTGGACGCGTCCAACCTGCTCAAGCCCGCGCTCTCCAGCGGCCAGCTCAAGTGCATCGGCGCGACCACGTTCACCGAATACCGCGGCATCTTTGAAAAAGACGCGGCCCTGTCCCGCCGCTTCCAGAAGGTGGACGTGGTCGAGCCCACGGTGCCCGAGACCATCGAGATCCTCAAGGGCCTCAAGAGCCGCTTCGAGGAGCACCACAGCGTCAAATACGCTGCAGCCGCGCTGCAGGCCGCCGCCGAGCTGTCGGCCAAGTACATCAACGACCGCCACCTGCCCGACAAGGCCATCGACGTGATCGACGAGGCGGGCGCGGCGCAGCGCATCCTGGTGGCCAGCAAGCGCAAGAAGACCATCGGCAAGGCCGAGATCGAGGAAATCGTCGCCAAGATCGCACGCATCCCGCCCGCGAACGTGAGCAACGACGACCGCGGCAAGCTGCAGACGCTGGAGCGCGACCTGAAAAGCGTGGTCTTTGGCCAGGACAAGGCGCTCGAAGTGCTGGCCTCTGCCGTCAAGATGGCGCGCTCGGGCCTGGGCAAGGGCGACAAGCCCATCGGCTCCTTCCTGTTCAGCGGCCCCACGGGCGTGGGCAAGACCGAGGCGGCCAAGCAGCTCGCGTACATCATGGGCATCGAGCTGATCCGCTTCGACATGTCCGAGTACATGGAGCGCCACGCCGTCAGCCGCCTGATCGGCGCGCCCCCCGGCTACGTGGGCTTCGACCAGGGCGGCCTGCTGACCGAGGCCATCACCAAGAAGCCGCACGCCGTGCTGCTGCTCGACGAAATCGAGAAGGCCCACCCGGACATCTTCAACGTGCTGCTGCAGGTCATGGACCACGGCACGCTGACCGACAACAACGGGCGCAAGGCCGACTTCCGCAACGTGCTCATCATCATGACCACGAACGCGGGCGCCGAGACCATGAACAAGGCGACCATCGGCTTCACCAACCCGCGCCAGGCGGGCGATGAAATGGGCGACATCAAGCGTCTGTTCACGCCCGAGTTCCGCAACCGGCTGGACGCCATCGTGAGCTTCAAGGCGCTGGACGAGCAAATCATCCTGCGCGTGGTGGACAAGTTCCTGCTGCAGCTCGAAACCCAGCTCGCCGAGAAGAAGGTCGAAGTCACCTTCACCGACACGCTGCGCAAGCACCTGGCCAAGAAGGGGTTCGACCCGCTCATGGGCGCGCGCCCCATGCAGCGCCTGATCCAGGACACCATCCGCAAGGCGCTGGCCGACGAACTGCTGTTCGGCCGCCTGACCGAAGGCGGGCGCCTGACGGTGGACCTGGACGACAAGGGGGAGGTGCTGCTCGACATCCAGGCGCTGCCCAAGAAGGACCGCGCGGCCAAGTCCGAACCGACCGAGCCCGAGGAAGCCACGGCGGACTGACCTGTCGCCACAACACTCGCGCCATTCGCTGACAAGACTCAGCGCCCGAGCCAGTCATCATTGCGGTGACTGGCTTTTTTCATTCCTTTTCACCCCATACCAGGAGCCGACGACATGATCACCACCGAGCCCACCATGACCAACCTGTTCCTGCAACTGGGGCTGGACGCTGGCGAACAGGACATCGCCCGCTTCATCAAGACCCACCAGATCGACACCGCCGTGGCGCTGGGCGATGCCCCTTTCTGGACGGACGCGCAGCGGCAGTTCCTGTCCGAGCAGCTCAAGGCCGACGCGCACTGGGCGGTGATCGTGGACCAGCTTGGCGAAGCCCTGCACTACGACGCCGTGCAGCGCGACGCGGCACGGTGAAGACAGCTCCGATTCCCCCAAATTTGAATCAAATAGGCCGCCAGCGCTTGTCGATCAAGCACTGGTAGCTATTGAAACAGTAGCATTCCCCGTCAAGGTGCCCGCAGGCGGTGCAGCAATTCCAGGGTGGGATAGCCGTCCGCCACCAGCCCCACGCTCTGCTGGAATCGACGCAGCCCTGCGCGCGTGGCAGGGCCCGCCACGCCGTCGGGTGCGCCAGTGTCGAAGCCGCGTGCGTTCAGCGCCTGCTGCAGGGCCTGCACCTCGGCGCGCGACAGCGGCTGCAGTTCGCGCGGCCAGGGCGCTTGCAGGCCCGCGCCGCCGTCGATCTGGCGCGCCAGCAGGCCCACGGCCAGCGCGTAGTTCGCCGAGTTGTTGTAGCGCAGCAGGGCGCGGAAGTTGGGGCCGACGAGCACGGCGGGCCCGCGCGCGCCTGCGGGTGTGAGGATGCTGGCGCCCTGCAGCGCAGGCAGCGGCGCGCCGTCCACGCCGCGCACGCCCTCGGCAGCCCAGGCATCGCTGGCCTGGCGCACCGACAGCTCGGCGCGGGCGTAGTCGAAGCCGGGCGGCAGCAGCACTTCCACGCCCCAGGGCTCGCCCGCCCTCCAGCCCGCATGCGCGAGGAAGTTGGCTGTGGAAGCAGCCACGTCGGCCACGCTGCCCCAGATGTCGCGGCGGCCATCGCCGTCGGCGTCCACCGCATGGGCCAGGAACACCGAGGGCATGAACTGCGTGTGGCCCATGGCCCCCGCCCACGATCCCACCATGCGGTCAGCGGCAATGTGGTCCTGGTCCACGATGCGCAGCGCGGCCAGCAACTCGCCCTCGGCCCAGGCGCGGCGGCGACCGTCATGGGCCAGCGTGGCCAGGGCGTCCACGGTGCGGAAGCTGCCGAAGTTCTGGCCGTAGTTGCTCTCCATGCCCCAGATCGCCGTGATGACCTCGGCGGGTACGCCGTATCGGCTGGCTGCCGCATCCAGCGCCGCCTGCTGCTCGGCCCGTTTGGCGCGGCCCTGGGCGATGCGCTGGGGCGAGACGGCGCTGTCCAGGTAGGCCCAGGGCGGGCGCGTGAACTCGGGCTGGGCGCGGTCCAGCTCCACCACGCGGGGCAGCCACTGGGCCTGGCCGAGCACGTCGCGCACGGTGGAGGGGCGTATGCCCGCAGCCAGGGCCTGTTGGGCGAACGCGGCGCGCCAGGCGGCGAAGTCTTCGGCGCGGGCGTCCGCCGGGGCGGCCACGGGGGCGGGCGGCGGTGGGGCCGTGTC
>NZ_JASGDA010000087.1:0-26858 GCF_047607405.1 Acidovorax sp. | reverse complement strand
GCGCCGCCACCAGCATGGCGGCCAGCAGAGCGCCCGTGGCGGCGCTGGCCGCCCAGGGCGGTGGCTCGGCCATGCCCACCAGCGCCAGCGTGCCGCAGGCGTACCCGCCCGCCAGCGCGCCCAGCAGCACGCCCGCCGCGAACTGCAGCGCGGTGGACAGGCGCTCCAGCACGGTCTTCAGGCTGCACGCCACGATCAGCCACACCAGCGTGGCGGGCAGCGCGCCGCCGGTGAGCAGCGCCAGCGCGGCCAGCCAGTCCGCCGGGCCGCCCGCCCCATACATCGCGCCCACGCCCAGCACCAGTTCCACGAACAGGACGGCGCGCAGCACCACGCCGACGTGGCAGGCGTCGAACACCAGCGCGCGCGCCGGGCCCGCAGCCGTGCCGACGGGCAGGGCGGAATCGGTTGGCAGGGGCCGGGTCGATAAAATTTGCGAGTCTTGTTGCATTGCGAACCTTTACGGATTATTGCCACCTCATGTCCTCCAGCCAACCCGCCCACCCGTCCCACAACCAGCTCGACACCAAGGCGCAGGCCTGGTCGGCCCTGTTCTCCGAGCCCATGAGCGACCTGGTCAAGCGCTACACGTCCAGCGTGTTCTTCGACAAGCGCCTGTGGCCGGCCGACATCGCGGGCAGCCTGGCGCATGCCGAGATGCTGGCGGCGCAGGGGGTCATCAGCCAGGGCGACCATGCGGCCATTCAGAAGGGCATGGCGCAGATCACGCAGGAGATCGAATCGGGCGCGTTCGAGTGGAAGCTCGACCTGGAAGACGTACACCTGAACATCGAGGCGCGCCTGACGCAACTGGTGGGCGACGCGGGCAAGCGCCTGCACACGGGTCGCAGCCGCAACGACCAGGTCGCCACCGACGTGCGCCTGTGGCTGCGCGGCGAGATCGACCTGATCGCCGACCTGCTGCGCGAGCTGCAGCGGTCATTGGTGGAAGTGGCCGAGAAGAACGTGGAGGTGATCCTGCCCGGCTTCACCCACCTGCAGGTGGCCCAGCCCGTGAGCTTTGCGCACCACCTGCTGGCCTACGTGGAGATGTTCGCCCGCGACGCCGACCGCATGGCCGACGTGCGCCGCCGCGTCAACCTGCTGCCGCTGGGCAGCGCCGCCCTGGCGGGCACCACCTACCCGCTCGACCGCGAGCGCGTGGCGCGCACGCTGGGCATGGACGGCGTGTGCCAGAACAGCCTGGACGCCGTGAGCGACCGCGACTTCGCCATCGAGTTCACGGCGGCGGCCAGCCTGTGCATGGTGCATGTGAGCCGCCTGTCCGAGGAACTCATCATCTGGATGAGCCAGAACTTCGGCTTCATCAAGATCGCGGACCGCTTCACCACCGGCTCGTCGATCATGCCGCAGAAGAAGAACCCCGACGTGCCCGAACTCGCGCGCGGCAAGACGGGCCGCGTGGTGGGGCACCTCATGGGCCTCATCACGCTGATGAAGGGCCAGCCCCTGGCCTACAACAAGGACAACCAGGAAGACAAGGAGCCGCTGTTCGACACCGTGGACACGCTCAAGGACACGCTGCGCATCTTCGCCGAGATGGTGGGCGGGCAAGTCAACGCGGCCGGCGTGAAGGAAGGCGGCATCACCGTCAACGCCCAGGCCATGGAAGACGCGGCCAAGAAGGGCTATGCCACGGCGACCGACCTGGCGGACTACCTGGTCAAGAAGGGCCTGCCCTTCCGCGACGCGCACGAGACGGTGGCGCACGCGGTGAAGGCTGCGCAGTCGCACGCCTGCGACCTGTCGGAGCTGCCGCTGGCGGTGCTGCAGGGCTTTCACCCGCAGATCGACAAGGACGTGTACGAGGTGCTGAGCCTGCGCGGATCGCTGGGCGCCCGCAACACCCTGGGCGGCACCGCGCCCGCGCAGGTGCGCGCGCAGCTGGCGCGCCACCGGGCGCGGCTGGCCTGAGTTTTTTACCCGGAGCATCCATCACCATGCCGACATTCACCCCCAACTCCCGCCGCAGCCTGCTGCGCATTGCCGCCGTGCTGGGCGCTGCCCTGACCGTGGGGCTGGCCTCGGCCCAGACGCCCCGGACCATCCGGCTGCTGGTCGGCTTCCCGCCGGGCGGCGGCACCGATGCCATCGCACGCCTGCTGGCTGACAAGCTCAAGGACGAACTCGGTGCCACCGTGGTGGTGGAAAACCGCCCCGGCGCGGGCGGCCAGATCGCCGCGCAGGCGCTCAAAGCCGCTGCGCCGGACGGCAGCACGCTGTTCCTCACGCACGACCATTCCATCTCCATCCTGCCGCAGGTGGTGAAGAACCCCGGCTTCGACCCGGCGCGCGACTTCGTGCCCGTGGCGGGCTTCGCCACCTTCGTCAACGCCTTTGCCGTGTCGGCAGGCACGCCCGCCAAGACCTTCCCCGAGTACGTGCAGTGGGTGAAGACGGCGGGCGGCGGCAAGGGGGCCGTGGGCATTCCCGCGCCCGCCTCCACGCTGGAATTCCTGGTCAAGCTGCTGGGCCAGAAGTACCAGATCGACCTCGTGTCCATGCCGTACCGGGGCAGCGCGCCCATGATGGCCGACATGCTGGGCAACCAGATCGCGGCGGGCTCAGGCTCCATCCCCGACTTCATCGAGAACCACAAGGCGGGCAAGGTGCGCGTGGTGGGCGTGCTGGGCACCCGGCGCCAGGCGGCCATGCCCGACGTGCCCACGTTCGACGAAATGGGCCTGAAGGGCTTTGAAGACCTGCCGTACTACGGCGTCTATGCGCCCACGGGCACGCCCGAGAAGTTCATCACCGACTTCTCCAACGCGCTCGCCAAGGTGGTGGCCCAGCCCGCCGTGCGCGAGCATTTGACCGCCATGGGCCTCACGGTGGAGCACATGCCGCCCGCGGCCTTCGCGGCGCGCCAGCAGGCTTACACCAACGCCTGGACGCGCATCATCAAGGACAGCGGCTTCGTGGCGCAGTAAGCCGCCAAGGTTTCAAGCCAAAAAGGCTGCCAGCGCTTGTGCATCAAGCGCTGGCAGCTATTTTTTTGATAGTAATCAGCTTCAGGCCAGCGTGCGCACCTTGGGCTCGCGCTCCCACTGGCGCGTCTGCGCGGCGGTGATGAAGCCCTGCACGTCCGCCGGGTCCACCACGCCTGCGTCGGGCTCGATGCCGCCCGCCTTCAGGATGGCCTGCGTGCCCTTGCAGGCGGCGATGGCCTTGAGGTGGCCGAAGGCGTCGCGGAACCAGTCCACGGCGGCGGCTTCCTTGGCGAGCTGCGCGCCCATGGCGGGCGACAGCACCGAGGCCACGGCGTCGAACACCACCGAGGGCGTGCCCGCCAGCTGCCCGTCCGCCGCCAGCCGCGTGCCGTCCTTGAGCACCGCGCCGCCCACCTTGGGCGCGACGATCTTGACGCTGGCCCCGGCCTTTTCCACCGCTTTGCGCAGGTTGGACACCGTGGTGCCGTTGCTGCCGTCCGCGACCAGGATGCCGATGCTGCGGCCTTCCAGCGTGGGCTTCATGCGGTCGATGATGCGCAGCGCGGGCGACAGCGGCAAATCCTGCACCGGCGCGGCCAGGGGCGGCGCGGGCGGCAGCTTGGGCAGCCCCAGCCCGTCCGCCACGCGCTGGGCCAGGCCGAGGTCGATGTGCTGCAGGTGGCCCACCACGGCCTCGCGCACGTGCTGCGTGGCGACCTTGGACAGCTCGAACACCAGCGCCGAGGCGATGTGCGCCTGCTCCGGCGCGCTCTGGCTGCGAAAGAACATGCGCGCCTGGCTGTAGTGGTCGGCAAAGCTCTCGGGGCGGATGCGGCCTTTGCTCGCGTCATCCGCCTGCGCGAAATGCCGCAAGCCCTGCACCTGCGAGGCGCGCGGCGTGTCGGCCTGCAGGCTGCTCGGCTCGTAGTTCACGCGGCCCTTGTGTACCTGCATCTGCATGTGGCCGTCGCGCTGCATGTTGTGGAAGGGGCACTTGGGCGCGTTGATCGGTATCTGCGCGAAGTTGGGCCCGCCCAGGCGCGACAACTGCGTGTCCAGGTACGAGAACAGGCGGCCCTGCAGCAGCGGGTCGTTGCTGAAGTCGATGCCTGGCGGCACGTTGGCGGGGCAGAAGGCCACTTGCTCGGTCTCGGCGAAGAAGTTGTCGGGCCAGCGGTTGAGCACCATGCGGCCGATGGTCTTGAGCGGCACCAGCTCCTCGGGGATGAGCTTGGTGGGGTCCAGGTGGTCGAAGGGGAAGGCGGCGGCGTCTTCCTCGGTGAACAGTTGCACGGCCAGCTCCCATTCAGGGAAGTTGCCCGCCTCGATGGCCTCGAACAAATCGCGGCGGTGAAAGTCGTTGTCTGCCGCTTGCAGCTTGGCGGCCTCGTCCCACACGGTGGACTGGATGCCCAGCTTGGGCCGCCAGTGGAACTTGACGAAGGTGCTCTCGCCCGCTGCGTTGAGCAGGCGGAAGCTGTGTACGCCAAAGCCTTCCATCATGCGCAGGCTGCGCGGGATGGCGCGGTCGCTCATGGCCCACATCACCATGTGCATGGCTTCGGGCATGAGCGAGATGAAGTCCCAGAACGTGTCGTGCGCGCTGGCGGCCTGCGGAAAGCCCCGGTCGGGCTCCATCTTCACGGAGTGGACGAGGTCGGGGAACTTCATCGCGTCCTGGATGAAGAACACGGGCATGTTGTTGCCCACCAGGTCCCAGTTGCCCTCGCTCGTGTAGAACTTGACGGCGAAGCCGCGCACGTCGCGCGGCGTGTCCACCGACCCCGCGCCGCCCGCCACGGTGGAAAAGCGCGTGAACACGGGCGTCTGAACGCCCACCTCGGTCAGCACCTTGGCGGTGGTGTATTGCTTGAGCGAATGGGTCAGCTCGAAGAAGCCGTGCGCCGCCGTGCCGCGCGCGTGCACGATGCGCTCGGGGATGCGCTCGTGGTCGAAGTGCGTGATCTTCTCGCGCAGGATGAAGTCTTCGAGCAGCGTGGGCCCCCGGGGTGCGGAGCGCAGCGAGTTCTGGTTGTCGGCCACGGGAATGCCCTGCTGCGTGGTCAGCACCGGGTGCTTGCCCCCGGCCTGCTGCTGCAGCTCGCCCGCGTTGCCGCGGTAGGTGTCGGACTGGGTGGATGAGGGGGTGGAGGCGGTCTGCGGCTTGCGTGCCGCGCCGCGCGAAGGGGTGGTTCGTGCCATGGGCGCTCCAGGGAAAAAGAGATGTGGGGGCAACCATCGTTGGCGAAGAAGGCTGACAGGCGGGTAGGACAAGGGCGCGGCGCCGCGTCGTCCCTGAGAGCGGGGAGTCCGCCACGTAAGCGCTTGCAACGTGCCGCCTTTCGACATGCCGTTTTGTTACGCTTGTCGCTTCCTTCGGAGGGGTGCCGCGTGAACGCAAGTAAGCAATGGATGCTGGCCGCCAGCCTGGCGCTGTGGGCCTGGGGCGCGCAGGCCCTGCAGATCACCAGTTTTTCGCCGCAGGGCGAGGTGGCGCGCGTGCGCCAGGTGGTGGCCAAGTTCGACATGGCGGCGGTCAACTTCGGCGACCCCAAGGCGCCCGCGCCCCTCTCCCTGAGCTGCAGCGACGCCGACGCCACCCAGGGCACGGGCCGCTGGACGGGCGAGCGCGAATGGGTGTTCGACTTCCGCGCCGACCTGCCGCCCGGCGTGCGCTGCACCGCCACCGTGAAACCAGGGTTCAAATCGGCCTCTGGCGCAGAATTGACGGGCACCACCAGCTATCAATTCAATAGTGGCGGGCCTTTTGTGCAAAACATTCACCCCGGCACCTACCAGCGCATCGACGAGGAGCAGTTCTTCGTGCTGCGGTTGAGCGGCGCCGCCACCACGGCCAGCGTGCAGGCCAACGTGTGGTGCGCAGCCGACGGCGTGGGCGAGCGCGTCCCCGTGCGCATGGTCGAGGGCGCGCAGCGCGCCGAGATCCTCAAGGCCCTGGGCCTGGACAAGAGCGCGGCGCAGGAGCCGCTGCGCTTCGTCACGCTCACCTGCAACCGCCGCCTGACCCCGGGTGCGCGCCTGCAGCTCGTCTTCGGCAAGGGTGTGGCCACGCCCAGCGGCGTAGCCAACTCGGTGGAAAAGCGCTTTGACTACACCGTGCGCGAGCCCTTCGCGGCCGATTTCACCTGCGAGCGCGAGAACGCCCAGGCCGCCTGCCTGCCCATACGCCCCCTGCAACTGCGCTTCAACGCCCCGGTGCCGCGCAAGCTGGCCCTGGGCATCCGCCTGAAGTCGGCCAAGGAGACGCTGCAGCCCCAGGTGGACGGCAGCGATGCCCAGCAGGACGACGCGCTGGTCAGCGGCGTGCGCTTTGCGGCGCCCCTGGCCGAGAACACCGCCTTCACGCTGGAGCTGCCCCGGGACTTCAAGGATGCCTCGGGCCGCGCGCTGCGCAATGCCGAGAGCTTTCCGCTCAAAGTCGCCACGGGCGGCATGCCGCCGCTGGCGAAGTTTGCCGCCGCGCCCTTCGGCATCGTGGAGCGGTTTGCGGAGGGGCAGGGCGGCCCCGCGCTGCTGCCTGTCACGCTGCGCAACGTGGAGGCGCAGCTCGTCGTGCAGGGCCTGCAGCCCGCGCAGGGCAAGGTCAGCACGCTCAAGGCGGGCACGGACGCCGAGATCCTCGCCTGGTTCCGCAAGGTGCGGACCTACGACCAGCAGACGGTGCGGCGCCTCCAAGCCCAGCGGGACGTGACCGGCCCGCTGCCCGAGGTGCTGGACGACAACAAGCATTACGTGCAGTCGCGCATGCTGTCGCTGCTGGCGGGCAAGAGCGGCGTGAAGACGCTGGACTTGCCCAAGCCCGCCAGCAACGACCCGCGCCCGTTCGAGGTGGTGGGCATACCGCTGGCGCCGGGCTTTCACGTCGTGGAGATCGCGTCGCAGCGGCTGGGCGCATCACTGCTGGACGAGCGCCACGGCGCGGGCCGCACCATGTTTGTGCGCACCTCGGCGCTGGTCACCAACCTGGGCGTTCACTTCAAGCTGGGCCGCGAGAACGCGCTGGCCTGGGTCACCACGCTGGACAAGGGCCAGCCCGTGCAGGGCGCCACGGTGCGCGTGTCCGACTGCGGCGGCAGGGAGCTGGCGCACGCCACCACCGACGCGCAGGGCATCGCCCGATTCGAGGGCCTGTCGTCCTTCCCTCCACGCTGCGGCAGCGACGACGGCTATTACGAGGGCGGCTATGACTACTTCGTGAGCGCGCGCCACCAGGGTGCCGACGGCGTGGAGGACATGGCCTTCACCTTCAGCGACTGGAACCGCGGCATCGAGCCCTGGCGCTTCAACGTGCCCACCAGCAGCCAGTCGGAACCCGACGAGCGCGCCCACACCATCTTCGACCGCACGTTGTTTCGCGCGGGTGAGACGGTGTCGATGAAGCACCTGCTGCGCACCGAGACGCGCAAGGGCTTCGCGCTGCCCGAGGACCAGCCCGACACCCTGGTCATCACCCACGTGGGCAGCGGCCAGCAGTTCACGCAGGATTTGGATTGGCGCAGCACCGCCACCGGGGGCCTGAGCGCGCAGAGCAGCTTTGCCATACCGCCCGCCGCCAAGCTGGGCGTCTATCGGGTGGAGCTGCGCAACGAGGCCGATGGCGACCGCAACTTCACGTCCGGCATGTTCCGCGTGGAGGAATTCCGCCTGCCGGTGCTCGAAGGCCGCATCGCCCCTGCCGACAAGAAACCGCTGGTGCGCGTGCGCTCCGTGCCCACCGACGTGCAGATCAACTACGTGGCGGGCGGCGGCGCAGCCAACCTGCCGGTGCGCGTGTCGGCCATGGTGCGCCGCAAGTCGCTGGACTATGCGGACTACGACGCTTTCAGCTTCAACCCGCCGCGCAAGCGCGAGCAAAGCAACGCCAACAGCGACGAGGAAGAAGCCACCACCACGCAAGACGCGCGCGTCATCGCCGACAAGCTGCCCCTCACGCTCAACAAGGACGGCGCGGGCAAGCTCACCATCCCCGACGTGCCCCCGTCCCGCCAGCCGCAGGAGCTGGTGATGGAAGCCACCTACGCCGACCCGAGCGGCGAGGTGCAGACCCTGCGCAGCGTGCAGGCCCTGTGGCCCGCCGCCGTGGTCGCGGGCGTCAAGACCGAGGGCTGGGTGTCGGCGCGCCAGAAGATCCGCTTTCAGGCGCTGGCGCTGCAACTGGACGGCAAGCCCGCCGCCGACACGGCCCTGCAGGTGCAGGCCATCGCCCGCATCACCACCAGCACGCGCAAGCGCATGGTGGGCGGCTTCTACAGCTACGACAACCAGACCGAGACGAAAGACCTGGGCACGCTGTGCAGCGGCAAGAGCGACGCGCGCGGCCTGCTGCTGTGCGAGTCGAAGCTGGACGAGCCCGGCGAGGTGGAGCTGGTGGTGACGGCCACCGACAAGGACGGCAACACCAGCCAGGCAGCCTCCAGCGTATGGGTCACGCGCCAGGGCGAGCTGTGGTTTGGCGGCGAAGACCACGACCGCATCGACCTGCTGCCCGAGAAAAAGAGCTACCAGCCCGGCGAGACCGCCAAGTTCCAGGTGCGCATGCCGTTCCGCTTCGCCACCGCGCTGGTGGCCGTGGAGCGCGAGGGCATCATCGACACGCAGGTGGTGCAGCTCAACGGGCAGGACCCGACCATCAGCCTGAAAGTGCAGCCCGATTGGGGGCCGAACGTCTATGTGAGCGTGCTGGCCCTGCGCGGGCGGCTGCGCGAGGTGCCGTGGTACAGCTTCTTCACCTGGGGCTTCAAGTCGCCGCGCGAGTGGTGGACATCCTTCTGGTACGAGGGCAAGGAATACCAGGCGCCCACGGCGCTGGTGGATTTGTCCAAGCCCGCGTTCCGCATGGGCCTGGCCGAAATCCGCGTCGGCACGCAGGCCCACCGCATAGCCGTGAAGGTGGCGGCGGACAAGGAAAGCTACCCCGTGCGCGGCAAGGCGCAGGTCACCATCACCGCCACGCTGCCCGACGGCAAGCCCGCCGCCAACGCCGAGGTGGCCGTGGCCGCCGTCGATCAGGCGCTGCTGGAGCTGATGCCCAACACCAGCTGGAACCTGCTCGACGCCATGCTCCAGCGCCGAAGCTGGGGCGTGACAACGTCCACCGCGCAGATGGAAATCATCGGCCGGCGCCACTACGGCAAGAAGGCCGTGCCCGCGGGCGGCGGCGGCGGCAAGGCCCAGACGCGCGAGCTGCTGGACACGCTGCTGCTGTGGCAGCCCGCCCTCCAGCTCGACGCCAACGGCCAGGCCAAGGTGACTGTGCCGCTCAACGATGCGCTGACCACGTTCAAGATCGTTGCGGTGGCCGATGCGTCCACCGGCCTGTTCGGCACGGGCAGTACCAGCATCCGCGCCACGCAGGACCTGCAGATCATCAGCGGCCTGCCGCCCCTGGTGCGCGAGGACGACCAGTTCCGCGCCCAGCTCACGCTGCGCAACACCACGCAGAAACCAATGAAGGTCGAGGTGGCGCCGCGCGCCACGCTGCTCGACCTGAAGCCGCAGACGGTGGACATCCCCGCAGGCGAATCCCGCGAGGTGGCCTGGGCGGTGACGGCCCCCGCGCAACTGGCGCAGACCCGCGCCCAGGCCATCCTGTGGGAGATCGAGGCCCGGGACACCGTGAGCGGCGCGCGCGACGCCCTCAAGGTCAGCCAGAAGCTCGTCCCCGCCGTGCCATTGACGGTGCAGCAGGCCACGCTGGTGCAGGTGGACGGCAGCTTCAACCTCGACGTACACCCACCGGCCGACGCGCTGCCGGGCCGGGGCGGCCTGAAGATGTCGCTGCAGCCCAAGCTGGCCGAGGGCCTGCCCGGCGTGCGCGACTGGTGGGCGCGCTACCCCTTCGCCTGCCTGGAGCAAAAGACCAGCAAGGCCGTGGGCCTGCGCGACGGCGCGCTGTGGCAGACCGTGGCGGCGCAGCTGCCCACCTACCTGGACGGTGACGGCCTGGCCAACTACTTCCCGCCGCAGGGCGGCGACGCCAACCGGGGCAGCGACACGCTGACGGCCTACGTGCTGGCCGCCACGCACGAGGCCGCCGCCATCAACCCCGCGTTCGCCCTGCCCGACGACGTGCGCGCGCCCATGGAGCGGGGCCTGATCGCCTTCGTCGAAGGCCGCATCGAGCGCAGCTTCTGGAGCCCGCGCAAGGACCTGGACATGCGCAAGCTCGCCGCCATCGAGGCCCTGTCGCGCTACGGCAAGGCCCAGGGCCGCATGCTGGGCAGCATCACCATCGCGCCCAACCAGTGGCCCACGCACGCGGTCATCGACTGGATCAACATCCTCAAGCGCGTGAGCGACGTGCCCCAGCGCGAGCAGCGTTTGCAAGAGGCCATGAACATCATCAAGGGCCGCCTGTCGTTCCAGGGCACCAAGCTCATCTTCAGCACCGAGCAGGACGACTACTGGTGGTGGCTGATGCAAAACGGCGACGTGAACACCGCCCGCCTGATGCTGGCCGTGATGGACGACCCGGCGTGGAAGGACGACATGGGCCGCCTGGCCAACGGCTTCATCAGCCGCCAGCAGTCGGGCGCGTGGCAGACCACCACGGCCAACCTGTGGGGCGGGCTGGCGCTGGAGAAATTCAGCGCCAGGTTCGAGGCCACGCCCGTGTCCGGTTCGACCCGCGCTGCCATGGGCGGCAACACCGCCGGTGTGGACTGGGCCAAGGTCGAACGCATCAAGACCACCGACGCGAGCGGCGCCGCCCACCAGACCACCTGGTTCGGCGCCCCCGCCGCGCCCGGCATGCTGCGCGGCAACGGCATGTTCCTGCACTGGAGCAAGGCGGGTGGCAAGGAGCAGCTCGCCGTCACGCACCAGGGGCCGGGCAAGCCCTGGCTCACGCTGCAGTCGGTGGCTGCCGTGCAGCTCAAGGCGCCGTTCGCGGCGGGCTACGCCATCGAGCGCACCGTCACCCCCGTGGAGCAGGCCGACAAGACCCTGCCCCCCGGCCAGTACACGCGCGGCGACGTGCTGCGCGTCACGCTCACCGTCAACGCCAGCGCCGACATGACCTGGGTCGCCATCACCGACCCCATCCCGGCCGGGGCCACCATCCTCGGCAGCGGCCTGGGCCGCGACTCCGAGATCGCCACCCAGGGCGAAAAGCCGCGCAGCGGCTACGGCTGGCCCGCGTTCGAGGAGCGCGGGTTCGAGTCCTTCCGCAGCTACTACGAGTATTTGCCCAAGGGCACGGTCAAGATGGAATACACCGTGCGCCTGAACAACGCGGGCGACTTCGCCCTGCCGCCCACGCGCGTCGAGGCGATGTACGCGCCCGAGATGTTTGGCGAGACACCGAACGCGCGGGTCAGGGTGGTGCAGAAATGACGCGGCTGGGTTTGGCCGCCAACCGTCTGCACCACCAGGGCGAAGACGCCGCCTTGTTCGCCTTCTTGCGCGCCAGCGAGGCGGGCATCCGCGCGCTGAGCATCGGCCTGCACGCCGTGGGCCGCACGCACGACGCCATCGCCGACGCGGGCCTGCTGCGCGGCTACGCGCCGCTGGTGCGCTACCCCTACGGGCGCGACGGCGGGCTGATGAAGCTCGTCGCCGAGGTCGTGGGCATGCCCGCGCCTGGGCACACGCTGGACGGCGCCATCTACCTCATCGACCCGGTGGACCCTTCCTCCATCTTCCCCGAGGCGCTGGCGCTCAAGCGCCAGTGCGTCATCCACGGCAAGCCGTTCCTCTCGACCGTAGCGAGCGCGCGCGACTGGGTGGAGATGGAGCGCATCCACGCGGGCCTGCCGCCAGACCGCAATGCCGACCGCTTTTACGACCTGGGCGCGCAGACCGTGGCGCTGATCGCGCACGACGCGATGAAGAGCTCCATGCTCGACTTCGCGGCGCGCAACTTCGACGTGCTTTCGCGCTTTGCGCAGCGCGTGGGTACGGGCACCACGGGCCAGCGCCTGAACGAGCTGGCCTGGAGCCGGGGCTGGCCCGCCGACACGCCCTGGGTGCAGCGCTTCCACAGCGGCCCGCTGGGGGGCGACGCGCAGATCGCCAACCTGGTGCTGGAGCGCCGCTGCCACCGCGCCATCTTCTTTGAAGACCCGCACGTGGCCCGCCAGCACGAGGCCGACATCCAGCTGCTGGAGCGTGCCGTGACCACCGCCACGCACGACGCGGTGTGTACCACCGCGCCCGCAGTGGCGCAGCGCTGGTGCGAGGCGGTGCGGCTGCGTGCGGCCATGGGCGGATGAAGCGCAGCCTTCGCGCCATCGGGCTGGCCCTGGCGGCGTGCTGCGTACTGCTGCCAGCCCGCGCCCTGCCCACCTTCGACGAGGTGCGGCGCGACTTCCGCCCGTCCGACACGCTCATCCTCTCGCGCGAGGGCGAGGTGCTGCAGCGCCTGCGCACCGACGCCACGGTGCGGCGCGGGCAGTGGGTGGCGCTCTCCGACGTGTCGCCCGCGCTGCGCACGGCCCTGGTCCTGAGCGAGGACAAGCGCTTCTACGAGCACAGCGGCGTGGACTGGCGGGCCGTGTCCGCCGCCGCCTGGGGCAACCTGTGGCACCAGCGCACGCGCGGGGCCAGCACCATCACCATGCAGCTCGCGGGCCTGCTCGACGGAGACTGGCGCCAGGGGCCGGGCGGGCGCACGGTGGCGCAAAAGCTCGGGCAGACGGTGGCCGCGCAGGTGCTGGACCGGCGCTGGCGCAAGGACCAGATCCTGGAGGCGTATTTGAACCTCGTGCCGTTCCGGGGCGAGCTGGTGGGCATCGACGCGCTGGCCCGCACGCTGTTCGGCAAGGCCGCGCACGGGCTGGATGAGCGCGAGGCTGCGGTGGCCGCCGCCCTGGTGCGCGCGCCCAACGCCCGGCCCGCGCTGGTGGCGCAGCGCGCCTGCGGGGTGCTGCGCGACATGCAGGCATCGCGGCCCGACTGCGATGCGCTGGACCTGTTCACCACCGGCGCGCTGCAGCGCCGCGCCTTCGACGCCAGCGAGGGCGTGGCCCCGCACTTCGCGCGCACCCTGCTGCGCCAGCGCGCAGGCAGCACCGCCGGGCAGCAGGTGCAGAGCACCCTGCGCGCGCCGCTGCAGCGCTTTGCGGTCGCCAGCCTGCGCCAGCACCTGAGCGAGCTGCACGGGCGCAACGTGGAAGACGGCGCGGTGCTGGTGCTCGACAACGCCACGGGCGCGGTGCTGGCCTGGGTGGGCTCGTCCGGTGCGCTCAGCCAGGCGGGCGAGGTGGACGGCGTGCTCGCGCCGCGCCAGCCGGGCTCCACGCTCAAGCCGTTCCTGTACGCGCAGGCGATTGCCGAGCGGCGGCTCACGGCCGCATCGCTGGTGGATGATTCGCCCGCCCACATCGCCACCGCCAGCGGCCTGTACATACCGCAGAACTACGACCGGCAGTTCAAGGACTGGGTGTCGGTGCGCACCGCGCTGGCTGCGTCGCTCAACGTGCCTGCCGTGCGCACGCTGGTCATGGTCACGCCCGACGCCTTTCACCGCCAGCTCGCCGCCGTGGGCCTGCCGCTGCGCGAGAGCGGCGGCTACTACGGCTACAGCCTCGCGCTGGGCAGCCCCGAGGTGCCGCTCTTGCACCTGACCAACGCCTACCGCACGCTCGCCAACGGCGGGCGGATGAGCCCCGTCGCGCTGGAGCCACAGCCAAAAGGCGCGGGCGCGTCCACGCAGGCGCTGGATGCGCGCGCGGCCTTCATCGTGGGCGACATCCTGAGCGACGGCAACGCCCGCGCCCGCACCTTCGGCACCGACAGCGTGCTGGCCACGCGCTTTTGGTCGGCGGTGAAGACGGGCACCAGCAAGGACATGCGCGACAACTGGGCCGTGGGCTGGTCCGAGCGCTACACCGTGGGCGTGTGGGTGGGCAACGCCAGCGGCGCGGCCATGCACGACGTGAGCGGCGTGAGCGGCGCGGCGCCCGTGTGGGCCGCCGTCATGGGCTTCCTGCACGCGCGCGAGCCCAGCCGCGCGCCCAGGCCGCCCGCCGGGCTGGCGAAGGCGCAGGTGCGCTTCGGCCCCGCGCCGCAGGAGGGCGGCGGCGCGCTCGAAGCCGCGCGCGAGGAATGGTTCCTGCAAGGCACGCAGCAGCCCCTTTTTGCTATGGATAATGTAGCTACTGGTGCCGATGCAGAAAGCGCCAGAGGCCAAAAAGGCTTGAAAAATAACGCGGCACCCCCAGCCCGCATCACCGCCCCCGCGCCGGGCACCGTCATCGCGCTGGACCCCGACATCCCGCCCGCGCGCCAGCGCCTGCAGTTCACGGCCACGGGCGGCAGCCCCGGCCTGCAGTGGCGCATGGACGGCAAGCCGCTGGGCCGGGGCGCGCGCGTGGCCTGGCTGCCGTGGCCGGGGCGGCACGCGGTGCAGATCACCGACGCCACGGGCCAGGTGCTGGACGAGGTGCGCATCGAGGTGCGCGGCGCGGGCGTCGTGGAGGGGGCAGCCCCCCGTTGACGGTCGCCAGGCGACCAGGCACCCTAGAATCCCAGCCCCGCCATGACTTCACTGCGCCCGTATTTCACCCACCGCCTGATCTGGCTGGCCCTGCTGGTCTCCCTGGGCATCGGCGCGCTGTTCGCCCGCACCATCTGGACCATGCGCGGCGACGAGTGGAACTACGCCCGGCAGACCAATGCCAACCTCGTGCGCACGCTCGAGAAAGGGCTGCTGTGGTCGCTGGATTCTTTCGACAAGTCGCTCGCGGGCGTGGCCCGCGAAGTGGCCCGGCCCGAGGTGTGGGCCCTGCCGCCCGACCTGCGCGCCCGCGTGGTGTTCGACAACTCGCTGCGCACGCGCGGCGTGGGCGACGTGCTGGTGCTCGACGAGCGCGGCGAGGTCGTGCTCGACTCCGGCTCCATTGAGCCGCGCAAGCTGCAGCTCGCCGACCGCGACTACTTCGTGGCCTTCCAGTCGGGCGGGCACCAGGGCCTGTTCGTGGGGCAGCCCACCTTCGCGCGCACCACGGGCATTGGCGTGCTGCCGCTGGCGCGGGCCTACCACCACGCGGACGGGCGCTTTGCCGGGGTGGTGGTGGGGGTCATCCGCCTGAGCTATTTCAACGAAATCTTCGGCGCGCTGGACCTGGGCCGCGACAGCGGCGTGACCTTTTTGCGCGCCGACGGCGTGCTCATCGCGCGCTTTCCCTACAGCGCCGCCAACGTGGGCCAGAGCTTCGCGGGCACGCCCAACGTGCTGCGCTTTCAAAGCGACCGCAGCGGCGCCTTCACGGGCAAGGCCGCCATCGACGGCGTGGAGCGCTTCTATGTCTTCCAGAAGGTGGGCGACTACCCGCTCATCCTGAGCGTGGCGCAGTCCACCGACACCATCCTCGCCAACTGGCGCCACAGCGCCTGGGGGCTGGGCATGTTCGCGGCGCTGCTCATGGCGGCCTGCCTGGGCCTGGCCCTGCTGTTCGTGCGCGAACTCACGCTGCGCCAGCAGGTGTCGGCCCGGCTGCGCGAGGCCGAGCGCCAGGTGCGCGCCGTCATCGACAACACGCCCTCGCTCATCGGCTACTGGGACGACCAGCTGCGCAACCGCTTCGCCAACCAGGCGCACTGCGATTGGCATGGCATTCCCCGCGACGCGCTGCGCGGCCAGCATGCCAGCGACATGCTGCCGCCCACGCTCTACCCCACGGTGGAGCCGCACCTGCGGCGCGCGCTGCAGGGTGAGCCCCAGCTTTTCGAGCGCAGCTTTACCGACGCCCAGGGCAGGCTGCGCCACATCATCGTCTCGTGCGTGCCCGACAGGGGCGACGACGGCCAGGTGCGCGGCTTCTACTCGCAGATCACCGACATCACCGAGCGCAAGCGCATGGAGGACGAGCTGTTCGACGAGAAGGAGCGCATGCGCTTCACGCTGCAGGCCATCGGCGACGCCGTGGTGACGGCCGACGCTGGCGGCAGGCTGACCTACCTGAACCCCGTGGCCGAGCGCCTGACCGGCTGGCAGGCGTTCGACGCCGCGAGCCGCCCCGTGGACGAGGTGCTCGACCTGCGCACCCCCGGCGGCGGCGAGGCGCTGCCCAGCCCCCTGCGCACCGCCATCGAGCAGGCCGCCGTGGTGGACACGGTGCGCGGCGAGATCGTGCAGCGCGCCAGCGGCAGGCGCTTTCGCATGGACGGCACCGTCAGCCCCATCACCGACCGCCACGGCCACGTGACCGGCGCCGTGGCCGTGCTGCGCGACGTGACCGAGGCCACCGCCATGGCCGAGCGCATGAACCACCTGGCCCACTACGACGCGCTGACTGACCTGCCCAACCGCGTGCTGCTGCACGACCGCGCCCAGCACGCCATCGTGCAGGCACGGCGCAGCGGCCAGACGCTGGCCGTGATGTACCTGGACCTGGATGGCTTCAAGGCGGTCAACGACACCCTGGGCCACGAGGCGGGCGACCTGCTGCTGGTGCAGTTCGCCCAGCGCCTGAAGGCCGCCGTGCGAGCGTCCGACACCGTGTGCCGGCAGGGCGGCGACGAGTTCGTGGTGCTGCTGCCCGACCTGCCCGGCCTGGACGGGGCGGGCCCCGCCTGCCAGGTGGCGCGCAAGATCCTCGCGTCGTGCCAGGCGCCGTTCGACCTGAATGGCCGCGAGGCGCGCGTGGGCCTGAGCGGCGGCATCGCGCTGTACCCCGCGCACGGCGACACCTTCGACGCGCTCTCGCGCCACGCCGACGGCGCCCTGTACGCCGCCAAGCGCGGCGGGCGCATGCGCGTCATGCTCTACCAGGGGCCGCAGGCGCCGCCCCAGGCCATATTGCTATCAGATGCGTAGCTGCCAGTGCTTGCTGTATAAGCGCCGGAGCCGTTTTTTGCTTGAAATGACAACCTGTTGAAAAAGGAGCACCGCGTGCCCGACCTGTCCAGAATCACCTGCATCGAAGACCTGCGCGCCATTGCCGAGCGGCGCGTGCCGCGCATGTTCTACGACTACGCCGACTCGGGCGCGTGGACCGAGGGCACCTACCGCGCCAACTCCAGCGACTTCCAGTCCATCCGGCTGCGCCAGCGCGTGGCCGTCAACATGGAAGGCCGCAGCACCGCCACCGCCATGGTCGGTCAACAGGCCAGGATGCCCGTCGCCATCGCCCCCTTGGGCCTGACCGGCATGCAGCACGCCGACGGCGAGATCCACGCCGCGCGCGCGGCCCAGAAGTTCGGCATACCGTTCACGCTGTCCACTATGAGCATCTGCTCCATCGAGGACATCGCCGAGCACACCAGCGCGCCCTTCTGGTTCCAGCTCTACATGATGCGCGACCGCGAATCCATGGCCCGCATGATCCAGCGCGCCAAGGACGCGCAATGCAGTGCCCTGGTGCTCACGCTCGACTTGCAGGTCATCGGCCAGCGCCACAAGGACATCAAGAACGGCCTGACCGCGCCGCCCCGGCCCACGGTCAAGAACATCCTCAACCTGATGACCAAGCCGTGCTGGTGCCTGGGCATGGCCGGCACCAAGCGCCGCAGCTTCGGCAACCTGGTCGGCCACGTGAAGGGCGTGAGCGACATGAACTCGCTCGCCGCCTGGACCAACGAGCAGTTCGACCCGCGCCTGTCCTGGGCCGACGTGGACTGGGTCAAGCAACAGTGGGGCGGCAAGCTCATCCTGAAGGGCATCATGGATGTGGAAGACGCCAGGCTGGCCGTGCAGCACGGCGCGGACGCCATCGTGGTCAGCAACCACGGGGGCCGCCAGCTCGACGGCGCGCCGTCTTCCATCGCCGCGCTGCCCGCCATCGTCGATGCCGTGGGTACGCAGACGGAAGTGTGGATGGACGGCGGCATCCGCAGCGGGCAGGACGTGCTCAAAGCCTGGGCCCTGGGCGCACGCGGCACGATGATTGGCCGTGCCATGGTCTATGCCCTGGGCGCCTTCGGCGAGGCGGGCGTCACCAAGGCGCTGCAAATCATCCACAAGGAGCTGGACGTGACCATGGCCTTCTGCGGGCATACGGACATCCAGACGGTGGACAAGTCCATCCTGATCCCGGGCAGCTACCCGGTGTGAGCGCGCGTGGCTTGGCTACACTCGAAATCCTGCTTTCCTTGGAGGTGCAGCCCATGACCACCATCACCCTTGAAATTCCCGATCATTTGGCGCGTGCAGCCGCGCAGGCGGGGCTGCTGGATGAGCAGGGCATTCAGGCGCTGCTGTCAAACGCCCTGCGCCAGAAGCCGTCCTTGCCCGTCTATGCGGGGCAGGGCGGCTTGGTGACCGGTGTGGATGGCCTGAGCAATCAGTCCCTGCAGCGGGCCTGCGAAGATGACGCCTGACGTCAACGTGCTGCTGGCGGCGCTGCGAAGCGACCACCCGCACCATGCAGTGGCCCGCAATTGGCTGGAGTCCGCCGTTGGCAGCGCCAGCCTGGCGGCCCCGCTGCGCTTGCAGCCCTTGGTGATTGCCAGTTTTCTGCGGCTGGCAACGCATCCGCGCATCTTCGTCAACCCCACCCCCATCGCAGACGCACTGGGCTTTGTCGATGCCCTGTTGGCGGCCCCCGGTGTCACGCTGGCGCAACTGGGCATCGAATGGCCCGTGTTGCGCCAGTTGTGCGCAGGCAAAGGGCTGACCGCCAATGCCATACCGGACGCATGGCTGGCCGCCGCCGTCCTCCAGCAGGGCGAGCACTTGGTCAGCTTTGATGGCGACTTCACCAAGCTGCTGCCGCCCAGCCAGTTCACGCGCTTGATGCCCTGAGTCCTGCTGTTGGCCGCCTTCACGGCTGTATCAGGCCCAGGCCGTACAGCACCCGGGCCGGGTAGGGCCGTTCCGCCACGACCTGCTGCTGTCCTCCGTCTCCAGGCACCGGGTTCGTGCAGAGGTTCCCTGGAGTCGGTTTTTGCTTGAAACCCCAGTGCTGGCACCCCGGCGGCCTATGGCGTAGGCTGTGTACATCTGTTTTTTCATCGACCCTGCCATGACTCCTGTTTCCCGCACCGGCGGTCAGATCCTCGTGGACCAACTCATCGCCCATGGCGTGGAGCAGCTGTTCTGCGTGCCCGGCGAGAGCTACCTGGCCGTGCTGGACGCCCTGCACGGCGCGCGCATCGCCGTCACCATCTGCCGTCAGGAAGGTGGCGCGGCGATGATGGCCGAGGCGCAGGGCAAGCTCACCGGGCGGCCCGGCATCTGCTTCGTCACGCGCGGGCCGGGGGCGACCAATGCATCGGCGGGCGTACACATTGCGCACCAGGACTCGACGCCGCTGATCCTCTTCGTGGGCCAGGTGGCGCGCGGCGCGCGGGGGCGCGAGGCGTTCCAGGAGCTGGACTACGGGGCCGTGTTCGGCACCCTGGCGAAGTGGGTGGTGCAGATCGACGACCCGGCGCGCCTGCCCGAACTCGTCTCGCGCGCCTTCCACGTCGCCACCTCGGGCCGCCCCGGCCCCGTGGTGGTGGCGCTGCCCGAGGACATGCTGACCGAGGCTGCCGCCGTGGCCGACGCGCTGCCCTATCAAGTGACCGAAACCCACCCTGGCGCCGCGCAGATGGCCGAGCTGGCCGAGCGCCTGCGTGCGGCCAGGCAGCCCGTGGCGATATTGGGCGGCAGCCGCTGGTCGGAGCAGGCGGTGAATGAGTTCGCGGCGTTTGCCCAAGCGTGGGCGCTGCCGGTGTACTGCTCGTTCCGCCGCCAGATGCTGTTCCCGGCCACGCACCCCTGCTACGGCGGCGACCTGGGCCTGGGCGCCAACCCCCAGCTGCTGGCGCGCATCCGCGCGTCCGACCTGGTGCTGCTGGTGGGCGGGCGGCTGTCGGAGGTGCCCTCGCAGGGCTACGGGCTGCTGCCCATTCCCAACCCCGCGCAGCCCTTGGTACACGTGCATGCCGATGCCGATGAGCTGGGCCGCCTGTACCGCCCCGCGCAGGCCATCCACGCCACGCCGCAGGCGTTTGCTGCCGCCCTGAATGCCATTCGCCCGGATGGCCCCGTGCCGCCCCGCGCCGACGCCGCGCACGCCGAATACCTGGCCTGGAGCGACCCGGCATCCATCCGCATCCCCGGCAGCCTGCAGATGGGCGAGGTCATGCAGCACCTGCGCGCCACGCTGCCTGCGGACACCATTTTCTGCAACGGCGCGGGCAACTTCGCCACCTGGGTACACCGCTTCTGGCCCTTCACCGCGTATGCCAGCCAGCTCGCGCCCACCAGCGGCTCCATGGGCTACGGTCTGCCTGCCGGCGTGGGCGCCAAGCGCCTGTGGCGCGAGCGCGAGGTGGTGGTGTTTGCGGGCGACGGCGACTTTCTGATGCACGGCCAGGAGTTCGCCACCGCCGTGCAATACGACCTGCCGATCATCGTGGTGCTGCTGGACAACGGCATGTACGGCACCATCCGCATGCACCAGGAGCGCGAGTACCCGGGCCGCATCAGCGGCACGCAGTTGAAGAACCCGGACTTCCGCGCCTACGCGCAAGCCTTCGGCGGCCACGGCGAGCGCGTGGAACGCACCGAAGACTTCGCCCCGGCCCTGGCCCGCGCACGCGCCAGCGGCCTGCCCGCCATCGTGCATTGCCTGATCGACCCCGAGGCCATCACGCCCACGGGCACGCTCGCAGGCATCCGCAAGGCGGCCCTGGGCCAGCGCTGAGAGGCACCATGCGCCGCATCGCCCACCTGGACATGGACGCCTTCTTCGCGTCCGTCGAACTGCTGCGCTACCCGCAGCTCAAGGGCCTGCCCGTGGTCATCGGCGGCGGGCGGCGCGCGGTGGACGAACTGCTGCTGCGCGGCGCCGACGGCGGCGAGCGCGAGCGGCGCTTCATCCCGGTCGAAGCGTTCCCGCTGCTGCGCGACTACGTGGGCCGGGGCGTCATCACCACCGCCACCTACGCCGCGCGCCAGTTCGGCGTGGGCTCGGCCATGGGCATGATGAAGGCGGCGCGGCTGTGCCCGCAGGCCATCGTGCTGCCCGTGGACTTTGCCGAGGTGCGCAAGTACTCGCGCCTGTTCAAGAGCGCCATCACCGAGATCGCGCCCGTCATGCAGGACCGGGGTGTCGATGAGGTCTATATCGACTTCACCGACGTACCCGGCGGCCAGCGCGAGGGCGGGCGCGTGCTGGCGCGGCTCATCCAGAAAAGCATCTTCGACAGAACGGGCCTGACCTGCTCCATCGGCGTCGCGCCCAACAAGCTCCTGGCCAAGATGGCGAGCGAGTTCGACAAGCCCAATGGCATCACGGTCATCTACGAAGAAGACCTGCAGGAAAAGATCTGGCCCCTGGGCGTGCGCAAGATCAACGGCATCGGCCCCAAGTCGGGCGCAAAGCTGGCGTCCCTGGGCGTCCACACCATCGGCGAACTGGCCGCGCAGGACGTGCAGTGGCTCGTCGCGCACTTCGGCAAATCCACCGGCGCCTGGATGCACCGCGCCGCCTGGGGCCGCGACGACAGCCCCGTGGTCACCGAGAGCGAACCCGTCAGCATGAGCCGCGAAACCACCTTCGACCGGGACCTGCACGCCGTGCGCGACAGGGCGGAGCTGTCGGGCATCTTCACCGAGCTGTGCGAGCAGGTGGCGGGCGACCTGCAGCGCAAGGGCTACGTGGGCAAGACCATCGGCATCAAGCTGCGCTACGACGACTTCAAGACCGCCACGCGCGACCAGACGCTGGAGCACCACACGCACGACGCGGCAGTCATCCGCCGCACAGCGGGCCTGTGCCTCAAGCGCGTACCCCTGACCCGCCGCCTGCGCCTGCTGGGCGTGCGGGTGGGGGCGCTGATGAAAGAGGCGGACTGGGCCGCGCAGCAGGCGCAAGAGGCGCAGGGGGCGTTGGAGACGGGGCGGCTTTTTTGACCTGCTGCACAGCCGAAGCTGGATGGGCGGTAAAAGCAGGAGTTACCGCGTCCAGCAATATGCCTGCATAATGCACAGTATTTTGTACAAATCATGCAGGAGCCGCGCCATGGCCATTGCTGTCAGTGACCTGATACCCCTCTCCCAAGCCCGAGCCAATCTGTCCGAACTGGCCGACCAGGCGCATGCCGGTGCAGAAAAAATCATCACCAAAAACGGTGAGGGCTACGTTGCCCTCATCAACGCGCAGCGGCTGGACTACTACCACCAGTTGGAGCGCGAGCGCATCCATCTGCTGCTGATCGACGATGCCGCGCAGGGGCTGGCAGACGTTGCAGAGGGCCGGGTGAAAGATGCGCGCAGCGCCTTGCAGCGCCGCCGCAATGCACGCACGGCGGGATAAGAGGCTGACCCGCGATGCCCGCCCCAACGACGGTCAAACTCACCGACAGCTTTGAGCGCAACCTGGACGAGATCGAAGCTTTCCTGACGCAGGCCGAGGCACCCCAGGCATTCGATGCCCTGCTGGATGAACTCATGGACACCGTCGTCCCCAACCTGGAGCGCTTTCCTGGCATGGGCCGCATGTTCCTGCAAAGGCCGGTGCGTTCGGTCGAGGTTGCCAATGGCGTCGAGCGCCTTTGCAGACAGCTGGGCGCTTTTGCAAGCGATGGGGAACTGCGGGAAGACGTGATGACGCATTACCTGCTGCTGTATGCGCGGATCGGCGACACACTCCATCTCCTGTCGATCCAGCACCAGCGGCAGCTTTCGTTTGACTTTCAGCGGGTGTGGCCGGACTGATGCCACGGCCATGCGGGGCTGCTACTGCCGCGCAGTCCGCACGTTGCGCGGCAGCGCCTGCGGGTGGCTGGTGCGCAGCGGGTTGATGTCCAGCCCCCCGCGCCGCGTGTAGCGCGCGTACACCGTGAGCTTGATCGGCCTGCAGCGCGCGCGGATGTCCATGAAGATGCGCTCCACGCACTGCTCGTGGAATTCGTTGTGGTTGCGAAAGCTCACCAGGTACTGCAGCAGGCCCGCCTGGTCGATCTGCGGGCCGCTGTAGCTGATCTGCACGCTGCCCCAGTCGGGCTGGCCGGTGACGAGGCAGTTGCTCTTGAGCAGGTTGCTCGTCAGCGTCTCGGTGACGGGGGCCTCGTCGAAAGCGGCGGTCAGCAACTCGGGCGCGGGCTGGTAGTGCGTGCATTCCACGTCCAGGCGGTCCAGGCTCAGGCCGTCCAGTTCATGCACCGGCTCCTGGTCGAACAGCTCGGGGGCGATGAGCTTCACGCCCACGGTGGCGGGGTGCTGCGCGCCGCGCCAGACGGCTTCGCTGATGTCGGCGCGGATGCGCGCCTGCACCTCGGCGGCGTCGGCAAAGCGCGTGTTGTTGAAGCTGTTCAGGTACAGCTTGAACGACTTGCTCTCGACGATGTTGGGCGTCTCGCACGGCACGGTGACGTGGGCCAGCGCCACCTGCGGCTTGCCGCGCAGGTTCAGCCACGACAGCTCGAACGCCGTCCACAGGTCGGCGCCGAAGAAGGGCGGGGCGCCCGCGATGCCGATCTCGGCGCGCTTGTCCGCGCGGGGTATGGGGAACAGCAGCGAGGCGTCGTACTGGTCCGCATAGGCCGACGCCTTGCCGAGCTGCGATTGTTCGGGTGTGTTCATGATGCTATTGTTTCGATAGCTGCTGGTGCTTGCTGTATAAGCGCCGGTGGCCGATTTGGCTTGTATTATTTGAATTGCCGCTCGCGCAGCCACTTGGTGGCGATCCACTTCTCGCCCGCGATCACGGGCGCGCCGCCGTGCAGCGTCTTGGTGGAGGGGTGGGGCCGTTCGTAGCTGAAGAACACGGCGTTGCCGCGCTGCGGCGCGACCTCGAGGTGTACGTCCGGGAAGGTGGTGCCGCCGCCCTTCTCGGGCGTGTTCAGGTACATCACCAGCGTGCCCACGCGCTGGCCGCCACGCTGGAGGATGGTGGCGGTGCCGGGCTGGGCGGGGTCGAAGTAGTCGTAATGCGGCTTGTACTCGGCGCCCGGGCGGTAGTGCAGCACCTGCAGGCCCTCGCCGTTTTCCACCGGCCAGTTCAGCAGGCGCGCAATGCGGGCCTCGATGCGGCGCACCAGCGGGCTGTCGCCGCGCTGGAAGAACATGCCGTCGCTGGTGCGGTCGGCGTTCACCTCCTCGCCGCCGGTTTTCGTGGCCACCGTGAGCGAGCGCGCCAGGCGCGGGCGGGCGGCGGCGATGAGCGCGTCGCATTCCTCGGGCGAGAGCAGGTCGCCGAACACCACGATGCGCGGCTGGGCCATGGCCAGCAGCACGTTGACCACGCGGTCGCCGCAGTCCACCTGGGCGGGCGATTCGTCGAGCCGCGGCCCGGGCACGGGTACGGCGGGCGGCTGGCCCTGCTGCACGGCCAAGTCGTCGAGGTGCTCGCGCAGCACGGTTTCCATGGCGCTGGCGGCCACGTCCTCGTTCCAGCCCGCGTCCAGCATGGCCTGCAGCACCACGGGCGCGGCATGGCCTGCGGCGGCCTGCTCGATGATCCAGCGGCGCAGCTCGGGGGTGATGGGCTGGGCGGTGCTCGTGTCGCTCATGGTCTTCGGTTCCCCTTTCAGCTATTCATGGTGAGCCGCCCGCAGCATAGGAAACTGGCGCGCCCCGAGCGAGGGCCGCCGTGCAAGGGCCGCCCCGCCGCACGGGCGGCGTCTCCTTGCCCGCAACGGGCAGCGTTGCGAGAGCGGGGGGAAGCGGCGTAGCCGCTCAGGGGGGTGTGTCATATCTTGCGTCTGAACACGAGGCGGTCGGGCGATGAAGCCCCGGGGGCGAAAGCATAGCCCTCCAGGTCGAACCCTTCGAGGCCCCGGGGCGTGGCGATGCGCCGCAGGATGGCATAGCGCGCCATCAGCCCGCGCGCGCGCTTGGCGTGGAAGCTGATGATCTTGTACGCGCCGCCCTTGTAGTCCTCGAACACGCACTCGATCACGCGGGCCTGGAGCGCCTTGCGGTCCACGGCCTTGAAGTATTCCTGCGAGGCCAGGTTGACCACCACCGGCGTGGTGTCGGCGCGCAGCCGGGTGTTGATGTGTTCTGCAATCTGGCTGCCCCAGTAGTCGTACAGGCTGGCGCCCGCGCCGGTGGCCAGGCGCGTACCCATTTCCAGCCGGTAGGGCTGCATGCGGTCCAGCGGGCGCAGCACGCCGTACAGGCCGCTGAGGATGGCGACGTGCTGCTGCGCCCAGGCCAGGTCGTCCGTGTCCAGCGAACGGGCCTGCAGGCCCTCGTACACGTCGCCGTTGAAGGCCAGCACGGCCTGGCGCGAGTTGCCAGCCGTGAAGCGGGGGCGCCACGCCTGGTAGCGCGCCACGTTGAGGGCGGCGAGCTTGTCGCTCAAATCCATCAGCGAGGCGATGTCCTGCGGGGACTTCTCGCGCAGCACGTCGATGAGCTGTGCCGCCTGTGGCACGAACTGGGGCGTGGTGTGCGGCAGCCCTTCGGGCATGGGCGTGTCGTAGTCGAGCGATTTGGCGGGGGAGAGCAGGAACAGCATGGTGTGTGGGCTGCCTAAAGGAAAAAAGCGGCCAAAGCCGCTTATACAGAACCATAGCGCGTGACGCTGGCACGGCCCAGGCCAGCGGACGCCGTGGAGCTGGCTTCGCCAGGCCACTGGCGTCGTCCCCCTTCCCGGCGAAGCCGAGAGAAGGGGGAAGCGGCGCAGCCGCTCAGGGGGTTGGCCCTTCAAACGGCAGGGGCATGGCCGACAGGTCGCGGCGGGTTTCTACCAGCACCAGGGGGCCCTCGTCCAGCACCACGACCGGCGGGCGCTCGCGCGGCACGTGGATGGGGCGGGGTTCGGCGGCGATGGCGGCCTGGGCGGCGGCGATCTTGTCCGCGTCGGAGTTCACCCACTGCAGGCCGGACGATGCGGCGACCTGCTGCAGTTCGTCCACGGGCAGAGCGAATGACTGCACGCGCGGCATGCCGACGGGTGCGGAGGCCGGAGCGGCTGCCACGGGCGCGGGTGCCGCGACGACGGGTGCAGGTGCGGGCGCGGCAACGGGTGCGGGAGCGGCAACAGCAACGGGTATTGCTTGCGCCACCGGTTCCGCCACAGCGGGCACTGCCATGGGAGCAGGCGCAGCGGCGGGCGCGCTGAAGTAGCTGCGGCGGGGGGCTTCGTCCTGCGCGGGCGCGGGTTCCGTGGGGTCGAAGTCCTGCATCGCGGGCGCGGCGGCGGCTTCGGCGGCGTTGCCGTTGCCGTCACGCGGGCCGCGCTCGCGGCGGTCGCGGCCATAGCGGTCGCGCGAGCGGCGCTCGCGGCGCTGCTGTTCTTCTGCACCGCCGGGGCTTGCGGCTTCGTTGCCCGTCAGGTCCAGGTCGGGCAAGGGGGCCAGCGGCGTGGTGTCCACAAAGTCGCCAGAGGCGGCAGCGGTTGCGGGAGCGACCGTGGCGTCCGGGGCTCCCGTGGTGCGGGGAGCGCGCTCGCCGCGATGGCCGCCACGTTCACCGCGCTCGCGGCGGGGGCCGCGTTCGCCACGGGGCTGTTGCTGGGCGGGTGCAGCCTCGGGCGCGTTCAGGCTCTCGGCCTGGGCGTTGGCATCGCCGTTCAGGCCAGCGGATTGTGGGCGTGCCTCGGCATCGCGGCGGTTGCGACCGCCCTCGCGGGGAGCGCGGCCTTCGCGCGGCTCGCGGGCCTCGCCTTCGGGGCGGTTCGCATCGCGCGGGGCACGGCCTTCGGCGGAGCGCTCGCCACGGCGGCCACGGCCTTCGCCGCCAGCGCCTTCGCGGGCCTGCCCGTCCCGGTTGCCGTCGCGTCCGCCACGGCGGCCACGGCCTTCACCGTTGCCATTGCCATTGCGGCCATCGCGGCGGGGTTCGCCACGGCCCGGGGCCTGGGGTGCGGCGGCAGGGGCCGGTGCGGCCACGGGCGCTGCGGCGGGGGTGCCGAAGATCAGGCCCTTGAGCCAGGCGAAGAAGCCTTGCTCCTGCGCGTGTACGGGGGCGGGCGCCGGGGCGACTGGGGGCACGTGGGCCGGTGCGGCCTGGCGTGGCTGCTGCGGCTGGCCCGCGCGCTGCGGGCGGGCCGCCGCGCCTTC
>NZ_JASGDA010000086.1:0-6492 GCF_047607405.1 Acidovorax sp. | reverse complement strand
CCCCCTGGCGCTGCCCGCCACGGCGGCGCCGCTGGCACCGCCCGCACGCCATGCGGGCCGCGCCACGGCCCCGCACGCGGCGCTGTTCCAGGCTCGCGGCCCGCCGCCCGCGCGGGCCTGACGTTCCCCAACTCCTGATTTCATAGCTGCCAGCGCCCGTCCAGTAAGCGCTGGTGGCCATTTTTGTTCACATTCATGCTCTGCGCCCGTGGCGCGGGGCCGCGTGCCGCTGCACGCATTTACCGCAAACCATCACCATGACCCAACCCCTCGTTCTCCACCGACCCGCCCTGCGCCCCGTCGCCCTGGCCGCCATGCTGGCCCTGTCCGGGGCCGCCCTGGCGCAGCCGCAAGCCGCCGAGCCCGAAGCCAGCCTGCCGCCCGTCACCGTCTCGTCCAGCGGCCTGCAACTGGGCGCGGACGACATGACCACCCCCGTCACCGTGCTCGAAGGCGACGACCTCGTGCGCCGCCGCGAGGCCACGCTGGGCGAAACCCTGAACAGCGAGCCCGGCATCACCAGCAGCCACTTCGGCGCCGGGGCCAGCCGCCCGATCATCCGGGGCATGGACGGCCCGCGCGTCAAGGTCCTGAGCGACGGCGCCGAGCTGCACGACGCATCCACCATCAGCCCCGACCACGCCGTGGTCTCCGAACCCCTGCTCGCCACGCAGATCGAGGTGTTGCGCGGCCCCTCGGCCCTGGTTTATGGCAACGGCGCCGTGGGCGGCGTGGTCAATGTGCTGGACGGCAAGGTGCCCACCGCCATACCGCAAAAAGGCTACGAAGGCAGCGCCGAGCTGCGCGCGGGCACTGGCGCGCGCGAAGGGGCGGGCGCCTTTGCGCTGACCGGCGGCGCAGGCCACCTGGCCATCCACGTGGAAGGCGTGGCGCGCGACGCGGGCGACTACCGCGTGGGCAAGGGCTGGGCGCCCGACGGCGAGGCCACCCGCAAGGTGTCTGGCAGCTTCAACCGCACCGACACCGGCAGCGTGGGCCTGTCGTGGGTGGGCGACAGCGGCTACCTGGGCGCCGCGTACACGCGCCAGACGGCCAAGTACGGCCTGCCGGGCCACAACCATGGCTTCGAGGGCTGCGGTGCCCTCGGCAACCGCCTGGTTTGCGGCGCGGACGAGGACGAAGACGGACACGACCATGAGGATGAGGAACACGGCGACGTGCCCGTGGTGGACTTGCGCAGCGAGCGGCTGGACATTCGCGGCGAGCTGCGCAACCCGTTTGCGGGCTTCTCGGCCCTGCGCCTGCGCGCGGGCGTCACGGACTACGTACACGACGAGGTCGAGGACGGCGCCGTCAGCACCACCTTCAAGAACAAAGCCTACGACACGCGCATCGAGCTGCAGCACGAGCCCGTCGCGGGCTTCAAGGGCGTGATCGGCCTGCAGACCTCAGAGCGCAAGTTCAGCGCCGAGGGCGAGGAAGCCTACGTGGAGCCCACCGTCACGCGCCGCACGGGCCTGTTCATCCTGGAGGAATACCGCCTGGGCGACTGGCGTTTTGAAGCCGCACTGCGCCACGACCGCCAGACCGCCGAGGCGCAGACCAGCGGCATCGAGCGCAGCCACAACGGCACGTCCGCCTCATTGGGCGCGGTATGGCGCTTCACGCCCGGCTACCAGCTCGGCGCGTCGTTCACCCGCGCCAGCCGCGCCCCCACGGCGGAGGAGCTGTACGCGCAGGGCCTGCACATGGCCACCAGCACGTACGAACGCGGCAACGCCGACCTGCGCTCCGAAATCTCGCACAACATCGACCTGAGCCTGAAAAAGACCAGCGGCGACACCACCTTCGGCGTCAGCGTGTTCCACAACCGCGTGCGCAACTACATCTATGGCCGCACGCTGGACGAGCTGGACGGCCTGCAACTGCTGCAGTACAGCCAGGCCAACGCCACCTTCACCGGCATCGAGGGCCAGGTGCGCCAGCGCCTGAATCGGCACGTGGGCATCACCCTGTTCGGCGACGTGGTGCGCGCCCGGCTGGAAGACGGCGGCCTGCTGCCGCGCATCCCCGCCGCCCGCGCGGGCCTGCGCCTGGACGGCAACTGGAACGCCTGGGACGGCCAGATCGAATGGGTGCAGGTGGCCCGCCAGAACCGCGTGGCCGAGTTCGAAAGCGCCACGCCGGGCTACGGCATGCTGAACCTGGGGGTGAGCTACAGCGGCACCTGGGCCAGAGGCACGCCGTGGCAGGTTTACCTGAAGGCCAACAACCTCACCGACCGGCTGGCGTACGCGCACACCAGCTTCATCAAGAACGCGGCGCCGCTGATGGGGCGCAACGTGACGGTGGGGGTGAAGGTGGCGTTCTAGGCTGTCCGGTTGAAACGCATGGGAGCCAGCACGTATCATCGTCGGCACTTCACCCGGAGTCTTGCCATGCCCGATGTAGTCGCTGACCTTGCCGAACAAGCACGCGAGCTTTCGCCCGCAGAGCGCTCGCGTCTTGTTGACCTCCTGCTGGAGTCCCTGCACGAATCCCCCCTTGCCGAAGTAGAAGCGGCATGGGCTGTGGAGATCGAGCGCCGCATGGCAGCGTATGAGCGGGGCGGGGTACAGACCTTTGCCGCAGAAGACGTGTTCGCCGAAGCCCGCCGCATCGCGCCGTGAGGCTGGCCCGTTTCACAAGCGAAGCCCGCTCGGAGTTGCTGGCGCAGACGGCGTATTACGAAACCATCCGCAAGGGGCTGGGCGCTCGCTTTCGTACGGAAATTGCCGAAGGCGTGCTCATTTGCGCGGTAGCTGGCGATTATCAAATGCCAGAATATTGGTTGAGCCGCGTTGATCGTTAAGGCGCCAGCCGCTCGCGCACCCATTCGCCGCCATCGAGCCGGTAGCGCAGCCGGTCGTGCAGGCGGCTCTTGCGGCCCTGCCAGAACTCCCACTGGTCGGGCTTCAGGCGGTAGCCGCCCCAGTGCGGCGGGCGCGGCGGGTTCATCAGGTACTGCGCGCCGTACTTTGCCGCGTTGGCCACCAGCACGCCGCGCCCGGCGATCACCTGGCTTTGCGGGCTGGCCCAGGCGCCGATGCGCGAGTCGAGCGGGCGGCTGGCAAAGTAGGCGTCGCTTTCCTCGGCGCTCACCTTCTCCACCACACCCTCGATACGCACCACGCGCTCCAGCTCGACCCAGTGGAACTGCAGGGCCGCATAGGGGTTGCCCGCGATCTGGCGGCCCTTGCGGCTGTCGTAGTTGGTGAACCAGACGATGCCGCGCTCGTCGTAGCCCTTGATGAGCACGATGCGCGTGCTGGGCCGCAGGTCGCTGCCCACGGTGGCGAGCGTCATGGCGTTGGGCTCGGGCACCTGGGCGTTGATGGCTTCTTGCAGCCACTGGTCGAACTGCCGCAGCGGGGCAGGGTGCGAGGCGCTTTCATCGAGTTCGGCGCGCTCGTAGCTCTTGCGCAGGTCGGCGATGGAGGATGAGGGGGAGGAGGGCGGGGCGGTCATGGCGGCCATTGTGCCCCGCCGGAGCGCATGGTTTACGGCGCTGCCGTGATCACGGCGCAGGCCAGGCGCGGCCCGGCATTGCCCGTGGGCTGGGTGGTGTAGTCGTCGGGGTCGCGGTGGACGATCAGGCCCCTGCCCACGATGTCGTTGGCGCTGCTGCCCACGCGGATGCTGCGCGACTCGAAGGCCACGACGGCCACGCCGCTGGCATTGGCCTTGAGGCTGGGCAGGTCGCCCGTGTGGTGCTCGGCCGCATCATGGTGGCCGTGCGGTTTGCCGCCGGGGTTGAAGTGGCCGCCCGTGCTCATGCCGTCGCCGCTGGAGCAATCGCCTTTTTCGTGGATGTGAAAGCCGTGCTCGGCCCCGGGCTTGAGGCCGCGGATTTCGCCGGACACCTTCACGACCTCGCCCGACTGCACGAAGCGGACGACGCCACTGACCGCGTTGCCGCGCGTGGGCTCCAGCGTGGCAGTGGCGGCGGGGCCGGGGGAATGGGCGGCGCAGCCCGCCAGGGCACACGCCGCGATGGCCGACAGGGCCAGTGCCCGGTGCGTATTGCTGGGGTTCGTCATTGCATGCTCCTTCTGGTTGGTGAAAGACGGCCCATTGTCCTGGCGCCGGGAGCGCACGGCCCAACCGTTACGCCCTATTGCAGTTTGTTGCGGGTCAGCGCGATCAGCCGGGCCAGCGCCCGGTCGTGAATGCCCAGCCGCTGCAGTTCGTCGTACGTGGCCTGGGCGTAGTCGCGCGTGCTGCCGTAGCGGCCCCGGGCCTGGGCGAAGATGCGGCGGTATTCGCCGTCCGCCAGCGTGCCGGTGTGGCTGGGGCTTTTGCGCGACAGGGTGAAGGCCAGCGCCCTCACGGGGCCTTGCGGCGTGTGGCAACAAAGCCAGCGCGGGTCATAGACGGCGGTGGGCATCTCGCGCTGCCACAGCGCGACGAGCACCTGGCGCGCCTGCGGCTGCAGGATGCGGAACACCATGCCCCGGCAGCTGCCGCCCGAGAGCATGCCGAACACCAGCCCGGGGCATTCGGGCGTGCCACGGTTCACGCGGCTCCACATCTTGAGCGCCCGGTGCCAGCCGTGTACCGTGGCGGCACGGCGCTCGGCAAAGTCGAAATCGGGCCGCCAGATGAGCGATGCGTAGCCAAACACCCACAGGTCCTGCTCGCCGCCCCATTGCGCCAGGGTGCGTTCCAGCAGAGGGGCAGGGTCGCGCAAGGGGGCGGGCAGAGTCGTCATGGGGTTCAATTTAGAATGCGGGGCTTGTTCGGTTTTCAACAACCACTTCATTAATTTACGGGGTTTTCTTCCATGTCCTACAGCAGTTCCGACGACGACAGCCAACAACGTTTTGCCCTTGGGTTCCTGTTCGCGCTGATCGCGCTGCTGCTCACCGCCGTGGTGGGCACGGTGGTCGTCAAGCAGGTGCGCGGCGCCAAGGCCCCCGCCGCCGTGTCCGCCCCCGGTGCAGCCCCTGCTGCGCAAGCCGCCCCGGTGGCTGGCGACGCGGCCAGCGTGCGCGTGGAAGGCGGCGTGGTGAAGTTCTTCTTCGCCACCGGCAAGGCCGAACTGGCCGCAGGCGCCAATGAAGCCCTGGCCGACGTGGTCAAGGGCGTGGCAGCGGGCAAGAAGGCCGTGGTCTCGGGCTTTCACGACGCCACGGGCGACGCCGCAGTGAACGAAGAGCTGGCCAAGCAGCGCGCCCTGGCCGTGCGCGACGCGCTCAAGGCCCTGGGCGTGGCCGAAGACAAGGTCGAGCTGAAGAAGCCCGAGGTCACCCAGGCCAGCGGCACCAACGCCGAGGCCCGCCGCGTGGAAGTGACGCTGGCCGACTGACGGACGGCCCCGCCGCTCCGCGCGCTTCGCGCCCCCTGGAAAAGCCCGGTACCCCCGGGCTTTTTTCATGCAAAAATGGCCTCAAGCGCTTATGCAGCAAGCGCTGTCAGCTATCAAAAGATTAGCGCAGACCCGCGCCAGGGGCATCGAAGTTGCGCTGGATCAGCTCGATCTTGTAGCCGTCCGGGTCCGTCACGAAGGCGATCACCGTCGTGCCGCCCTTCACCGGTCCGGCCTCGCGCGTCACCTGGCCGCCTGCGGCCTTGATCTTGTCGCAGGCCGCGTACACATCGGGCACGCCCAGGGCGATGTGGCCGTAGGCCGTGCCCATGTCGTAGCTCTCCACGCCCCAGTTGTAGGTCAGCTCGATCTCGGCCTGGCCGGGGTTGCCGCCCTCGAAGCCCAGGAAGGCCAGCGAGTACTTGTATTCAGGGTTCTCGGACGTGCGCAGCAGTTGCATGCCGAGCACCTGGGTGTAGAAGTCAATCGAGCGCTGGAGGTTGCCAACGCGCAGCATCGTGTGGAGAAATTTCATGCCTTGGATTGTGCAGGCATGTCGAAAACGAGGCAGGTGGTGGTGCCATGGGCGTACAGCGTGCCGTCGGGGCCGACAAGGCGCGCATCCGCCGTGGCGAGCTGGCGCCCGCAGTGGATCACGCGGCCCTCGGCGCGCACGCGCTGCACCTTGGGGGTGAGGGCCTTGACGATGTTCACGCTCAGCTCCGCCGTGGTGTAGCCGCGCCCCGGCAGCATGCGCGTGTGCACCGCGCAGCCCAGGGCCGAGTCGAGCAAGGTGGCGAACCAGCCGCCGTGCACCGTGCCCATGGGGTTGAAATGCGCCGCGCCCGGCGTGCCCTGGAAAACGGCGCGGCCTTCATCGACTTCCACCAGCAGGAAGTCCAGCGTGCGCGCAATGGGCGCGAAGGGCAGCTCGCCGCGCAGCATGGCCTGCATCTGCTGCAGGCCGGTCAGGCCCGCGATCTGCTCGGGCCGGGAGACGCCGGGGCCGATGCCGCCATCCAGCCGGGCGGCGATGTCGCGCTCCTGGGCGAGCCATTGTTCGAGCTGGTTGGAGTGGGTCATGCGTGCTTTCGGTGGGATATTTGCATCTGCAATTATTGCAGATACAATCAATCGCATGCAAGCCGAAACCACCCCGGTGCTTCCGCAGGGCTGCACCAACT
>NZ_JASGDA010000085.1:0-26406 GCF_047607405.1 Acidovorax sp. | reverse complement strand
TGCACGGCCAGTTGACGCAGGACTTCGCGTTGCTGGGCATGAGCGAGGCCCGGCTGGCGGCCTTTCTGTCGCCCAAGGGGCGCATGCAGGCGAGTTTCATCGGCTTCAAGCGCGGCACCGCCGAGGTGCTGCTGGTGTGCAGCCGCGACCTGCTCGCCGCCACGCTCAAGCGGCTGTCCATGTTCGTGCTGCGGGCCAAGGCGAAGCTGACGGACGCGACGGCGGACTTTGCGCTGTACGGCCTGGCGGGCGACGCGGTACCCGGCGGCCCACAGCCCGCGTGGACGCGCGCGGATGCGGGGGCGACGTCCGTCATCCACCTCTACCCCGCCGACGGCCAGCCGCGTGCGCTGTGGGTGGCGCCTGCGTCCGAACCGGCCCCGTCAGGCCCCGTGATGAGCGAGGCGCTGTGGCTATGGAGCGAGGTGCGCAGCGGCGTGGCCACGCTGTCCGCGCCGGTGGTGGATGCCTTCGTGCCGCAGATGCTCAACTACGAATCGGTGGGCGGCGTGAACTTCAAGAAAGGCTGCTACCCCGGCCAGGAAGTGGTGGCGCGCAGCCAGTTCCGGGGCACGCTCAAGCGCCGGGCTTTCATCGTGCACGCAACAGGCGACGTGGCCGTGGGGGCCGAGGTGTTTGCCGCCAGCGACGCGGAGCAGCCCTGCGGCACCGTGGTGCAGGCCGCACCCGCGCCAGGCGGGGGGGTGGACGCGATCATCTCCATCCAGCTGTCTGCCGCGCAAGAGGCGTTGCAGGCGGGCGGCGTGCCGCTGGTGTTGCAGCCGCTGCCGTATGCGCTGCTGGAGGATATTTAAGCCAAATCATGCTCCAGCGCTTATGCAGCAAGCACTGGCTGCTATCATTTTTGAAAACACAGGCCAGCGGGGATCCTGACTGGGGAGCATGAGAAAATCGCGGGTTACCCCTTCAGTACAGAACACAGGACACCCGCACCATGGACGCAGAACGCATCAACCTCATCGGCACCACCCTCGGCGACCTGGCCCAGCGCACGCAAGAGTTACGGAGGTATCTTTGACTTCGATGCCAAGTACGAGCGCCTGCGCACGGTAAACGCGTCGCTGGAAGACCCCAGCATCTGGAACGACCCCAAGAAGGCGCAAGAGCTGGGCAAGGAGCAGAAGCTGCTCTCCGGCGTGGTGGTCACGCTGGACAAGCTCACGCGCGAACTGGCCGACAACGCCGAGCTGTACGAGATGAGCAAGGACGAGGGCGACGAGGCCGGGCTGATGACCATCGAGGCCGAGACGGCCAAGCTGGCCCCGCTGATCGAGGAGCTGGAGTTCCGCCGCATGTTCAGCCAAGAAGCTGACCCGCTGAACTGCTTCGTGGACATCCAGGCCGGCGCGGGCGGCACCGAGGCGTGCGACTGGGCGGGCATGCTGCTGCGCCAGTACCTGAAGTACGCCGAGCGCAAGGGCTTCAAGGCCACGGTGGAGGACGAAACCCCCGGCGACGTGGCGGGCATCAAGAGCGCCACGATCAAGATCGAGGGCGAGTACGCCTACGGCCTGCTGCGCACCGAGACGGGCGTACACCGGCTGGTGCGCAAGAGCCCGTTCGACTCATCGGGCGGGCGGCACACCTCGTTCGCGTCGCTGTTCGTCTATCCCGAGATCGACGACAGCATCGAGATCAACATCAACCCCGCCGACGTGCGCACCGACACCTTCCGCGCATCGGGCGCGGGCGGCCAGCACATCAACAAGACCGATTCGGCCGTGCGCCTGACGCACATCCCCACGGGCATCGTGGTGCAGTGCCAGGACGGCCGCAGCCAGCACAGCAACCGCGACGTGGCCTGGCAGCGCCTGCGCAGCCGCCTGTACGACTACGAGCTGCGCAAGCGCCAGGAAGAGCAGCAAAAGCTGGAGGACACCAAGACCGACGTGGGCTGGGGCCACCAGATCCGCTCTTACGTGCTGGACAACAGCCGCATCAAGGACCTGCGCACCAACGTCGAAGTCTCGGCCACGCAGAAGGTGCTGGACGGGGATCTGGATGTGTTCATCGAAGCCTCGCTCAAGCAGGGCGTTTAAGGACAAGCATGATGATGAAAGAAGGACAAGCCCAGGCCATCCAGCGCCTGGACTACACCGCCCCGGCGTTCTGGATCGACACGGTGGAACTCACCTTCGACCTGGACCCGGCCAAGACGCGCGTGCTCAACCGCATGATGCTCCGCCGCAACAGCGCCGTACCCGCGCAGCCGCTCAAGCTGGACGGCGACGAGCTGAACCTGGCGCGCGTGCTGGTCAACGGCCAGGGCACCTCGTTCAAGATGGAGGGCGCGCAGCTGGTGCTGGAGAACCTGCCGGAGGGCGATGCGCCCTTCCAGCTCGAAATCTTCACCACCTGCTGCCCCGCCAAGAACACCAAGCTCATGGGCCTGTACGTGAGCCAGGGCACCTTCTTCACGCAGTGCGAGGCCGAGGGCTTCCGCCGCATCACGTACTTCTTGGACCGCCCGGACGTGATGGCCAGCTACACCGTCACCCTGCGCGCAGACAAGGCCGCGTACCCGGTGCTTTTGAGCAACGGCAACCTGGTGGACAGCGGCGATCTGGAAGACGGCCGCCACTTCGCCCAATGGGTGGACCCGCACAAGAAGCCCTGCTACCTGTTCGCCCTGGTGGCGGGCAAGCTGGTGGCGCGCGAGCAGAAGATCAAGAGCCGCTCGGGCACCGACCATCTGCTGCAGGTGTATGTACGCCCCGGCGACCTGGGCAAGACCGAGCACGCCATGAACTCGCTGATGTACAGCGTGGCCTGGGACGAGGCGCGCTTCGGTCTGCCGCTGGACCTGGAGCGCTTCATGATCGTCGCCACCAGCGACTTCAACATGGGCGCCATGGAGAACAAGGGCCTGAACATCTTCAACACCAAGTACGTGCTGGCAAGCGAGGCCACGGCCACGGACGTGGACTTTGCCAACATCGAAAGCGTGGTGGGCCACGAGTACTTCCACAACTGGACGGGCAACCGCGTCACCTGCCGCGACTGGTTCCAGCTCTCGCTGAAAGAGGGCCTCACGGTCTTCCGCGACCAGGAATTCAGCCAGGATTTGGCGGGCTCGCCATCGGCCCGCGCCGTCAAGCGCATCGAGGACGTGCGCGTGCTGCGCACCGCCCAGTTCCCCGAGGACGCAGGCCCCATGGCCCACCCGGTGCGGCCCGACAGCTACGTCGAGATCAACAACTTCTACACCGTCACCATCTACGAAAAGGGTGCCGAGGTGGTGCGCATGCAGCACAACCTGGTGGGCCGCGAAGGCTTCGCCCGGGGCATGAAGCTCTACTTCGAGCGCCACGACGGCCAGGCCGTGACCTGCGACGACTTTGTGCAGGCCATCGCCGACGCCAACCCCGCCAGCCCGCTCGCGCAGCACCTGCCGCAGTTCAAGCGCTGGTACAGCCAGGCCGGCACGCCCCGCGTGCGCGCCACGGGCCATTACGACGCCGCCGCGCGCACCTATGCGCTCACGCTGTCGCAAAGCTGCGCGCCCACGCCGGGCCAAGCTGTCAAGGAGCCCTTCGTCATCCCCGTGGAGCTGGGCCTGATCGACGCCGCCACCGGCGCCGCCCTGCCCCTGCACCTGGCGGGTGACGATGCGTCCGGCGGCACCTCGCGCGTGTTCGTGCTGACGGAAGCGTCGCAGACCCTCACATTCACCGGCCTTCATGCGGAACCCGTGCCCTCGCTGCTGCGCGGTTTCAGCGCGCCCGTGGTGCTGGACATCGAATACACCGATGCGCAGTTGCTCACCCTGCTGGCGCACGACGCCGACGCCTTCAACCGTTGGGAAGCAGGCCAGCGCCTGGCCCTGCGCATTGCTATCAATGCAATAGCTGATGGCGCACACCAGATAAGCGATGGCGGCACTTTTGATCATCAAATCCTGTCGCCTGAATTCATCGACGCCATGCGCGGCGTGCTGCGCAACCCGCAGCTCGACGCGGCCTTCAAGGAACTGGTGCTCACCCTGCCGTCCGAGACCTACATCGCCGAACAGCTCGACGTGGTGGACCCCCAGCGCATCCACGCCGTGCGCGAGGCCATGCGCGAGCAGCTCGCCCTGTCGCTGCAGGCCGACTGGGAATGGGCCTGGGAGCAGAACCAGGACACGGGCGGCTACCGCCCCGACCCCGTCTCGTCGGGCCGCCGCGCCCTGAGCGGCCTGGCGCTGCACATGCTGTGCATAGCAGCCCAGCGCAGCGGCGACCCTGTGTGGCCCGGCAAGGCGTACCAGCGCTTCAAGGTGGCGGGCAACATGACCGACCGCTTCAACGCCCTCACCGCCCTGGTCGCCAGCGGCAGCGAGCTGGCGGCCCCGGCGCTGGCGCGCTTTCACGCCCTGTTCAAGGACGAGCCGCTGGTCATCGACAAGTGGTTTGCCCTGCAGGCGGGCGCACCCGACCGCAACGGCAACGTGCTGCCCGCCGTCAAGCAGCTTTTGAAGCACCCCGACTTCAGCCTCAAGAACCCCAACCGCGCACGCAGCGTGATCTTCAGCTACTGCAGCGCCAACCCGGGCGCATTCCACCGCGCCGACGCGGCGGGCTACGTGTTCTGGAGCGACCGCGTGATCGAGCTGGACGCCATCAACCCCCAGGTGGCCGCCCGCCTGGCCCGCGCGATGGACCGCTGGAAGAAGCTGGCCGAACCCTGGCGCACGGCAGCCCGCGAGGCCATCGCCCGCGTCGCCGCCCGCCCCGACCTGAGCAACGACGTGCGCGAGGTCGTCACGCGCGCCCTGGCAGATTGAAAGGAATACCCAAGATGACCAAACGCATCAGCCTGACCCGCTACCTCGTCGAGCAGCAGCGCATGGACGGGCACATCCCGTCGCAGCTGCGCCTGCTGCTCGAAGTGGTGGCCCGCGCCTGCAAGAGCATCAGCCACGCCGTCAACAAGGGCGCTTTAGGCGGCGTGCTGGGCGCGGCGGGCAGCGAGAACGTGCAGGGCGAAATCCAGAAAAAGCTGGACATCATCGCCAACGAGGTGCTCATCGAGGCCAACGAATGGGGCGGCCACCTGGCGGCCATGGCCAGCGAGGAGATGGACGGCATCTACGTCGTGCCCAACCGCTACCCGCAGGGTGAATACCTGCTGCTGTTCGACCCGCTGGACGGCTCCAGCAACATCGACGTGAACGTGAGCATCGGCACCATCTTCAGCGTGCTGAAGATGCCCGACGACGACCGGGGCGTGGACGTGGGCGACTTTTTGCAGCCCGGCCACCAGCAGGTGGCGGCGGGCTATTGCATCTACGGCCCGCAGACCACGCTGGTGCTCACGGTGGGCGACGGCGTGGCCATGTTCACGCTGGACCGCGAACAGGGCTCCTTCGTGCTGACCGAGGAGAACGTGCGCATCCCCGAGGACACCAAGGAATTCGCCATCAACATGAGCAACATGCGCCACTGGGACGCGCCCGTGCGCCGCTACATCGACGAATGCCTGCAGGGCAAGGACGGCCCGCGCGGCAAGGACTTCAACATGCGCTGGATCGCCAGCATGGTGGCCGACGTACACCGCATCCTCACGCGCGGCGGCATCTTCATGTACCCCTGGGACAAGCGCGAGCCGAACAAGCCCGGCAAGCTGCGCCTGATGTACGAGGCCAACCCCATGGGCTGGCTCATCGAGCAGGCGGGCGGCGCCGCCACCAACGGCCGCGAGCGCATCCTGGACATCGTGCCCAAGCAGCTGCACGAGCGCGTGAGCGTGATCCTGGGCTCCAAAAATGAGGTGGAGCGCGTGACAAGCTACCACGGCGCGCTATAATCTAGGGCTTACGCCGGTGTAGCTCAGTCGGTAGAGCAGCTCATTCGTAATCGGGACGTGGTTGCAGTGAGGCTGGACCACGGAGTTAAGCGCGGCAAGGCTTTCGGGCTGCCAGCGAGGTACTACGGGGTTGTAGCAGACACGGTTTGAACAAGTTTTTTAGGTTTCGCCGCTTTAGCTCAGTTGGTAGAGCAGTTCATTCGTAATGAAAAGGTCGCCAGTTCGAATCCGGCAAGCGGCACCAAAAAGTGAGAAGGGCAGCCCACACGGGCTGCCCTTTTTGCTTCAGGCCCCGAAGGCATCGGCTATCGCCCTGGCCGCCTTCGCAAGCACCGCGTCGGGGTAGTCACCCCGCATGTAGTTGACGATTCAGCACACCGCGCGGACGTTGCCCGGCACGTATCCCTTCGTCGGGTCGATCCGGTCGAGCGACGGCGCCCACGGGTCACGGCTGCTACACGCGTCCCACTCTTCCCCGTAGAACGGCAGGCCGGTCAGAGCGCAGACCCCGGGCGCGAGCAGCGCCTCGACCTCCTCCTCGGTGATCGTCAGCTCGCGGCCGCGCTGCTTGGCGTTCGAGCGCGCCCGGCTCAGCAGCCATCTCGCAGCATTCACGCGCTTCCACCGGCGACTGTGCGCTTTGTGTTCCTCCTTGTGGGTGGCAAGCCAGCGGCGGCCGGCCTCGCGCTTGGCCTCCGGGTTCTTCTTGCCCCACTCGCGGCTCATCTCGCGTGCCCGTTCGACGTTGGCCTCATACCACCGCGAGTTGGCCGTCTTCGCCGCCTCGGGATCGCGCTTGGCGAGCCAGTCGCTGCCGCCACGCCGGAAGTTTGAGCGGTAGCTCATGAGGGAGCGCAGGCTCGGAGCCTTGCCCGTGTCCCGCTCGCACAGGCGAGCAAGTTCCTCAATGTCCTCGATGCCGGCTGCCATGTGCCGAGTCGCTACTTCTGCCAGAGATGTCATGCCGATCCCCCTAAAGATGGTGTCAGGGCATCGTGCCGCGGCGGAGTCGAACCGCGAGCCGTCGTAGCCGGCGATCTGCGGTCAGTCGGACATTCGAAAAACATGCGGGAGTTGACACTCAAGAATTTGCGAATAGAGTTACCTCATGTCCAACAAAATTGTCTTTAATCATGAGTGATGCAGCAGCCAAGGAGTTCAGCGCCATCAAGGCAGTCCACGACGCGCTGGAGCCTCTCGAAGAAGAAGCCAGGACTCGCGTACTGACCTACATCGCCAGCCTACTGGGCATAGATGCGAAGGTCGCGAGTGGCCGAGCGGCTGCGGCGACGGAGGGCGATGGCGATGAGGATGCTGACGCGGTCGAGCCCGCCGCCGAGCCCGCAAAGGGCACACCGACCTTCTCAACCTTCGCCGAGCTCTACGCAGCCGCGAGTCCCAAGACCAATGCAGAGAAGGCGCTGGTCGTCGGCTACTGGTTGCAGGTTTGCCAGTCTGCGGAGAGCTTCACCGCGGCCTCGGCCAACAAGGAGCTGACCCACCTCGGCCACAAGCTGGCGAACATCACCGACGCCATCGATCAGATGAAGAGCCAGAAGCCCATGCTCATCCTCCAACTCAAGAAGAGCGGGAGCAGCCAGCAGGCTCGTAAGCTCTACAAGGTGAGCCACGAGGGCGTGAAGCGCGTCGAGGCGATGATCCGTGGATGAGGCCCGACTTGTGGCCGCGCTGGCCGGACTTCTCGGCCCCACGCTGGCCGCAGACCTCGCGGGCGACCTCGTAAAGATCAGGCGCGACTGCGCCACGCGCACGCTTGAGCGGGCGGCGCCGGGCAAATTCGTCGAGACCTTCGTGCAGTGCCTCCAGCACATCGATACTGGCACCTACGACGCAAAGCCCAGCGTTGACGACTACCTCGGCAAGAAGGTCGAGAACACCTCGATGCCGGAGGGCCTGCGCATCTGCGCCGCCAGGGTGGCGCGATCGATGTATACCTTCCGCAACAAGCGGAACATCGCGCACAAGAACGACGTGGACTCCAACACCCACGATCTGGCCTTTACGCACCAGGGCGCTGCGTGGATTACCGCCGAGCTTCTACGCCATGCGACCGGCGTGTCCATGCAAGAGGCCGGTGCCCTGATCGAGTTGGTACAGGCACCAGTCGGCACCCTCGTCGAGGAAATTGGCGGCACGCGTCTCGTCCACGCGGACGTGCCTGTGAAGGCCGAGCTCCTGATCCTGCTCCACAGTCACTATCCCGACGCGGTGGCGGTGGACTCGGTGCTCAAGAGCCTGAGCCGCCGAAGTGCAGGCACCGTCCGGAACCGACTGCGCGACCTCCACACAGAGAAGTTGGCCCACGGCGACGCCAAATCGGGCTACCGACTCACCCAAGCGGGCCACGCGGCGGCTGTCGCCGAGATCAAGGCGCTCGCCGTATAGCTCCCTCGTCTCATCAGGCGGCCCGTGGCGAGCCCGGACACCTTGGCCTAGGCGCTGAACCACCCGGACCTGTTCGGCGCGACCTGGACTCGCCTGGGCGACCGACAAAACAATGGTGCCGCCGCGCGTCGCCCCGTGGCAATATGTGAGTCAACCGGTCCAGCAATTGGGCCGAGGATCGCCAGCGATGGCGGTCAGAAGTGCTTTCGTTGGCAAGAACAGCCGAGGCCCGCCCGATGACAAGGGAAGCACGGGTCCGATCCGCGGCGAAAGGCTGCGGATGTCCTCGTGGTGGCGCGTTGCCCCACGGGGAATCGCTGATATTGGAGCCCCGCAATGGCCACCTACTACCAATACACCCCCGGCGTCCTGAACGCCGCCGAGCTCGCCAAGCTCCACGCCCTGCCCGACGACGCGCTACTGACCGCCCAAGAAGCGGCCGAGGTGCTGCGCCTCAAGTACACGAGCTGACCCGAGATGAGCATGTCGATGCAATCAAAGCCGCCATTGGCTGGCCACAAGCCGCCCCGGCATCAGACAAAGATTTGTGATCTATGCAGAACTCAACGCAGACAGGGAAGACCATGAAGACGATCAGCTTGCATCAACTCTCGTCGCTGGGTGACCAGACCCCGGCCCCGATAGCATCCCATGTGATTGCAGATAACCAGGCCGGGTATGCCTTGGCGCTTGACGTTGGAGGCGAACACTATGAGGTTGTTAGCGAAAACGGCGAACGGCTGCGCTTTCGTACCATCGAGCACTTGCTAGACGTCTTGGTCGATGCACCTGAAGTCGCGCATATCGCACGGCTGGACTTCAGCCGGTGGTATCCCTCGCCAGCATACGCTTGAGCGCCGGAAGACCACCATGCAGAAATGGACACAGACCGAGGCCGTCGCCTTCGAGTGCGCCCGCGAGGTCATCACCGACCTGCGGGCCATCCGCACTGGCCAGATCGCCGACGAATCCAGCAAGGAACACCCAGACGCTGAGCGCCTGACCCCCTTGCGGGCCGAGTACGGCGCGCGCGTGCGTTCCTGGCGTGCCGAACATCAGGCATCGGCCGAAGATTGATTCAGTTTCTCCCAAAACTCTTCCATCTGCTCTGGGCTGAACTTGAGCATCTGCGTTGTTGAACTCAGCGTATAGTTTTCTGGCATATATTCACTCTGCTCAAGCCGGGTCGCACAACCACAGGTGCCGCAATTGGATAAGGTTCTCGCGACCTGGCAGGACAGGCGCCGATCTTAGGTGTTCAGTCTGGATGACAGGGCGAGTGCATGCGCAGCCTGCCGGGAGCACCTCTTTGGGGCCATCTCGCAGCGCCAGGCGCTGCCCATTGGTCTGGCGAGGTGACCCCGCGCGCTGACGCGTGAAATGGCCTTTGAGCGCCGATGCAGGGTGACGGTCGGTGGCAGAAAACACGTACGCCACCATGTGGGCGTGCGGCATGCGCCACGCGTAGCGACCGTCCAAGAATCGCTGGATACCCTGGTCGCCATACTGCGTCAGCCGACGGTTGCCGTCCAGCACTTTGCACTCTAGAAACAGCGCGTCGTGGCGGCCCTCGCCAATACCCTGGCGCGGTCGCGCGGGATAGACCGTGATGTCTGGGGTTTTGTCGATCGACACGCCCTGCCAGTCCGGCAGCTTGGCATCACGAACCGGTAGGCCAAAGAGATCGACTGTGAAGCCCGGCACTGCACCACTCTTGCGCAAGTCAACGAGAATGTCCAGCAGTCGGTCCGTGATGCGATCCTCGTCGCGCGTGGCGAGCACGTCTTGATGGTCCAGCACCAGCATGCGCCAACCCTGGCGGATTGCCTGCTCCACGACGACGATCACGCCGGGACTCCAGGGCGGGTAGGCGTCGTATTGGGCAGGGGCCCGTCCCAGGTTGGTGAACATCACGCTGGCGAAACCCCGGTCTGATCGATGAGAGGTGCAGAGCCCGGCTGCGCCATCGGCTCCGATTGCAGCCAGTCCAGCGCCAAGCTACGGGCTTCGGTGAGCGTCCAATAGCGCTGGTGGTCAAGCAGCCCGAGGATGGTGCGATCGCTGAGCCTGATCGTCACGCGGGTGCTCCAGTAGCTCTCCGCAAAGCTCACCAGATGGGCAAGGTCCGGATCCGGCAGTACATGTCGTCGAGCTTCGGGCGCGCTGATCTCAATGAAGACCCAACCATCGATTGGCCGGGCGGGCAGTTCTCTCACGCTCGCTTGAGCTGGATCTGCGAAGGGGCCGATGAGTCTTGCCAGCGTGTCGATAAACTGCTGCCGCATGACGGAATCGGTGCGTGAGCTGGCCTGCTTGGAAACGTCCGTAAACGGCAGCTCCATTGCCAGCGTATCGCGCACGAGTTGCCGGTCTGCCGTCGTCAGGCCATGCAGGTCATACACCAACTCGTCGAGCTGATGCCAGTTCACCTGACGCTGCTGCAACTGCGCAACCACTCTGCGCACCTTGCGTGCTTGCTCCGAGGTCAACACTTCTTCCTTGATCAACGGGAAGGCCATCAGATCCTTCTGCAGCGAAGAGTCACGCTCAACACCAAACTTCGGGCTAGTGAGAAGCTGGTGGTACAGAAACAAGTCGCTATAGGAGACGACGTAGATCAAATCCAGTAGCCGCGCTAGTTCCGGCTTGCCCTGGGCTGAGAGTCCTATGAAGCTCTCCCGATATGCCACGTCGGTGTCCGAGTAGAGCGCACCTCGCAGATGGCGCTCGGCGCGCGGCGATTCACGCAGCAGCAGCAACGGTCCCCGGTAGATCTGCGGCGCACGTGCCCACTGCACCTTAGGCAACTCAAAGTACAGGTCCAGCTCGCCTTGCGGTCTTGCTCCTGGCGCGGCGACGAAGGCCATGTCCAGCTGGGCATCCAGTAGTCCCAACAGATGGCTGGCATCATCATCGCGCTTGTGTTCTTTGCCGGTTTGGTAGCCGCTGTGGAACTTCACGCCGTGTTTGGCTATCTGCTGACCCAGCGGCAACGTCGCATCACTGTGCAGGCGGTGCAGTAGATCCAATCCAAGACGTCCACCCTTGTAGAGCGCCTTGAAGGCATGCGGATCAGTACATGCGTCATGCAGCGCCACCGGGATCGCCGCACCAGGATCGATGCGGAAGACCCCGGCCTGAGACAACTGAGGCTCGTGGCGCGGGCTGATGAAGTAGAAACTGTCCAGCGGACTAGGCCGCTCATTGGCGGCGACCATCAGCGCGAACTGAGCGTCGTTCTTTGGCCAGATTTTCTCGTCTTGGCGCAGCGCCGCGAAGTTCATGACACCGGTGACACGCAGGTTCTCGAAGACATGCCGGCGTAGCGCGAACGAATCTTCTTGAAAGAAAAACCGTCCATGCACAGCGAAACCGATCGCCCCTGCGGGCTTGGCCCAGCGTGACGCGGCCAGTACGAAGGCGATGTCGGGCGAGCCATAGCGCGCAACCACAGCGCCCGCAGGCGGCGACGACGGCTGCTTGGGCGCAAGAAGATTGCGCAAGGTGCAGTTCAGCGCACCGGCCCGCTCATCCTTGAAAGCGTTCCAAGGCGGGTTGCCAATCACGATGTCGTACTGGGACGCATGCCGGGCGAGCACCTGGGCAGACAAGCTCCCGAGCAGGCGGTCGTGCGGCGAGTCCGGTGGCACGGTATCTAGCTCGAGAGCGGCAGCATCGACGGGGTGCAGGATCGAACCAATCAGCTTCTCGAACTTGAGGTCCGACAGCGGGCTAGGATGCGGGTCGAGCTCCAGCGCACAGAGGTACAGACTCAAGGCTGTCACGTTCAAAGCATCCCGGTTGACGTCCAGTCCAGTGAGCTGCTGCATCAAGATCTGCCGAATCTCCTTACGGTCAGGCCGCTCGCCCGACGCCTGCCAGTGCTCGGCGATGAGCCGTTTGAACGCCAGCACCAGGAACACTCCGCCGCCAACAGCCGGATCCAGCACGCGGGCTTGGTCGGGCGTGGAGCTGCGCACAGCGCTGAACGCACCATCGACCACGATCTCTGCCAGCTTGCGTGGCGTAAAGTGGATGCTGGTTTCCCGGGCCAACTCGGGGATGAACTGGTGGGCAAAGTCCTCGTAGACTTGGCTCAGCACGTCCACGGGCACGTGCTTGAAGTAGATGCCCCCCCATTGCAGTGGCAACTGGCCCCCGACGGCTTTGCACTGGATATTGGTCAAGTGCCAGCAAACTGTGTCGGCGCCCTCCTCCAGCAACTGCCGCAGATCGACATACCTGTCGCGATCATCGTGCGCCCCCCCAAGGCTGAGTAGGTCGCCGTTGAAGGTTTTGTCCAGCCAAGTGCATGTCTGCAGCAATGCATCCAAGTTACCGAATACCAAGCTCAGGTTGTCTGCGCGACTGATGCGAGCGAGATCGGCCTCCCCAACGATGCGCCGGTCGACGAGGAACCTGAAGAAAAGCGCGCGCCCCACCAGCGCCAGCACCTGCTGTATGGTTAACGACGGGGCGGCTGCGTGGATCGCACGTGCAGCGTCGGTTAGCAACTGGAATAGCAGCCCGTCCAGCCACTGAGCTTCGGCTTTGCGCGACTTTCGGGCAGACACGTTGGACGATGCATCCACCGCGCTACCGCCCAGCATGCCGCGAAACTTAGCGTACTGGCCTGCCTCGGTGTCTAACAATACCGGGGTAGGCAGCGCCACGTCCATCCGAATTGGATACACCACCACCTGACCGGGCTCAAAGACCGCCAGATAGCGCGCGTCGGCCCGGCAGGCCAGCACACGCACCAAGCGCGCGAGCGCAGCAGTGTCCGCAGGTGAACTGCCCAAAGTGTCGCGCCGGACCAAGTAGGCGAGCGGTACGCCACCCGACTCGACGACCGCGTCGGGCAGCAACGCATCACTTTCTTGGCTGCCCAGCAGGTCAAGATAGCGCACATGACGTGGGCTCGCAGCGGCCCCGAAATCGACCGTGCTCTCCGCAGTGACGCCCGCTTTGTCAAGGCAATCGCGCAAGCTATCCATGGCTGCGACCTCGCGTTGTCCTCACAGCCTTAGATACGGCAACCCTGATAGGGCCGAAGTCCAGTTCGCGCTGCTGCTCCCGGGCTCCCTCCAGCCCGCTGCAGTGGCTATCTACTACGCTCAGCACCCGATCCAGATCGACCACGACACCTGCGCCCTGGAACGACTGACGGGCGATTAGGGAAGCCTGGTGAGGGTCGCAGCTAAGGAATAGCTGCGGATCATCGATCGAGCGAGGCCCATACAATGCCTTCTGGATGGGCGACGTCCACTTAGCGATCGCTTCCTTGCGCAAGCCCATGCGATCAAGTTCACACAACACCGCTACGACCGTAAGGTCGTGGCGGGTGTACTCGCTGGCCACGCGCTCGCTGACAGGCCGCCGCGCGAACTCCGGGAGATCCTTAAGGAGGTTGCGCAGACGATGTCTATCTATGCGACCGACGGCCGCCAAATCGGCAAACGTGATACGGCGCGACAGCATCTGTGTATCATACGCGCAGCACTGCGTAAAAGCTACGCAGGCCGATATTTAATCCACCCTGAACAATTCCATTCTCAGCTGCGGGCGGGTAGGCGGTCATCAGGGGTGGCGATCAGCGCGGCGATGAGCGCCCGCATCGACAGCCCGAATCGAGCGCAACAAAGCCGCAGCGCGGCCAGGATCAGGCGCAGGTTGTGCCCCGCGCCGCACATCACCGCATGGATGGCATCGCCCAGTGCCCCCTTGAGCGGATTGCGCCCCAACCGCCCGTCCATCTTCATGTGCCCGATGGTCGGCTCGATGGCGCTTCTTCGCTGGATCATCGCCTTGAGCGTCCTGGTGATGCCGCGCCTCTGGCCTGAGCGCAGGATGCGCACGCCCTCGATCTCCACGCCCCGGTAGCCCTTGTCCACGATGGCCGTGGCGGGCGGCTTGTCCGTGCCGGTGAGGATGCCCACCTGCTCCAGTGTCTCGGCCAGGGTGTGGCCGTCATACGGATTGCCCGGCATGGAGCGCATGCCCACCACCAAGCCTTCCTTCAACGTGGTGGCGATGCTGACCTTCACGCCGAACTCGTAGGGTGTCCTGGTCTTGCCCTTGCTGATGCACTCCACTTCGGGTGCGTGCAGGGCGTACAGCTTGTTCTTGTCCTTCGGTGCCTGGGTCAGGATGCGGCCCGTGCGTTGTAGCAGGTCCTGCACCTTGGCTTTGGCCGCTTCGGGCAGTGCGTGCAGTTGGCGAGCCACTTCGCGGTGTACGCGGCCGACGCGGGTGCGCAGCGTGCGCATGGCCTTCTTCATGCGCTTGAACTGTCTGGCGTGCGCGTAGCGCCCGATCTGCGCGGCCAGCCTCGGGGCCACCCGGTTGTAGTTCTGGCGAAGCCGCAGTCCGTGGTCCTGGGCCGCCTTGACCAGATGCTGGCGGCTGCGCTCGAGCAAGCGGCTGTCGGTGGGATGGGCGATGGCCTTGGGCATGACGGTGGTGTCCACGATCACTTGCTGCGCGCTGGCCTGGCGGATCACGCCACCACGGCGGGCGGCATCGATGCTAGCCGCCAGCAGCGTTTCCACGCCCTCTTCTCCCACGCGCTTTCTCCAGCGCGTCAGGCTCGAGGGGTCGATGGGCGATTCGGTTTGCAGGTAGGTTTCGCCGCAGAAGAACTGCCAGTACGGGTTCTCCACCCAGGTGTTGACTACGGCTTCGTCGGAGGCATCGAAGGTGTGCTGCAGGTACAGCAGCCCGGCGACCAGGCGCGGCGCCAAGGCGGGTCGGCCACGACCGGATGTGAACGACGCAGCGAAGGTCCGTTCGATCTCGGCCCAGTCGATCAGCCCGGCCAGGCGCACCAGCGGGTGCTGCATGTTGATCAACTCGTCCAGGCGCGAGATGAACAGTTCGCCGGACTGCGGCTGCGAAGGTTTGGGACCCATCGGACTACTCGGAGGAATTTGCAAGAAAACAGGGGCTGGCTGAACCATACCTTGCAAATCCTGCGCTCAGCAATCCGCAGAACCTCCAATCGGATCAACGGCTTGCGGGTTGTTCAGGGTGGACTATTTAATCTACTCGCTACTGCGTGAAATTTACGCAGAGTCCCCTGTTCAACTGGCGGCGACCCTTTTTCACGCCAGGCGCTTTGCCAGTTCCTCGGCGCGCGGATGGTAATACCGCATGAGCATGCGCGGGTCTTTGTGCCCCGTGATCTTCGTCAGTTCATGCAGAGGAAAGATCGAGGCCAGGCGCGACGTGGCTTCATGCCGCAGATCGTGAAAGCGCAGATCGGTCAGAAACTTGCCGTCGGCCCGCTGCTTGGCCTCGGAGCATTCCTCGATATAGCGTTGTCGTGCGCGCTTAACCGCGCGCTCAAAGGCTCGCGTCACCGCGTCATTGCGAATATCAAACACGCGGCCGCTGCCCTCAGCGTCGGCGTCCTGCGCGTCCATCAGAGCTTGAAGCACTGACACGGCGGCAGACGACAGGGGAACGTCACGAGCACTGCCGTTCTTCGTGGCAGGCAGATGCGCAACCCGCCGCTTCAAATCCACATGCTCCCAGCGCAGCGTGACGATTTCGCCGCGCCGCATAGCCGTTTCAACGGCTAGCCACACAATGGAGGGCAGCACGGTCGAGCCGCTGGCAGCAACAACCCGTTCAAGCTCGCCATCCTGTGTCCCGCGCTCCGACTCGGCATCTTCCACGCCTATCGCAATGCGCCGCGTCCGTGCGTTGTTCGGCTGGGGCTTGCGCACCAGTTCAACCGGGTTCGACAGGCTTTCCATGCCCCATTCCTTGCGGGCAATGGTGAAGACGTGGGACAGGACGGCCAGGCGGCGAAGCACCGTTGCGGGTTCGTACTCTTGAAGCCAAGTGTCGCGCAGCTTGGCCACGTCGGCACTACGAATAGAGGCCAGAGACCGCTTGGCAAGCGCAGTGCCCCGCCAGATGCGCAAAAACGATCGTTCCCCTGCTGCACTCTTTTTCTTTGGCGTGACTTCCGCCTCGTACCGTTCCAACGCTTCCCCGAGCGTTGTAGCCTCAGCCTCCCCTCTGCTAACCCATACCCCCCGAGCCATCTCCGACTCGTTCATCTTGGCCCAGGCTTCGGCCTCTGCCTTCGTCGTGAAAGTCTTGCTCAGAGGGGGAAGCCATGTTTACGAATCTGTGCCCGCCATTGGTACGGGCCTCGCTTGTTGATTGCTGCCATCGAAAACCTTGATTGCCATTGACTGTGCCAAAATTGTGCCAACAAAGGCATCATAGCCACAAGCAGCAAGCAAAATAAGGCAATGACTTCCCATTCGTAATGAGAAGGTCGGGTGTTCGATTCATCTCTCCGGCACCAAGTCAGTAAAGGAAAGCTCGCTATCAATACGGTAGCGGGCTTTTTCTCTTTCTGGCCGATGTAATGGCGGATGTAAGGCGATTTCGGAAAAACGGCCAGCGTCAGGAACAGAAAAGCCCGCACGCGGCGGGCCTGGGGTGCGGGTAGCGCGCAGCGTCAAGCCGTCACCGCCGCGCCACCCAGCTGATCTTGCGCATGTCTCTGCGGATTTCGGCCATCTCGGCATTTAGCGCCCTGGCCATCCTGCGAATTTGCGCCAGTCGCCCACTCTGCCAAGCATTGCGCGATGACCGGGCCTTGCCCTCGGGTGTCCTTGGGCCAGTGCTTTGCCTCCACGGCTGCCATTGCCGAATAAGCGCGGCCTGCCGTTGCCTACGCTCCAACGTCCAGGGTGTTGCCATGCTGGTGCTCCAATAGTTCGTTTTGCTGGAATGGGAATGGGCGGTGGCAGAGCCCCGCCATTAATGCTCCTGCGAAGCCATCAAAGCCCCAAACGTCAGGGCGGGGGCCCGGCGTCCATCCTGGGTCTGCCGTCGCACCAGGGCCGCGCCCACGTCCTGCGCCTGGCGCTGTTGCATACCTCGGGTGGCCGTGGACACCGTGGGGCCAATCCCCAGCAGCGGCACCTTGGACGAAAGCCTGTCCAGCAGATCAAGCCCCCGGCCCATCAGCAGCGCGCCGGAGTTGCTGTTGTTCACTGCCGACCCCACAGGCTGCGCCGTGGTGTACTGCGACACCCTGCCCACGGAGCGGATCAAGGCGATTTCATCCTTGTCGAAGAACTGCGCCAGCTTGCGACTGCCCAGCTTCAACAGTGCGCGGTTGTAGCCGCTGGCGCTGAACCGGCCCGTTTCATCAGATGCTGATCCAATGGCCGCCGCCTTCAAATACGCGGCGATGCTGCCCCGTACAGCTTCCAGGGCCTGGGGGTCACTGCGCCGCAGCTCGGCTGCTAGTAGCGCTGTGTCCAGCGCTTTGGCCGGGGGGCTGATAACGTGCCGCTGCACGAAATCATCCGGCGTGGCATTGCCTTCGTACACGGCTTTCAGGCCGGGATGGCGCTCCACGCGCCGCATCATGTCGCGGTTCGCCAGCCGGGCGCGGTCGAATGCCTGCCGCGCCTGCTCCCCAAGCTCCACGCCCCCGGCGTAGGGTTGCCCGCCGCCCCCGGCCCGCGCTCCAGCCGCTGGGCCAGCCGCCCCCAGCTCCAACACCGGGGCATCGTCCAGCGCCTGCCGCACCAGCCCCAGCGCCATCCGGGTCTGCCCGTCGCTGGTGCCGCGTTGCAGCTTGCCCATGGCTGTTTTCAGTTGCTCCGCGTAGTCCACCGTGAACGGCACTTCACCGGCTGCGATGCGGTTCAGGTGCTGGGAGACGGATGGCGGCAGCGCCCCGCCCAATAGGGCATCGTCCAGCAGCTTGCTGGCCTGCGTGGTGAAGGCGTGGCCATCCAAGGGGAACGAGCGGCCCGCGCTGTCTCGCGCCTGGTTGTACAGTGCATCAACCGCCGCCTTGTCCGAATCAAGCCCCCGTTGCAGCGCACCGATGGCCCTGGCACCCACTGCATGGGCATCGTCCCCACCACCAGCGCCCAGGCGGTTCAGCGACTCGATCAGCGTGGCGTTGTTCTCGTTCTGCACCCGCGCCAGGCCGTGCAAGCCGGTATCGGTGGCGTTCGCGCCCATGCGGGCAAGGTTCTGCTCGCGGGTCACCTGCACCGGGTCGAGGCTCACCGTGCCCCGCGTAGGCGTAGCCCCCACCCGCTGAAAATCCACCAGCCGCGCCAGCGCCCCGCCGTCCAGCGAATCGCCCGGCCCCATGGCCCGCGCAGCCTCGGCCCGCAGGCTTTGGCGGATGCGCTCGGGCACGTCCTGCCAGTTCACCCCGGCGCGGCCCAGGGCCTGCTCAATCTGCTGCTCTACCGCCTGGGCACTGGCGGGCAGCATGTTCCGCCCCACGGCTGTTGCGGCCTGCGCCACGCCAGCACCGGCAAACCCGCCTGCCAGCCCCGCCGCAAGCTGCCAGCCATCGCCGCCGCCCGCCTCGCGTGCAAGCCCCGTCGCCGCACCAGCCCCCGCCGCCCCGGCCACCTGGGCGCCGGGCTGTGCCGCCAGCAGTTCGGCAGCGGCTTGCAGCGGGCCAGTTGCCACCCGTGCCACCTGCCCGGCAGCCCCGGCCATGCCAGCACCGCCAGCCATGAAGCGCGCCGCATCGCCCACCACACGCTCCATCTCGTTCGCAGGCTTGGGCAGGCCCATGGCGTCGGCAAAGCCCCCCATGGTCTTACCCAGGGGCTTGCCCTCGGGCGCACCCAGGGCGCGCATGGCCGGGTCGGTCACCAGGTGGCGCACGGGCTCGGTCACGACCTCTGCGGCCTGGCCCAAGCCCTCCATGCCGTGGCGCATGGTCAAACCCGCCTGCCGCACCAGCTCCATGCCGCCGCTTGCGATGCGCTGGCCGATGCTCGGCGCGAAGCCGGTTTCCGTGTTAACCGGCCTGTTAACCCCGCCGCTGGAAACCTCGGTTTCCGTGCGTACCGTGTTGCGTACCTGGGGGGCGCCGCCCGCTTGCTGGCCATATCCAGACTTCTCCGAGATGTAGGCCGCAAGCCGCTTTGCGCCTTCGGTGTCGCCCGCCGCATCTGCATTGCGCAGTGCTTTGTACAAATCGTCCATCATTGTCCCCCGTACTTTTTGAGTAGCGCCTGAACGTCGTCAGGGTGTGCCGTTCGTCCCACCGCCTGCGCCCCCGCTACCTGCTGCACGCGGTTCTGAGCGTCCGGCACTTCCGCCAGCATGCCCCGCGTGGACAGTTCACGGTTGCGGCGCTTTTGCTCAATCACCGCCAGGCTGTCCCCAGGCTGGGGGAAGTATTGGCGGCGCGCGTTGTTGAACTCCGATTCACTGATGGCTGCACCGGACTCCTTGCGCAGCACGGCATTCACAAAGTCGCGTTGGCTCTGCTCCACCTGCTGCTGTTCGGGGCTTTGTGTCCAGTTCGCCAGCGCTCCAAGCCCCACCGTGTCCGCCATGCGCTTGATGTAGCCGGGCTGGTTAACGCCTTTCGCTGCCAACGTGTCCAATGCCTGATCGGATTGCTGCATGCGCGCACCAAAGGCCAGGGCCTTGGCCTGCCCCTCGTTCAAAGTGCCCTTGCCCTTGGGCGTGTCGGGGTCGGCAGGCCCGCCAGGGATGGCCTCCAGCCCCGTGCCGTCCGCCCTGGGGCGGTAGCCGCTGGGCACACCCTCCAGCCTGGCGCGCTGGCCGTCCAATTGCAGGCGCTGGCGGGCAATGTCGTCCTGGTTCGCCTGGTGCCGGGCGGCGCGGCCTTCGCGAATGTCCGCAAGCGCCTGCTGGAACCCGGTGCGCTGGGTTTCTCCCGCCTGCTGCATGCCCTCGCGCTGGATGGCCGCGTTCTCGCGCATCGCCGCCTGATCCATGCCGGGCTGCGCCCCCTGAAGCGCCAAGTCGTTCTTCACGGCGGCCTCGTAAGTCTGGACGGCGGCATTGTCCTGCGCACGCTTGCCGCCCCAGCGGCGGGTGTTCATGATCGAGCTGGCCGACGTGGCGGCGTTCTCCAGCGCCTTGCGTGCGGCCCAATCGTTGCCGCTGTGGCGCACCGTGGGGGCCGTCACACCAGGCTGGCCGCTGCCCGGCACAATGCCAGCAGCAGCGGCCAGCCCTTGGGGCTGGTTGCCCGCCAGGTTCGCGGCAGCCTGCATGTTCTGCGCATTGGGCTGGCCTGTGAAACCGTCACGTGGCACGATCCCTGCCGCTGTCGCTATGCCAGGGGCCGCAGGCGGCTTCGTCACCGGCGCAGGCGCTGGCAACGCCGCTGCCTGGGCGGCCACTCTGCCAAACGTATTGCGCGGTTGCACGGTGCCAGGGTTGCGGATAGCCGCCACGGCATCGCCGAAGCTGTTGGGCTTCGGGGACGCAGCCGGGGCCTGCGGGTAGCCCATGCCTTCGAGCTGCTGCCCCAGGCGGTTCCAATCATCACGGGTTGCCATCATTCAATCCTTTCAATCGAGATGCGCGCTCTACTTTCAAATCCCACAGCACACGAGAAAGGCCATCCCGCATAGAGCGCAACTTGCTGTCATCAGGGATGGCATTGGGGTCGCTATCAAGCGCATTGATGGCCGCGTCAACGGCTTGCAGTAGCGCCCGGTCGGACTCCATCGCCGCGATGGAGCGGCGTGTGCTGGTAAATTCCACGTCCTTGTTCGTGGAATCTTCAAACACGGTGGAGACGATGAATCTCTCCCGTCTTTCGATGGCCGTTACCAGCCCTGTGCGCGCATCATTGAGACGGCTGCGCAAGTCGGTGGCAAGTTGTGCCCGGCATTCCTGGATTGCCGCCAAGAAGCGCTGGGCCGTCGGGTTGGAATGAAACTCAGAATCTGGCTGTGCAGCCACATCCCGCAGTTCAGCCGGGGTCAGTGGCCGCCGCGCAGTAGCAGGCGGCGGCGCGTTCTTTGGGCGTTGGGCATCTGCGGCGGCTTTTTGTCGAGCCGTGTTAGCCGCAGCAAAAAGACACGCGCTCGAAAGCGGGAAGTCAGGCATGGATGGCGTCCTCAGTATTGAGTGCGTGGGCCTGCTTGCTGCTGAAATAGGCATCCAGGTCGGAACGCCGGAACAACACCAGGCGCTTGCTCACGCGGATAGGTTGCGGAAAGCCCGGATCACTGCGCGCCAGCCGTGAAAGCGTGCGGCGGCTCAGGTCGTACCTGGCGGCAGCCGTGGCCGGGCGCAGCAAATCAGGCGGGTACGCAGAAATGCGCGGGTCGGGATGTAGCGTTTGGGGCTTCATGGCTGCAATGGTCGCCACATGACCGCTTGCGGCCAAACCCTATACGGGGGAAGCGCCGCGAGGAAATGCGCAGTTTCCGTGCGTACCGTGTTGCGTACCTGCCACCCCTTTTTTATGGAGCCCAAGAATTGCGCGCCAGGCCCTTTTTATCGAGGAGAAATTCAGGATGCCCGCGCTGGTGTCGCGCCCCTTTGCGCATCTGTTGCACAAAAAACCCGCCACATGGGCGGGTCAGGGTGTTGGGCAATCGTTGGGTTATCCGCCCGGCGCACCAGCCCGAAAGCCCGGGCACCGCTGCAACATCGACACCATGGCGCAGGCAAGCCCCGTCTCCCATGGCTTCACCGTCACCCGGGCCTTCATGGCGTTGCTGCACATCCAAGGGCCATAGCCCCGCAGGTGAACGCATTCCAGGCAGGCCCGCCGGTCGTCCCCTTCCCGGTCACGCCGCACCAGCGCCCCGGCCTGGCGCACGACATCTTCCAGCCCCAAGCCCCGATCAGCAAAGCGCGCCACGCGGGCGGTGAAGGTGTCGATTTCCGTGCCGTTCATCGCCGTGCTGTGCGGCCAGCACCAGCGGTCAGGTTCAGCAACCCCGGCTTGGCCCGCCAGGTCATCCAGGGCTAGGCTTGCTGCGCGAAACCGCTCCACCGTGGAAGGGCTGGCACCTTCCAGGCCCGTGACTGTGGCGAAGCTGGCGGGGCCTTGTGCCGTTTTTGCCGGGTGGGTGGCCGTGGTCTGCGGATGCTCCGCAGTATTTCCAAAAGTGCCAGATAGGCACCCGGCAGAAACGGCAAAAACGGGTTTTGTTGTTTTTGCCGTTTTTGCCGGGTGGGTGGCCGTGGCTTTTTCGGATTTCAGTCGATCCAGCCATTTCATGCTGCACCGCCTTTCAGCAGGCCGGGATGAACCAGGTAGCGCATGCTCGGGCGGCCCCGGCCCCTGGCGTCGTCGGACTTCATCACCTCCCGGCACAGCCATCCGTAATCCACCAGCACGTCCGTCGCCTTGCGCGCCGCGTCGTTGACAGCCAGCCCGGCCCATCCTTTTTTCACCACTTCGCGGGGCGTGAACGCCTCCAACAGCACGCCGTCGCCATCAACCAGCTTGCCCGCCTTGATCTTTTCCAGCAGCGCCGCCGCCCCGGCGGTCTCGGGCACCACCGCCGCCGCATACAGCCGCTCGGCATGGGTGCGCAGGTAGTCGCCCCAATCCAGCGCACGCGCCAACTCGCGGGCATGGATCACCCCGCCGCCGTCCGGCGTGTCCACCAGCGCGAAGATCAGCGCCAGGGCCGGGATCAGCTTGCGGTACTTCGCCAGGTGCGACACCAGGGCCGGGTGCAGATCGTCGCCCCGAATCTCGTTCTCGAACGGCTCGGCCCATTCCCAATACAGCGCCTGGGCTTCGCTGTCGAAGCGCCATTCCTGGGGTTCATCCTCCCCAGCAGGCGCAAGCTGGCCCAGGCGCTCGAACACGGCCCATGCCGCCTGCTTCGCCGGGGTGTCCGGCCAGCGATCCACCTTGCGCCACTCGCGGGCCACGTCGGGCCACACCGCCAGGCCAAAGCGCTGCAACAAGCCATCATCTCCCGCGCCACCGGCTACCGCCTCGCGCACGTAGCTCTGCACCTTGCCGGGCTGAATGCCCCCCAGCATCGCCAGGCACACGCGGGGCACGTAGCTCTCACCGCGCCCGATGCGATCCACCGCATGGCCCTGGTTGCCGTCATAGCCCGTCAGGTAAAAGCCCCGCGCCCCTTCCTGCCCCTGGCGATCCATGCTGCACAGCAGGCCGTGAAGTTCATCGCGGTACACCAGCAGCCCCCACGGGTTGCCCGTCAGCAGATCGGCCAGCTTCTCCACCGTGGCGTCGTTGACCACGTAGCGGCGCATCACCGGTTCGGCGGGCTGCTCCGTGGGCTGCAACAGGGCGCGGGCCTTGGCCGGGTCTTTGGTGGCAAAGCTCTTGGCCTGGCGTTCGTTCGCCTCGTCGGCCATGCCCGCCACCTTGCAATCCAGCTCCCAGGCAGCATGCGCGGCGGCGAACTGCTCGCGCTCGCCAGCTTCCAGGCGATGCAGGGGCTTCAACACTTCGCTGAGGGCGGGCGACTTCATCACGCCGGGGCGGCCAACCACCAGCCCCCACAGGTTCGGCACCACGCGCCAGTCGTCACGCTCCTTGGGTGCCACCACGGCGCGCGCACCGATCAGGCTGGAAAGCGCCACCAGCGCACCCACGGCGGTGAAGTCCGGCGGGCACTGCATGCGCTCGGCAATGTCCGCCACCCAGCCGCGCAGCGCCTCGGGCAGCAGATCGGCATCGAACGCGGCCACCGGGGGCAGTTCCACCGGCAGGGGCACGGGTTCATCCCACTCGGCAGGGTCGCCAGCATCATCATCCAGCGGCGGAAAGGCCGGGCCCGCCGATTTGACGAAGGCCGGAGTTTCCTGCGCCGCCGCCTCGATGCAAGCCTTCACCGCTTCCAGCCCCGCCAGTCGGTGCAGGTCATTGAAATCGGTGTCTTTGCCCTCGCGCCCATCGGGGAAGACGGGCACCGCCAGATCACCGCCCACTGTCCGCGCTGCTTCGCTGGCCTTGGCCATGCCGGGATTGCCATCGGTGCGCCAATCGTCATCCGCCGCCAGCACCAGGCGCAGCGCCGGGTACTTGGCATGCAGCGCCTGCGCCACTTCCAGCAGGTTGCCCGCGTTGAAGGCCACGGCCACGGCAAGCCCTGTCGCCTCATGGATGCTCGCGCCCGTGGCGTAGCCCTCGCACACCACCAGCACGCCCGCAGGCTTGCCGATGCCGTGATAGCAGCCCTTCACACGTCCGCCCGGCTGAAAGCGCTTGCTGCCATCCGGCGCGATCACTTGCAGGCTGTGCAGCACGCCCGCCGTATCGCGCATCGGGATCAGCAGCCCATCGCCCTCCACTTTGAGGCCGTAGGCGTGAACGCCCTTGGTTTTCAGGTAGTCGTGCCCGGCCACTGCCTGGGCAGCCTGCCAGCGCTGCGCCGCCGCCTGGGCCGCCTGCTTCTGGCGCTGGGCGGTGTCCGCCAGGCGCTGCGCCCTCACGGCCCGCATGCGGTCGCGGTGCGCGTCACGCTCGGCAGGCGTCATGGCATCCTCGCGCTTGCTGCACCAGGTTTTCGACAGCCCCGTGCGCCAGCAGCCATAAGCCCCCGCCGCAATGTCGCCATCGTCGTGCAGCACATACCAGCCGGAATCATCGCTGCGCGCCCCGCTGGTGCTGAAGCGGTGCAGCTTGCCGCCCGCGTGGATCGTCTCCGGCGCAGGCAGGCCATCCCCCATCATGGCCTGGGTGAATTGCTCGATTGCGCTCATGCCCGGCCCCCAATCTGCGTGAGAAACATCGCCGCGTCGTGCAGGCTGGGCAGGTAGCGCACCAGACCCCAGCGCTCCGCCCAAAAGGCTTGCGTGCCGTTCGGGCTGGTGACGCAACGGAGCTGGTGGCCGCGCAAAGCAAACTGCGCTTGCAGCGTGGCAAAGGCTTTGTCGTCAGCTTGGGCAGTGGCAGAATCGGAACCCTGGTTGGGGGCGCTCAGTTCTGCATTGCGGGGCTGGGCGTTTTCTTTTTGGATCATGTCGCCTCCTCGGGGCTGGGTTCTTCCACCAGCGTGTACAGCGCCACGCCGGGATGTTCGTAGCCATCCGCATCAACCACCGTGACCGGGTGCGTCTCGATCAGGTAGCCCGCGCGGCGAAGTTCAAGAATGCGCGCCGGGGCTTGGTACAGCCCCAGGCGGCGCAGGTCGTAGGAAGTCTTTGGCCCCGTGCGCAGCGCCTCCAGGGCGCGGGCGCGTTGGGCATCGGCAGAGCTGCTGAATTTCATTGCTCCACCTCCCGCGCAGCAGCCCGTAGGGCCGTCCGGGCGCGCCGCTCGCGGGCCTTGGCACGCTCCAAGGCGCGGTACTCGCCATCCGTCGCGGCCATCATGGCGATCCACTCGGGCGAACCCTTGGCGACGTGCTCCCGGTAGCCCGTGGCGTTGCGCCAGGCGGCATAGCCGTCCGACAGCGCTCGCTTGCACCGATCCACTTCACTCAGGGCGTGGGCGAACTTGAGAGCCGCATGGGCCAGTTCCAACAGGTTGAGTGCGCTGCTCATGCCGCACCCCCTTGCTGCACGGCTGCGCCCAGCAGCTTGCGGATATCGACGACCTTCCAGCCCAAGCGCCCATGGATGCGCACCGGGCGAATAGGGCGCTCATTCATTGCCCAGATACGCAAAGTCTGCTGCGAACGGTTCAGGTAGTAAGCCGCCTGGGGCGTGGGCACCGTCGGGCGGGTCACGGTTTCCAGCGGCGGATAGTGTGTAGCTTTCGCTGCCATCGTTTACTCCAGTTCGGATTGGTTTCGGTGGCTCAATTGGCGGGCTGCACCCCCCTGCGCGGTCAAGATGCACCCCCGTGCAATTTGCAGAAAGCCTTATTTCATGCGGGTTTCCAGGCGATAGATGCACTGGAATTGCGCGGGGGTGCAGGGGGGGGTGCAGGGGTGCGCGCAGGGGAGTCCGGGCCTATTCGGCCCCTGCCCGTTCCAGCACCGCGTGCAACGCCTTGAACTGCCGCACAGCCCCATTCAGCAGCCGCCATGCCGTGGCGTCCTTGTCCGGGTAGGCATCTGCCGCCAGCCCTGCCACAGACTGCGCGCGCCACCATGCCGCGCTGAAGTCGTTCACGTCGCAGGGCAGCGAAGCCATCAGGCGCTGCACTGCTTCAAGCGCCAGCTCCGCCGCATTGGCGGGGTTCTGGTACTCCGGTTCCCCGCCACTTTCATCGCTGGCCTCGGTGGCTTCGCTGCACGCTGACCGCAGCATGCTCAACACCGTCATGCAGATCAGCCGCTGCGCCTGCCCCACCGTGGGCATGTTCGCTACATCTTCTGTAGCTGTTGGCGCTTGTGGGGTAAGGGCGGTTTCAAGTCCAAGTGCAACAAATATTCAATGCACAGGGTCTGGCTGCTGGCTCAATCGAGCCAAGTGCTCGGCATAGACCTCAATGGGCTTGCGCCAGCCCAGGGTCATCCTGGG
>NZ_JASGDA010000084.1:0-6361 GCF_047607405.1 Acidovorax sp. | reverse complement strand
CTACCGCCAGGTTTCGCTGCTGCTGCGCCGCCCGCCGGGCCGCGAAGCCTACCCCGGCGACGTGTTCTACCTGCACAGCCGCCTGCTGGAGCGCGCCGCCCGCGTGAACGCCGACTACGTCGAAGCCTTCACCAAGGGTGAAGTCAAGGGCAAGACCGGTTCGCTGACCGCGCTGCCCATCATCGAGACGCAGGCCGGCGACGTGTCTGCCTTCGTTCCGACCAACGTGATCTCGATCACTGACGGCCAGATCTTCCTGGAAACCAACCTGTTCAACGCCGGTATCCGCCCCGCCATCAACGCCGGTATCTCGGTGTCGCGCGTGGGTTCGTCGGCGCAGACCAAGGTCATCAAGGGCCTGTCCGGCGGTATCCGTACCGACCTGGCGCAGTACCGTGAACTGGCTGCGTTCGCACAGTTCGCCTCCGACCTGGACGCTTCGACCAAGAAGCAGCTGGACCGCGGCGCCCGCGTGACCGAACTGCTCAAGCAGGCCCAGTACAGCCCGCTGCCCATCTCGCTGATGGGCGCCACGCTGTTCGCGGTGAACAAGGGCTTCCTGGACGACATCGACGTGAAGAAGGTACTGCCCTTCGAGCACGGCCTGCACCAGTTCCTCAAGACCAGCCACGCCGCGCTGCTCGACAAGATCGAGCAGAGCAAGGCCCTGGACAAGGACGCCGAAGCCGAACTGACCGCAGCCATCGGCGCGTTCAAGAAGTCGTTCGCTTAAACCGGACGAGGAGCCATCATGGCAACAGGCAAGGAAATACGCGGCCAGATCAAGAGCTTCGAGAACACGAAGAAGATCACGAAGGCCATGGAAATGGTGTCCGTGTCCAAGATGCGCAAGGCCCAGGACCGCATGCGTGCGGCCCGTCCCTACAGCGACAAGATCCGCAACATCGCCGCGAACCTGAGCAAGGCCAACCCCGAGTACGTACACACCTTCATGAAGCCCAACGACGCCAAGGTCGCGGGCTTCATCGTGGTGACCACGGACAAGGGCCTGTGCGGCGGCCTCAACACCAACCTGCTGCGCGCCGTCACCATCAAGCTGCGCGAACTGCAGGGGCAGGGCGTCTCGACCGAGGCCGTGGCCATTGGCAACAAGGGCCTGGGCTTCCTGAACCGCATTGGCGCCAAGGTGGTGTCCAACGTCACGCAGCTCGGCGACCGCCCGCACCTCGACAAGCTCATCGGGCCCGTCAAGGTGCTGCTGGACGCCTATGCCGAAGGCCGGATCAACGCGGTGTACCTGTCGTACACCAAGTTCATCAACACGGTGAAGCAGGAGCCGGTGGTCGAGCAGCTGCTGCCCCTCAAGGCAGACGCGCTCCAGGCCGACGCAGGCCAGCACAGCTGGGACTACATCTACGAACCCGACGCCCAGACCGTGATCGACGAACTGCTGGTGCGCTATGTCGAGTCGCTGATCTACCAGGCCGTGGCCGAGAACATGGCGTCCGAGCACTCCGCGCGGATGGTGGCCATGAAGGCCGCCACCGACAACGCCGGCAACGTGATTGGCGAACTCAAGCTGGTCTATAACAAGACCCGCCAGGCCGCGATCACCAAGGAACTGTCGGAAATCGTGTCCGGGGCTGCGGCCATCAGCGGCTGATTGCCCGTCGCCACTGCAAGAATCAAACCAATTGGAGCAAAAAATGGCTCAAGCCCAAGGAAAAATTGTTCAATGTATCGGCGCCGTGGTGGACGTGGAATTCCCGCGCGACCAGATGCCCAAAGTCTATGACGCCCTCAAGTACGAAGGCGGCGGACTGACGCTGGAAGTGCAGCAGCAGCTGGGCGACGGCGTGGTGCGCACCATCGCGCTGGGCTCGTCCGACGGCCTGCGCCGCGGTTTGACCGTGGTCAACACCGGCGCCCCCATCACCGTGCCCGTGGGCAAGGCCACCCTGGGCCGCATCATGGACGTGCTGGGCAACCCCATCGACGAGCGCGGCCCCGTGGGCCAGGACCTGACGGCGTCCATCCACCGCAAGGCTCCCGCATACGACGAGCTGTCGCCCTCGCAGGAACTGCTCGAAACCGGCATCAAGGTGATCGACCTGGTGTGCCCGTTCGCCAAGGGCGGCAAGGTGGGCCTGTTCGGCGGCGCAGGCGTGGGCAAGACCGTGAACATGATGGAGCTCATCAACAACATCGCCAAGGCGCACAGCGGTCTGTCGGTGTTTGCTGGCGTGGGTGAGCGTACCCGCGAAGGCAACGACTTCTATCACGAAATGGCCGACTCCGGCGTGGTGAACCTGGACAACCTGCCCGAATCCAAGGTGGCCATGGTCTATGGCCAGATGAACGAGCCCCCGGGCAACCGCCTGCGCGTGGCCCTGACCGGCCTGACCATCGCCGAGTCCTTCCGCGACGAAGGCCGCGACGTGCTGTTCTTCGTGGACAACATCTACCGCTACACCCTGGCCGGTACCGAAGTGTCCGCACTGCTGGGCCGCATGCCTTCCGCCGTGGGCTACCAGCCGACGCTGGCCGAGGAAATGGGCCGCCTGCAAGAGCGCATCACGTCCACCAAGGTCGGCTCGATCACCTCCATCCAGGCCGTGTACGTGCCCGCCGATGACTTGACCGACCCGTCGCCCGCGACGACCTTCGCCCACTTGGACTCCACCGTGGTGCTCTCGCGCGACATCGCTTCGCTGGGCATCTACCCCGCCGTGGACCCGCTGGACTCCACCAGCCGCCAGCTCGACCCGAACGTGGTCGGCGAGGACCACTACAACACGGCCCGCGCCGTGCAGGGCACGCTGCAGCGCTACAAGGAGCTGCGCGATATCATCGCCATCCTGGGCATGGATGAACTGGCGCCCGAGGACAAGCTGGCCGTGGCCCGTGCCCGCAAGATCCAGCGCTTCCTGTCGCAGCCCTTCCACGTGGCCGAGGTGTTCACCGGCTCGCCGGGCAAGTACGTGCCCCTGGCCGAAACCATCCGTGGTTTCAAGATGATCACCAGCGGCGAGTGCGACCACCTGCCCGAGCAGGCGTTCTACATGGTCGGCACCATCGACGAAGCCATTGAGAAGGCGAAGAAGCTGGCCTGATGACCGCCGGGCCCAGCGGCTGCTGGCTCGCACGTCCACACAAGGCTCGCCCATTCCCATTTTCAAGGAGCAAAGATGAACACCATCCACGTCGATGTGGTCAGCGCCGAAGAGTCCATCTTCTCCGGCGAGGCGCGCTTCGTTGCGCTGCCCGGTGAGGCTGGCGAGCTGGGCATCCTGCCCAAGCACACGCCGCTGATCACCCGCATCAAGCCGGGTTCGGTGCGCATCGAGATGGCCGATGGCCGCGAAGAATTCGTCTTCGTGGCGGGCGGCATTCTCGAAGTGCAGCCCGACCGCGTGACCGTGCTGTCCGATACCGCCATCCGCGGCAAGGACCTGGACGACGAGAAGGCCAACGCCGCCAAGCAGGCCGCCGAAGAAGCCCTCAAGAACGCCAAGAGCGAGGTCGATCTGGCCAAGGCCCAGTCCGAGCTCGCCGTCATGGCTGCCCAGATCGCGGCGCTGCGCAAGTACCGCCAGAAGAAATAAAGAGGCTCTCTTTCGCGGCCTAGAAAAACCCGGCACCGCCGGGGTTTTTTTATGGTGCTTGCAGGCGTGTGCGCTAAATGACCAGGGGGTTGTCCGGCAGCTCGTTATCGGCCCGTGCGTCGATGGCGCGCGGAAAATGGGTGGCAAGCTGCTGGGTAATGGCATCAATGGCCTGCATCAGCCCTTCTTCGTACTGCAATTGCCGGAATTTCCCGGATATCTGGCCCAGGATCGTCTCCCAGGTGCCGGACGGCACGGCCTGCGCGAGGCCCCGGTCGGCCACGATCTCGATGGCGTGCTCGGCCAGCAGCAGGTAGATCAGCATGCCGTTGTTGGCCTGCGTGTCCCACACGCGCAGCTTGCCGAACAGGGTCAGCGCCCGCTCGCGCGCCGTGGCGCCCCGCCACAGGTAGCTGGCGGGCAGGCCGCCTTCCACGCAGATGCGCACCTGCCCGGTGTGCTGGCGCTCGCTGGCGGCCACGCGCTCGGCCAGGCGCTGCAGCATGTCGGCGGGGATGGGCGGGCGCTGCCAGGCGGCCCAGCGGTGGCGCAGCATGCGCAGGCAATTTTTCCAGGACATCACCAGTCCCCCGAGGCGCCGCCGCCCCCGAAGTCGCCCCCGCCGCCAGAGCTGAAGCCGCCGCCGGAACTGCTGCCGCTGCTCCATCCGCCGCCTCCGCCCGTGGTCCACACACCGCCCTGGCGCCCCGTCCAACGGGGCCTGCCGCGCGTGCCGCCGATGCCGGTGAAGCAGGCCACGAACAGCGCCGCGCCAATGGCCAGCGCCACGCTGCTGGTGAGCACCCACGCCAACCCGCCCGCGATGCCGCCCGTGGCGAGTGAGCCCGGCAGGCGCCCCATCATGGCGCGCAGCGTGGAGCCCAGGCCCAGCAACACGAAGAAGGCCACGCCCGCCACCAGAGTCGGCATGTCGCCGTCGTCCGCGCTTGCGCTGGCACTGCCACTGGACGGCGCGGGCAGCGCCTCCCCCGACAGCCGCTGGTCGATCCGCCGCACGGCCTCGGCCAGTCCGCCCGCGAAGTCGCCGCTGCGAAAGCGCGGCTTCATGGCCTCGTCGATGATGCGTGCCGCCGCGATGTCGGGCAGCGCGCCTTCCAGCGCCTTGGCGACCTCGATGCGCATGCGACGGTCGTCCTTGGCGACGAGGACCAGCACGCCGTCGCCCACGTCGCGGCGACCGATCTTCCAGGCGTTGCCCACGCGGTTGGCAAAGGCGGCGATGTCCTCGGGCGCGGTGGTAGGCACCATCAGCACCACCACCTGCGCGCCGCGCTGCTGCTCGATGGCCGCGAGCCGCGCGTCCAGCGCCTGGCGGTCGGCCTCGGCCAGCGTGCTGGTCTGGTCGATCACGCGCGCGGTCAGCGCGGGCAAGGCGCGCAGCGCCTGGGCCGTGGCGCCGTGGCTGAAAGCTACTAAAAAGATAGCTGTCAGCGCTTGCCAGATAAGCGCTAGAGGCACTTTTTACTTGGAGAAATTGACGGTGGGCGGCGTGCTGATCTGCGCCTCGTTCGCCACGGTGAAGCTGGGCTTGGGCGCGTAGCTGAACACCTTGGCAGTCAGGTTGCTGGGGAAGCTGCGCGCCAGCACGTTGTAGTCCTGCACCGACTGGATGTAGCGGTTGCGCGCCACGGTGATGCGGTTCTCGGTGCCCTCCAGCGTCACGCGCAGGTCGCGAAAGCCCTGGTTGGCCTGCAGCTGCGGGTAGCGCTCGGCCACCACCATCAGGCGCGACAGGGCGCTGGACAGCTCGCCCTGCGCCTGCTGGAACTTGTTGAACGCCTCGGGGTTGGCAAGCAGCTCGGGCGTGACCTGGATGGACGTGGCTTTGGCGCGGGCCTCGATTACCTTGGTGAGCGTCTCCTGCTCGAAGGCCGCCTCGCCCTTGACCGTGGCCACGATGTTGGGCACCAGGTCGGCGCGGCGCTGGTACTGGTTGAGCACCTCGCTCCAGGCGGCCTTGGACTGCTCGTCCAGGCGCTGGAAGTCGTTGTAGCCGCAGCCGCTGAGGATCATCACGGCGGCCAGCAGGGCAAGAAGGCGTTGGGTCATGGCGGTAGGGGGTTGGGGCTGTTGGAACGGGATTTTGCAGCAAGCCCGGCACAATAGCGGACCCCGAGACATCCACACCGTGCCCACAGCCATGCCCCGCACCCGCAGCACCCGCGCCGCCGCCCTGGGCGGCTCGCCCGACGAGACCGAGGCCGCGTTCTACGAGGCCCTGCAGCGTGGCGACATCGACCTGCTGATGTCCTGCTGGGCCGAGGACGACGAGATCGTCTGCATCCACCCCGGCGGCCCCCGGCTGCTGGGGCCGGGCGCGATCCGCGCGGCGTTCGAGGCCATGTTCGCGCACGGCACGGTGCGCGCCCGGCCCGTGCAGGTACACCGCGTGCAGGCGCTGGCCAGCGCCGTACACAGCGTGGCCGAGCAGGTGGAAGTGATGCTGCCCGATGGGCTGCACCAGGCCGTGGTGCTGGCCACCAACGTCTATCACAAGACCCCCGAGGGCTGGCGCATGGTGGCGCACCACGCCAGCGCGGGCACGGTGCCCGACCCGCAGGTGGTGGATGCGCAGCGGCCCGTTCTGCACTGATGGCAAAGTCTTTAAGACTTTTCAGCCCATAGCCCATAGCCCATGTGCAATCTGCGCTAGTGTGGTGTCTCAAAAATAAATTTAAGTAATTGACTTGGCAGCCCGAGCGACAGACGCCAGGATGGAGTCAGCGCTTTTGTGCCAAACGAAAGGCTTGGGGTTGTCGTTGTGGCGGTCAATG
>NZ_JASGDA010000083.1:0-43151 GCF_047607405.1 Acidovorax sp. | reverse complement strand
CGGCGGCCAGGGCCACGCGCAGCTCGCCCGCCAGGGCGCGCAGCCGCGCCAGGTCGCCCGGCGCCGCAGTGCGCAGCGCGCGCCAGAAGCTGTCGCTCAGGGGCGAATCGGTGCGGGTGGTGAGCGCGGTGCGGAACTGCTCGCGCCACTGGCGGACCAGCTCGGTGGCGCGTTGCGTGGCGTCCACCGCGATCAGGCGCGCGAGCTTGAGTTCGGCGTCGATCGCCGCGCGCTGCTTGCCCAGGCTGGCGCGCAGCTCGGCCACGTCGGGGGCGTCGGGCGTGGCGCCTTTCTCGGGCGCCGGGCCCAGGCCCGCCAGGCGCGAGTCGATGTCGGCCAGCTCCTCGGTGCGCCGCGCGGTCAACTGCTCGGCGGCCTTGCCGATGGCGTTGACATCGGCCAGCAGCTGGCGCCGGTCGTCGTCCTCGCCGGGCTTGGTCGCGATGGCATCGAGCTGGCGGCGCAGCTCGTCCACGCTGGGTAGCGCGGCTTCGGTGGACGTGGCGGGCGGGCCGTCGCCGCTGGCGGGGACGGCCTGGGCCGGGAGCGCCAGGCAGAGAAAGAAAGCTGCAGCCCAGCACGCCAGGGCGCGGCGCGCAGCGGGTGGGAGAGGGAGAGTCGCACGCATGGGCCGATTTTCTCTCGGCTTCTCCCCGCGCCCGTGCTAGACGGCGGGGCTGAACAGGTCCACGCGGTCGGTGATGATGCCGTCCGTGCCCAGCGCGATGAGCCGCTGGGCGGCCCAGTCGTCGTTCACGGTGTAGCTCAGCGCGCGCAGGCCCCAGCCCTTCACCTGGGCGACGAGGGCCGCGTCCCACAGCGCGTGGTTGCAGACGATGGCTGCGCAGCCCAGGCTGCGGGCATGGTCGAGGCAGCCGTCCCACAGCGCGTCGATGAGCAGCGCGCGCGGAATGTGCGGCGCGGCGGCGCGGGCGCCCGCCAGGGCTTCGGGCTTGAAGGACGAGAACAGGGGCGGCACGGCCTGGCCCTGCCAGAGCCGGGCCGCGTGCTCGCCCACCACCCGGCCCGTCTTTTCTTCGACGCCGGGCGTGGGCTTGATCTCGATGTTCAGCAGGAAGCCGTTGGCGATGCACCAGCGGGCCAGGTTTTCCAGGGTGGGCAGCGGCTCTCCCGCGTAGGCGCGCGAGTGCCAGCCGCCCGCGTCCAGCTGCGCCAGTGCGCTCCAGGGCAGATCGCCGCCTGTGCCTTTGCCGTTGGTGGTGCGTTCCAGCGTGGCGTCGTGCATCAGAAAGGGCACGCCGTCGGCGCTGAGCTTGGCGTCGCACTCGAACATGCGAAAGCCGTGCTGCGCGCCCAGGCGAAAGGCGGCCAGGGTGTTCTCGGGCGCGAGGTACCCGGCGCCCCGGTGCGCGATCCAGCGCGGGTAGGGCCAGTGGGGCAAGGCCCCCACGCTCTCCGCTGCGCGTGGTTCGCTGCCCCCCGAGGGGGCTTGCGCCGCCTTGGGGCGGCCCGGCGACGGCGCAGTCACAAGCGCTTTCCTGTCGCAGCGTCGAAGGCGTGCAGGCGGTCGGTGCGCGGCTGCACGTGGATCACCGTGCCGGGCGCGGGGGCGTGCGTGCCTTCCTCCACGCGCACGATGAGCTGCTCGCCGTGGATGCGACCGTAGATCAGGCGCTCGGCGCCCAGCAGCTCCACAGTATCGACGGTGACTTCCCAGCCCTCGGCGCGCACGTCCAGGTGCTCGGGGCGGATGCCCAGGATGGTGCCCGGCTTGCCGCCCGGCGCGTTCTTGAGCAGGTTCATGGGCGGTGAGCCGATGAAGCTCGCCACGAAGGTGGACGCGGGCGTGTGATAGACCTCCTCGGGCGTGCCGAACTGCTCCATGTTGCCTGCGTTCATCACGATCATGCGCTGCGCGAGCGTCATGGCCTCGACCTGGTCGTGCGTGACGAACAGGCTGGTAATGCCCAGTTCGCGGTGCAGCTTTTGAATCTCCAGGCGGGTCTGGGCGCGCAGCTTGGCGTCCAGGTTGGACAGCGGCTCGTCGAACAAAAACACCTGCGGCTGGCGCACGATGGCGCGGCCCATGGCGACGCGCTGGCGCTGGCCGCCCGACAGCTCGCGCGGCTTGCGCTCCAGCAGGTGGGAGAGTTCGAGGATCTTGGCGGCCTTGTCCACGCGCGCCTTGATCTCGTCCTTGTGTACCTTGGCGATCTTCAGGCCGTAGGCCATGTTCTCGAAGTTCGTCATGTGCGGGTAGAGCGCGTAGTTCTGGAACACCATGGCGATGTCGCGCTGGGCGGGTTCCAGGTCGTTGACCACGCGGTCGCCGATGGCGATCTCGCCGCCGCTGATTTCCTCCAGGCCCGCGACCATGCGCAGCAGCGTGGATTTGCCGCAGCCCGAGGGGCCGACGATGACGATGAACTCGCCGTCCTTGATTTCGGCGTTGACGCCGTGGATGACCTGGTTGGCCCTCGGGCCATGGCCGTAGCGCTTGATGACGTTGCGAAGGGAGAGTGATGCCATGATTGCTAGTATTTTAATAGCTGCCAGCGCTTGATGGATAAGCGCTGGAGGCCAATTTGATGCTTATTTTTCCGTATCCACAAGGCCCTTGACGAACCACTTCTGCATGAGGATCACGACGGCAGTGGGCGGCAGCATGGCGAGGATGGCGGTGGCCATGGCGATGTTCCAGTCGATGGCCGCCTCGCCGCCCGTGGCGACCATGCCGCGGATGCCGATGACGATGGGGTACATGTCCTCCGACGTGGTCATCAGCAGCGGCCACAGGTACTGGTTCCAGCCGTAGATGAACTGGATCACGAACAGCGCGGCGATGGAGGTGCGCGACAGCGGCACCAGCACGTCCTTGAAGAAGCGCATGGGCCCGGCGCCGTCGATGCGCGCGGCCTCCACCAGCTCGTCGGGCACGGTGAGGAAGAACTGGCGGAACAGGAAGGTGGCCGTGGCCGAGGCGATCAGCGGCAGCGTGAGGCCCGCGTAGCTGTTGAGCAGCCCCAGGTCGGCCACCACCTTGTAGGTGGGCAGGATGCGCACTTCCACGGGCAGCATCAGCGTCACGAAGATGGCCCAGAAGCACAGCATCTTGAACCGGAAGCGGAAGTACACGATGGCGAAGGCCGAGAGCAGCGAGATGGCGATCTTGCCCACGGTGATGACCATCGCGACGACGAAGCTCACCCACATCATGTGCGCGGCGGTGGTGTTGGAGCCGAGCTTGCCGGAGCCGAACAGCGCGGCCTCGTAGCTTTCCCACATGTGGCCGCCGGGCAGCAGCGGCATGGGCGCCTGCACGATGGCGTCGGGCGTGTGGGTGGAGGCGACGAACGCCAGGTAGAGCGGAAAGGCCACCACGGCCACGCCGAGGATCATCACGGCGTGCGACAGGATGGTGAGCCAGGGACGGCGGTCGATCATGGTCAGTACTGCACTTTCTTTTCTACGTAGCGGAACTGAACGACGGTGAGCGCGATGACGATGAACATCAGGATCACCGACTGCGCGGCCGAGCCGCCCAGATCCAGCGCCTTGAAGCCGTCCAGGTACACCTTGTAGACGAGGATGGAGGTGGACTGCCCCGGCCCGCCGTGCGTGGTCGCGTCCACGATGCCGAAGGTGTCGAAGAACGCATAGACGATGTTGATCACCAGAAGGAAGAAGGTGGTGGGCGAGAGCAGCGGCAGCTGGATGCTCCAGAACCGGCGCCACGGCCCCGCGCCGTCGATGGACGCGGCCTCGATCAGCGACTTGGGGATGGACTGCAGCCCCGCGAGGAAGAACAGGAAGTTGTAGGAGATCTGCTTCCACACCGAGGCGATGACGATCAGCGTCATCGCCTGGTTGTCGTTCATCAGGTGGTTCCAGGTGTAGCCCAGCCGGCCCAGCCCGTAGGCCAGCACGCCGATGGAGGGCGAGAAGATGAACATCCACAGCACGCCGGCGATCACCGGCGCCACGGCGTAGGGCATGATGAGCAGCGTCTTGTAGACCATCGCGCCGCGCGTGATGCGGTCGGCGAAGATCGCCAGCACCAGGGCGAGCGCGATACCGACGCCCGCCACGAGCACCGAGAACAGCGCGGTGATCTTGAACGAGTCGAGATAGGACGAGTCGTCCCACAGGCGCTGGAAGTTCTCCAGGCCCACAAATTCACGGCTCATGCCGAAGGCATCCTCCATCTGCACCGATTGCAGCACGGCCTGGCTGGCGGGCCAGAAAAAGAAGATGCCGACGATCACGAGCTGGGGCAGCAGCAATGCCCAGGGTAGCCAGCTGGAGCGGAAGAGGACGCGTTTTTCCATGGCGGTTCCAGAAAACGGCAAAAAGCCTCCGCGTCCCAGGGGCCGCGGAGGCTGATGCGCTAGGTGGCTTACTTGCCCTTGTTGGCCTGCTCGAAACGGGCCAGCAGCTCGTCGCCGCGCTTCACGATGGTGTCGAGCGCGTCCTTGGGTGACTTCTTGCCGGCCCAGACGAGTTCGAGTTCCTCGTCCTCGATGGTGCGGATCTGCAGGTAGTTGCCCAGGCGGATGCCGCGCGACTTGTCGGTCACCTTGCGGATCATCTGCGTCACGGCCACGTCGGTGCCGGGGTACTTCTGGTAGAAGCCGGACTTGTCGGTCAGGTCATAGGCGGCCATCGTGACGGGCAGGTAGCCCGTGCGCTGGTGGCTGGCGGCCTGCACCTTGGTCTGCGAGATGAACTCGAAGAACTTGGCCACGCCCTTGTATTCAGCAGGCTTCTTGCCGGACATGACCCACAGCGACGCGCCGCCGATCACGGTGTTCTGCGGCGCGCCCTTCACGTCGGGGTAGTAGGGCATGGTCGCCAGGCCGTAGGCGAACTTGGCGTTCTTGGCGACGTCGCCGTAGTAGCCGGAGGAGGTCTGGATCATCGCGCACTCGCCCGAGGTGAACGAGCCCTGCGCGTCGGAGTTGCGGCCCTTGTAGACGAACTCGCCGTTCTTCGCGGCCTGCGCCAGGTTCTCGATGTGGCGCACGTGCAGCGGCGAGTTGATCTTCAGTCGCGCCTTGTAGCCGTCCTTGGACAGGCCGTTCTGCTGCGTGGCGAACTCCACGTTGTGCCAGGCCGAGAACGATTCGAGCTGCGTCCAGCCCATCCAGGCCAGCGTCATCGGGCAGCTGTGGCCGCTGGCCTTGAGCTTCTTGGCCGCCTCGAACACCTCGGGCCAGGTGGCGGGCGCCTTGTCGGCGTTCAGGCCGGCCTTCTTGAAGGCGTCCTTGTTGTAATAGAAGATGGTCGTGGAGCTGTTGAACGGGAAGCTCAGCATCTGCCCGTTGGGCGCCGTGTAGTAGCCGGCCACGGCGGGGATGTAGGCGCTGGGGTCGAACGCGATGCCCGCGTCCTGCATCACCTTGCCCACGGGCACGGTGGCGCCCTTGCTGGCCATCATCGTGGCCGTGCCCACTTCGAACACCTGCAGGATGTGCGGCGAATTGCCTGCGCGGAACGAGGCGATCGCGGCCGTCATGCTCTCGGGGTACGAGCCCTTGAACGTGGGCACGACCTTGTATTCCTTCTGGCTCTCGTTGAACTGCCTGGCCAGGTCGTTGACCCATTCGTTGTTCACGGCGGTCATCGAGTGCCACCACTGGATCTCGGTCTGCGCGTGCGCGCCCAGGCTGGTGACGGCCACGGTGGCGGCCAGGGCCAGATGCTTGATCTGCATGAATATTCCTCCAAGGATGACGAAAAGCACGCAGGCCGCATGCTGCGCGGCCTGTGTGACGGTGGTGTGTCGTTGTCGCATGGCATTCCCGGATGCAACAACCGGGGAAACCCCGTGGGGTGCCGCGAAAGGCTGCGATTGTGACGCTTTTTTTGTGACGTTCTCTTGGGGGTATTTTCCGAGCGCGGCAAGGTTTTGTGCGTCGCAGCAGACTTGGTGCATAGTGCCGCGTCCCGGTTTCTTCTCCACCAACCTTTCTTCTTTTCTTCATCGCCATGGCCGCTACCAACTCGCTGGACAAGAACAAGATCAAGTTTCTGCTGCTCGAAGGCATCCACCCGTCCGCCGTGGAGGTGCTGCGGGGCGCGGGCTACACGCAGATCGAGACCGTCTCTGGCGCGCTGCCGGACGATGAACTCAAAAGCAGGATCGCCGACGTTCACTTTGTCGGCATCCGCTCGCGCACGCAGCTGACCGAGGACGTGTTCGCCCATGCGCACAAGCTCGTGGCCGTGGGGTGCTTTTGCATCGGCACCAACCAGGTGGACCTGAACGCGGCCCGCGAGCGCGGCATCGCCGTGTTCAACGCGCCGTATTCCAACACCCGATCCGTGGCCGAGCTGGTGCTGGCCGAGGCCATCCTGCTCTTGCGCGGCATCCCCGAAAAGAATGCCGTGGCGCACCGCGGCGGCTGGCTCAAAAGCGCCGAGAACGCCTATGAGATCCGTGGCAAGACCCTGGGCATCGTGGGCTACGGCTCCATCGGCACGCAGCTTTCGGTGCTGGCCGAGGCGCTGGGCATGCACGTGGCGTTCTACGACGTGGTCAACAAGCTGCCCCTGGGCAACGCCCGCCAGGTGCAGAAGCTGCACGACCTGCTGGCCCAAAGCGACATCGTGAGCCTGCACGTGCCCGAGCTGTCTTCCACCCAATGGATGATCGGCGCGGCCGAGATCGCGGCCATGAAGCCCGGCGGCATCCTCATCAACGCCGCGCGCGGCACGGTGGTGGAGATCGAACCGCTGGCCGAGGCCATCCGCGCCAAGAAGCTGCTGGGCGCGGCCATCGACGTGTTCCCGGTGGAGCCGCGCACGAACAAGGACGAGTTTCTGTCGCCCCTGCGCGGGCTGGACAACGTGATCCTGACCCCCCACATCGGCGGCTCCACCATGGAAGCGCAGGCCAACATCGGCCTGGAAGTGGCCGAGAAGCTGGTGAAGTACAGCGACAACGGCACCAGCACCTCGTCGGTCAACTTCCCCGAGGTGGCGCTGCCCGCGCACCCCGGCAAGCACCGCATCCTGCACATCCACCGCAACGTGCCGGGCGTGCTGTCGGAAATCAACCGCATCTTCTCGGACAACCAGATCAACGTGTCGGCGCAGTATCTGCAGACCAACGAGAAGATCGGTTACGTGGTGATCGACATCGACGCGCAGTCGTCTGAGCTGGCGCTGGACAAGCTGGCGCAGGTGCAGGGCACGCTGCGCAGCCGGGTGCTGTTCTGAGCAGGGCGGGTGCTGGTGCCTCTGCGTCAGCGGGCCGATGCGCCGCCAGGCACCCAGGGCGTCGTCTCGATGCCCGGCTTCATGAGTTTCGCGCGGGCGCTGTGCATCACCGCAGCCACAGGGTGGCACCATTGGAAAGCCACCTGCGCGGTGCCGAACAGTTTTTTCTCCTGCTGGCTGCAAAAGCCATTGCCAACGCACTGGGCTGGTACGCTGGCAAGGTCGTTCCATTTCTCGGGCGAGGCTTTGTGCATGGCGGAGGAGAACTGCGCCAGCGTGGCCTGCTGCGCGGCGGCGCTCTTGTCGGGCCGGGCGTTCTGCCATACGGGTGACATGACGGCTCCCTGGCGGCCAGCGGTGTTGCTGACCATGGCGTAGCAAAACAGGCCTTGCGGCCCGCCATCGGGCTGCACGCCCTCTTCCACTTCCAACTGGTACACGAGGGCTGCCGCCTGCTGGAATCCTTCTTCGGCAGCCTTGCGGAACCAGCGCAGCGCGGCGATGCGGTCCAGGGGGACGCCGTCGCCGGAAAGGCTCACGAGCCCCATGTTCCGCATCGCTATCCCGCTGCCCATGTCGGCCGCGCGCCGGTACAGCTTCACGGCTTCGGCCTGGTCGCGGCCCAAGCCGCCACGTCCCGCGCCGTAGAAAGCTCCTAGGTTGTTGATGCAAGTGGCACACCCTTGCTCCGCCCCCTGGCTGTACCAGCGCAGGGCCTGCGCGTCGCTCTGCGCAACGCCAGCGCCCGTTTCGTAGGCGTAGCCAATGATCGAAAACGCATCCGGTTCGCCCTGGTGGGCTGCCTGCTCCAGCAGGGCCATGCCCCTGGCTGGGTCCTTTGTGGCGCCCGTGCCCTGGAGCAGCCGATTGCCCAGATTGATTTGGGCCAGGGTGTACCCCGTATCGGATGCGGCCGTGAGCCAGCGCAGGCCCTCGGCTGGGTCCTCCGGCAACCCGCCATAGCCCCAGTAGTACAGCTGGGCCAGCCCATTCATCGCCCGCCCGTCGCCCGTCTGTGCGGCCTTGCGCCACCAATGCTCTGCTTGGATGTAGTCATGGGCAACGCCCCAGCCATTGAAATACATCGCCCCCAGCCCGCCCATGCCCGCCACGCTGCCCGCCTCTGCCGCCTTTTTGTACCAGGCGAACGCCTGCACGCGGTCGCGCGGCGCGCCGTCGCGGCCTTTCTCATAGCGCAGGGCCAGCGTCGCCATGGCCTCGGCATCGCCGCCCTCGGCGGCGGCGCGCTGGCGCTCCAACTGAGCCAGGCGCTGGCGCTCGGCCTCGGCGGCCTGGGCAGCGCGCTCGGCTTCCTGGCGGCGCACCTCGGCCTGCCGTGCTTCTTCTGCGCGGCGCGCGGCGGCGGCGCGCTCGTCGCGCAGGCGCTGGCCTTCGGCCGTGAGCCGTTGCGGGCCCAGCTGCACCTCGACGTTCTTCACCGTGTCCGCGCCAACGCGCACTTCCTGCTCGAACACGCGCTCGTGCTCCGGCCCTTCCGGCTTGACGGCGCGGATCTTCAGCGTGCCCTCGGCTACGCCCACGTCGAACGGGCATTCGCCCTTGAACTGGCCGTTGATGTGTACCGCCGCGCCCACGTTGTCGCCATCGCAGCGAAAGCGCAGCGCGGCCTTGCCGGCGGGTTGGGCATGGGTTGGCGCAGCCAGCACGGCGGCCAGCAGCAGGGCGAGGCCTGGGAAGGGGCGATGGATCATGGAATGGGGAAAAGGGAGTTGTTGGTCAGCGCCGTGCAATGCAGACGTGCACGGCCTGCGTGACGGCGCAGCGGTATTCGTTGGACGTTCCGCACTGCTTGCACTGCTCGTAACCCTTGAACTCGATGCCTTGCCAGCGCCATTGCGGCCCGAGTTCGTTGCATTTCTTGTTGCCCGCGTTCTGGGCCCTGGTGTAGGCAAGGTTCAGCGCGATATCGCGGCTGTAGCAAGCCTCGGTCTTGCCTTCCACGACGATGGTGCGTGTTGCGGTGCTGGAGGTCGCGCGCTGTTCGGCCTGCGCCAGTTGAACGGCGCGATCGCGCTCACGGGCACGTTCGTTTTCTTCCTGCTGGCGCTCGCGTTCCCGTTCGCGCTGCATTTGTTCCTGGCGCTCCCGCTGCGCCTGGGCCTGCTGGGCGCGTGCCCGCTCGGCCTGTGCCTCGCGGGTGCGTTCGTTCTCTTCCCGCTGGCGCGCGCGCTCCCGCTCGCGCTGCGCCTGCTCCAGGGCAATGCGCTGCGCCTGTTGGGCCTGGATGTTGGCCATGCTCTGGTTGTGGATCTGCTGGAGCTGGCGGTAGCCCGACAGGCTGTTGTTGATGCCTTGCAGCACGGCCAGGCCCGCGTTGAACGAGGGGGTGTCGTCATCGTCGCTGCGGTTGCAGTTCCAGGGGTTGATGTTCCCCCAGATGCACTGCATGCGCTGGCCGCTGTGCGCGCAGCGCGCATTGCATTCACTCTCTCGTGCCTGCTGTTCCTCGTCGCGACGCTGGCGTTCGGCTTGCGCGACGCGCTCTGCTTCCTCGCGCCGGGCGGCTTCGCGCTCGTTGTCGAGGCGGCGGTGCGCGCTGGCCAGCGCCTGCTTGTCGCGGTTGCCGTTGACCAGCTTGGCGGCCTTGTTCAGCCGGTCTTCGGCGCAGTCGAAGTCGCGGCCCCGGATGCAGATATTGGCCCTGCCGACCAGATTGTCGAAGTCGGCCTTGTCCATCCTGTCGAGCTTCTCCGTCATGTTCATCAGGTCGTCCAGCGTGGAGGAGAAAGTGCCGCTGACGGGAGCCATGCACAGCAGAAGGCACAGGACAAGACGGCGGAAAGGGGTGGGCATGGGCGGAACTTTGGGGGAATGTCGTCAAAGTGTATCAAGATGATACATTCCGGGCATCCCTAGAGTTCGTCGCCCGCGTCGGGCTGCGTGGCCGGGCTGGCGTCGAGCCAGGCGTCGAAAGCCGCATCGCCGCCGCGCGCCATGCGTTCGCGGAAATAGCTTTCGGTCTTGAGCGCCGAGACCTTTTCCGCGATGGCGGTGACGAAGAACTGGTTCATCGACACCTTTTCTTCTTCCGCCACGTGGCGGGCGTATTCAAACAGCGATTCGGGAACGCGCAGTGCGTAGTTGGCCATGTCAATCCTCCAGGCTCTGCGGGAGCAGGTGTTGCCGATAAAAGTCGCCGGGCGCCAGCAGGCGCAGGCGAAAGCGTTGTGCCGCAGTGTGAAAGTCCGCGATGTTCAGGGCGACCAGTACATCGGCCTGGCCATCGAGCGCGGTCTCCAGCACTATCTCGTCGCACGCGTCGCGGGTCTGCGGGCGCCACAGGTAGTGCAGATGCACGGGCCGGGCATGCAGGCAGAACGCATCCAGCATGGCATCGACCATGGCTTTGCCGGGGCGGCTCAACCGCGAACGGGCGCTGAGAGCTCCGCCAGCCGCGCTATGGCACTCTCAACCTCGTCGTTCCAACCAAATCCAGCATTCAACCGAAAGCAATGATTAAACCGGTCATCGGTTGCAAACAAATGCCCTGGCGCAATGCCAATCCCTTCACGGCGGGCATCCTCGAAAAGCTGGCGCGTGCTGCGCATTCCGGGTGGCAATTCCACCCACAACACATATCCGCCCGATGGGTCGGAAACGTGCGTCCCTTCCGGGAAATACCGAACAATCGCATTGCGCATGCTGCGGACTTGATGCTGTAGCGTGCGTCGCAGGCGGCGCAAGTGGGCGTCGTACCCGCCTGTCCGCATGAATTCGGCAATGGCAGCCTGGGGGCAAATCGACGTGCCCATAGTGGACGTGTATTTCATCGACGCAATGGTCGAAGACCAACGCCCGCTGGCAACCCACCCCACTCGAATCCCTGGTGCCAAAGTTTTTGAAAAACTGCTGCACAGAATGACCTTGTCACTGAACGCCCGCAGAGGTGTTGGTCGTGAACCAGTGAAATAGGTATCGCCGTAAATATCATCCTCAATCAACACCGCCTCGCTATTCTCTACCAAGCGCACCAGCTTCTTCTTATCATCCGCAGAAAGTGTGATACCTGTGGGATTGCACATGTTGGCGAGACTTATGACAGCAGATATTTGCCTGTTTTTCAGACATCTCTCAAGCATTTCAAGATTGATTCCGCCGTTGAGTTGCGGTATCTCCACCGCCCGCAATCCCAGACTGTGTAGCATCTGCAAAATGACAAAATAAGTGGGCGAATCCACTGCCACGCCATCACCAGGTCGAGTGACTGCTCTGAGAGCCAAGGCGATTGACTCGACACATCCATTGGTAATTAGTAATTCATCGGGATGCATCGTGCAATCGTATTCAACGGCACGCCGGATAATTTGCTGCTTGAGCGCGGGATACCCTGTGCCGCGAATGTGGTTCCCTAGTAAATCCGGGTCTCGATAGACAAGCTGACGCATCAGAATGCCGAGCTTTTCGATGGGATAGAGTGCCGATTCACCATTCGCCAGATCAAGCCGCACCCGACACGGGGTGCCCACAATGGAGAGGTGCGTTGCCGCCTGTTCATCAAGAGCGGCCACCTCCATGGCCGCAGGCTCGACCCAACAAGCATCTGCCCGCCGCGTGACGAAGAAGCCAGACCGTGGCCGTGCCTCTACCCAGCGTTCCTGCTCCAGCAAGCGCAACGCCTGAAGGGCGGTCAACACACTGACCCCGTGCGTCGTCCCTAATGCGCGGACCGAGGGTAGCTTGCTCCCTTGCGGCAAGGTTCCCGCCTGGATGGAGCGACGAAGGACTCCGGCGATCAACTGGTATTGGGGAAGTGAGGCCATCATCGCCGGTGAAGGGTAGGACGCATCTGTTATACAACATAAAGGGAGTCTCTGTATATAGCCACAGATTGAATGCAGGAATAAAGTCCTCAGTCTGATAGACGTTCACTGAAATCCAGCATTTGATCAACTGAACGACTCGTCATGGCTAGATACCGATCTAGGGCTATACAAATCATCAAAAACAAGGGCATCCGTGGAATCCGTAGTTAAGAAGGTAAGACTATCTTGGGGTATCTCAATGGCTTGGCACTCCATGTTATCTGGGGTAGAAATCAATGAAGATTAATTTTTGCATTCAAATGATGCACTAGGGCATTTTTGATTTAATTATTTACGATCTGTATGATGCCCCCTCCGAGCAGGAGGCCCACAAATGCAGGCGTATTCCCCAGATTTGCGAGAGCGGGTATTACGGGCGATCGAGCGTGGAGATCGTCCGACAGAGATAGCGCGCAGGTATGAAGTCAGCCGCATGTGGGTGTACCAAGTGCGCAAGCGGCTGCAAACCACAGGCGAGCGCACCAGCCATCAGGTCGGGGGCTACCGTCGCTCAAGGGTTGCCGATATGCAAGCGACGCTGATGAAGTGGTTGATGCTGGAGCCGGATTTGACGCTGGCGCAACTGTGCGAGCGGCTGGCTGGGCAAGGGATCGAGATCAAGGCGGCGGCGCTGTGGCACCAGTTGGACAAGTGGGGGTTGAGCTTTAAAAAAAACGCTGCACGCCAGCGAGCAAGATCGGCCCGACGTGCAGCAGGCGCGCCAGCAGTGGCGAGCCACGCAGGCCAGCCTGCAGCCGCAAAGGCTGGTCTTCCTGGATGAGACGGCAACCAGCACGAACATGACACGCCGCTATGGTCGCGCTCGGCGCGGCCAGCGCTGTGTGGCGGCAGTGCCGCATGGACATTGGAAAACCACCACCTTCGTTGCTGGCTTGCGCCATGACGGCGTGACAGCCCCCTTGGTCATTGATGGCCCCATGGACGGCCAGATGTTCCTGGCCTGGGTACGCCAATTCCTGTGCCCCACGCTCAGCCCTGGAGACATCGTCATTGCCGACAACCTGGCCAGCCACAAGGTCACTGGCGTTGCCCAGGCCATTGCTGCCAGGGGCGCCAGCATCGTGTATCTGCCGCCGTACTCGCCCGATCTCAATCCGATCGAGAAGATGTTTGCCAAGCTCAAGGCGCTGCTACGCAAAGCGGGCAAGCGCACCGTCGATGCGCTTTGGGAGCACATCGGCCAGTTGCTCGAGCAGTTCTCGCCCCAGGAGTGCGCGAACTACTTCGCATCGGCTGGGTATGTCAGCACATAAATCAAAAATGCTCTAATCTTCTTCAAGCCAAATCGGCCTTAGGCGCTTATCCAGCAAGCGCCAGCAGCTATCAAATCAGGAGTTCGCAGCCCAATGCGGATTCCAGGCAACCTCCCAGAGATGCCCGTCCGGGTCTTGGAAATAGCCCGCGTAGCCGCCCCAGAACGTGTCGTGCGCTGGCTTGACGATGGTGGCGCCCGCTGAGCGGGCCAGCGCCATGGCGGCGTCCACCTCGGCTTTCGACGCTACGTTGTGGCCCAGGGTCATTTCGGTGGGGTTGCCGATACCTGCGGGCAGCCCCGTGTCATGCGCGATGCTCTTGCGCGGCCACAGCGCCAGGCGCAAGCCGGGTTGCAGGTCAATGAACACGACAGCCCCATGCGTGAACTCCTGGCCCACGATGCCCTCGGTGGAAAAGCCCAGTCCATTCCGGTAGAAGCGCAATGCGGCTTCAAGGTCGTCCACGCCGAGGGTGATGACGGTAATGCGCGGGTTCATCCAATGACGCTCCTTGAAGTGAATTGTTCAATAGCGCGGTGCTTCACTCAGTTCCGCAAACAATTCGCTATAGACACGGTAGCGGCTGGCGCTGATCGTTCCTGGGCTGGAGGCTGATTCCACTTGTAATTGAACCGCACACCCCGGCTCGTGCAGGTGTGTGCAGTTGTAGAACTTGCATTCCCCCGCGTGCGCGCCGATGTCGGGCATGCAGCGCGCCAGGTCGGCGGGCGCGAGGTGGCGCAGGCCGAATTCCTGGAAGCCCGGCGAGTCGATGAGCGCGGTGGTGCGCGCCGCGTCCACCCAGTACCACGCGGTGCTGGTGGTGGTGTGCTTGCCGGAGTTCAGGGCCTGCGAGATTTCGCCCGTCTGCGCCGTGGCACCGGGCACCAGCAGGTTGATGAGCGTGCTCTTGCCCGCGCCCGAGGGGCCGAGCACCAGCGTGGCCTTGCCGTGCAGGTGCTGCAGCAGCGCGGTGCGGTCCACCTCGCCCGATTCGGCCAGCGACAGCGGCAGCACGCCGTAATGGCGGCTGTCTGGCCCGCTGCTGCCCGCCATGTGGCGGTAGGGCAGCAGGCGCTGCCAGGCGCGGGCGAAGGGTTCGGTGAGGTCGCTTTTGTTGAGTCCGATCAGCGGCGTGATGCCCTCGGCCTCGGCGGCGATGAGGGCCCGGGCGAGCTGGCTTTCGGAGAACACCGGCTCGGCGGCGATGAGGATGAGCACCTGGTCGATGTTGGCGGCGAAGGACTTGGTGCGGATGTCGTCCTGGCGGTAGAACAGGTTGCGGCGCGGCAGCACCTTCTCGATCGTGCCCTCGTCCTGCGTGGGTTGCCACAGCACGCGGTCGCCCACGACGGCCTGGCTTTTCTTGCCGCGCGGGTGGCAGATGCGGCGCTCGCCATCGGGCGTCTCCACCACGCAGTGGCGGCCGTGGCTGGCGACCACCAAGCCTTCCATCAGGCCACCAATGCGTCGAACTGCGCCGCGCACTCGAAGTCGGTGGCGGAGATGCCGTTTACGTCGTGCGTGTTCAGGCGCACGACGCAGCGGTTGTAGTGGACGGACAGGTCGGGGTGGTGGTCCTGCGCGTTGGCGATGAAGGCCAGCGCGTTCACGAAGGAGATGGTTTCGTAGTAGTTGGCGAAGCGGTAGGTCTTCTCGATGGCCACGTTGGCACCGTCGCCGCTCAGGCTCCAGCCATCCAGCTTGGCCAGGTTTGCTACGATTTCAGTAGCTGTCAGCGCCCGCCGGGTAAGCGCTGACCAGTCTTTTTTCTTGAGCATGGTGGTTGTCATGGTGCGGTGGGTTGCATGCGGGCCAGCCGCTCGGTGGCGGGCGGGTGCGAGTAGTAGAACTTCACGTACACGGGGTCGGGCGTGAGGGTGGACGCATTGTCCTCGTACAGCTTGAGCAGCGCGGACGACAGGTCGGCCCCGCTGGCCTGGGCCACGGCGTAGGCGTCGGCCTGGAACTCGTGGCGGCGCGAGAGCTGCGAGAACAGCGGCGAGATGAAGAACGTACACACGGGCACGGCCAGCATGAACAGCAGCAGCGCCAGTGCGTCGTTGGGCGCGGAGCCTTCGAGCGACAGGTTGGGGATGACGCCCAGGCCCGTGTAGAACCAGCCCTGTGTGGACAGCCAGCCCAGCAGCGCGAAGCCCGCGAGCGAGAAGGCGAACATCATCACCACGCGCTGCACGATGTGGCGGTGCTTGAAGTGGCCCAACTCGTGGGCCAGCACGGCCTCGACCTCGCCGGGCGCGAGCTGGCGCAGCAGCGTGTCGTAGAACACCACGCGCTTGGCCGCGCCGAAGCCCGTGAAGTAGGCATTGGCATGCGCGCTGCGGCGGCTGCCGTCCATCACGAACAGGCCCTTGGCCGAAAAGCCGCAGCGCTGCATCAGCGCGGTGACGCGGGCCTTGAGCGATTCGTCTTCGAGCGGCTGGAACTTGTTGAACAGCGGCGCGATGAAGCTGGGGTAGATCACCATCAGCAGCAGGTTGAAGCCCATCCAGAACCCCCAGGCCCACAGCCACCACAGCGGGCCGGTGGCACCCATCAGCCACAGGATGAGCGCGGCGACGGGCAGGCCGATGGCCGCAGCCAGCAGCAGGCCCTTGACGGCATCGGCCAGCCACAGCCGCCAGGTCATCTTGTTGAAGCCGAAGCGTTCTTCGAGCACGAAGGTTTGGTACAGCGACAGGGGCAGGTCGATCAGCCCGCCAATCGCCACAAAGGCCGCCAGCAGCGCCAATTGCTGCACCATGCCGCCGCCCAGCCAGTCCAATAGCGCCTGGTTGAGCGCGTCCAGCCCGCCCAGCAGCGTCCAGCCCAGCAACACGGCGGCACCCAGGGCCGTGTCGATGAGGCCCAGGCGGGCCTTGGCGATGGTGTAGTCGGCGGCCTTCTTGTGCGCCGCCAGGGGGATGCGGTCAGCGAACGGCGCGGGCACCGCGCTGCGGTGGCGTGCCACGTGGCGGATTTGGCGCGAAGCGAGCCACAGGCGCAGCATCAGGCCCGCGACCAGCGCCGCAGCAAAGGCGTAGGTAAGAAGTAGGGAAGCGGAGAGCATGGGCCGACGAGTTTAGGCCATCGGCGAAAATCCCCCCATGTCTGATAACACTCCCACCCTTGCCAAATCCGACCAGAACTTCGTCTGGCTCGACTGTGAAATGACCGGCCTGGAGCCCGACACCGACCGCCTGCTGGAGATCGCCGTGGTCGTCACCAGCCCCGACCTGGCGGTGCGCGTGGAAGGCCCGGTGTTCGTGATCCACCAGTCCGACGCCCTGCTCAACGGCATGGACGCCTGGAACAAGGGTACGCACGGGCGCAGCGGCCTCATCGACAAGGTGAAGGCATCGACGGTGACCGAGGCCGAGGCCGAGCAGGCCCTCATCGACTTCTTGAAGCAATACGTACCCAAGGGCGTCGCGCCCATGTGCGGCAACAGCATCGGGCAGGACAGGCGCTTTCTTGTGCGCTACATGCCCAAGCTGGAGGCGTTCTTCCACTACCGCAATGTCGATGTGAGCACGCTGAAGGAACTGGCCAAGCGCTGGAAGCCCGAGGCGTACACCAGCTTCAAGAAGGCGCAAAAGCACACGGCGCTGGCGGACGTACACGAATCCATCGACGAACTGGCGCACTACCGCACGCACCTGCTGAACGTGTAATTTGCGGGAAAACCCGTAGCGTGCCATAATTGCGGGCTTGCGTGGAAACACCGCCGCGCAATTTGTGCATCTCCCCTCACACACCGGGCTGCCAGCCCCCCAAGCTGGCGAACAACGCCCACCCGCACCGGCCTTACTCAGCGCCCCCGCAGGTTTCGTTTGATGGTTGATGTTTTTTAACCATGAACGGAAGCCCATCGCAGGCAGCGCCCGCGATCGTCTCCGCGAGAGAAAAAAATTCATGACCGACACCGCACTGGTGCAGGGCGACTTCGCGCCTGCCGAAACTTCTTTTGTCCCCGCCGTGGACGCTTCCGTTGCCGAAGCCGCCACGCCCGAGCCGAATGGCTTCATCGAACTGGGCCTGGCAGCCCCCCTGGTGCAGGCCGTGGCCGACCTGGGCTATACCCAGCCCACCGCCGTGCAGCGCAAGGCCATTCCGCTCGCCATGGTTAGCGGTAGCGATGCTGGCAAGTTCATCGACCTCATGGTCTCCAGCCAGACCGGCAGCGGCAAGACCGCCGCCTTCCTGCTGCCCGTGCTGCACACGCTGATCCAGCAGCAGGCAGCGGCAGAAGCCGAAGAACGCGCCGCCTTCGAGCGCGCCGCCGCAGAAGCCGCTGCACGCGGCGAGGCAGCGCCCAAGCGCCCCAAGCGCAAGGACCCCACCAACGCGCGCAACTTCAAGGCCGCAGTGCCCGGCGCGCTGATCCTGTGCCCCACGCGCGAACTGGCGCAGCAGGTGGCGCACGATGCCATCGACCTCGTCAAGCACTGCCGTGGCCTGCGCATCGCCAACGTGGTGGGCGGCATGCCCTACCAGTTGCAGATCGCCAAGCTGCAAAACGCCAACCTGGTGGTTGCCACGCCGGGCCGCCTGCTGGACCTGCAGCGTTCCATGCAGATCAAGCTCGACAAGGTGCAGTTCCTGGTGGTGGACGAGGCCGACCGCATGCTCGACCTGGGCTTCTCCGACGACCTGGCCGAGATCAACCAGCTCACCGCCCAGCGCAAGCAGACCATGATGTTCAGCGCCACCTTCGCGCCGCGCATCCAGCAACTCGCCATGCGCGTGATGCACGACGGCGGCGCATCGGTGCAGAAGGTGACGATCGACTCGCCGCAAGAAAAGCACGCCAACATCAAGCAGATCCTGCACTGGGCCGACAACGCCCAGCACAAGCGCAAGCTGCTCGACCACTGGCTGCGCGACACCGGCATCAACCAGGCCATCGTCTTCGCCAGCACCCAGGTGGAATGCGACGGCCTCGCCAACGACCTGCAGCAGGACGGCTTCAGCGCCGTCGCCCTGCACGGCGCGCTGAGCCAGGGCCTGCGCAACCGCCGCCTGATGGCGCTGCGCAACGGCCAGGTGCAGATCCTCGTCGCCACCGACGTGGCCGCGCGCGGCATCGACGTGCCCACCATCACCCACGTGTTCAACTTCGGCCTGCCCATGAAGGCCGAGGACTACACGCACCGCATCGGTCGCACGGGCCGCGCCGGGCGCGACGGCCTGGCCGTCACGTTTGCCGAGTTCCGCGACCGCCGCAAGATCTTCGACATCGAGGGCTACAGCCGCCAGCAGTTCAAGGCCGAGGTCATCCCCGGCATGGAACCCGTGCAGCGCCCGCCGCAGGCGCCCCGTGGCGGCTTTGCAGGCCGTGGCGACCGCGAAGGCCCCTCGCGCGACCGCCGCCCTGGCACGGGGCGTGGCGGCTTCGGCGGCGGCTTCGCGGGCCGTGACAGCCGTGGCGCTGCGCCCCGCCGTGACGGCGACGGCTATGGCCGCAAGCCCGGCTTTGGCGACGCGCCCCGCTTTGGCGACGCGCCGCGCGGCGACTTCGCCCCGCGCAAGCCGGGCTTTGCCAAGCCCGCAGGCGGCGGCAAGCACTTCACGCCCCACGACGCCCGCAAGCGCACTGTGCGATGATATAAGCCTTTTAGGCCGCTAGCGCTTGCTGGACAAGCGCTGGCAGCTATCATTTCAGAAGCGATGGGGGAATCTGCCGTGTCATTGTCACCGTCTTCTTCTCTGCCCACGGGCGCTGAGTTCGAGCACATGTTCGACCTGGCGCCCGTTTCGCTTTGGCTCGAAGACTTCAGCGCGCTCAAGCAGTTGTTCGACCGCTGGCGTGCCGACGGCGTGACGGACATCCGCGCCCACCTGGCGCAAGACCCCGACCGGCTGCGCCAGTGCAGCGCGGCGCTCAAGGTGCTCAAGGTCAACCGCCGCACGCTCGACCTGTTCGCCGCTGAAAGCCAGCAGGCGCTGGAGAGCAACCTGGACAAGGTGTTCCGCGACGACATGCACAGCACGTCGGCCCATGAGCTGTGGCAGCTCTGGTCGGGCCAGCTGGAGTTCTCCAACCAGACGGTCAACTACGCGCTGGACGGGCGCCGCCTGGACGTGCAGATCCGCGCGCGCATCCTGCCCGGGCACGAGGGCGACTGGAGCCGCGTGCTGCTGTCGCTGGAAGACATCACGGCCCAGGTGCGCGCCGCCCGCCAGTTGCAGCGCAGCGAGCAATACGCCCGGGGCCTGTTCGAGCACTCGCCCGTGTCCCTGTGGGTCGAGGACTTCAGCGCCGTCAAGAGCCTGCTGGACGGCCTGCGCGCCCAGGGCATCGAGGACTTCAAGACCTTCCTGGCCGTACACCCGGAGTTCGTCACGCGCTGCATGCAGGAGATCCGCGTCATCGACGTGAACCAGCAGACGCTGCGCATGTTCGGCGCGGACAGCAAGGCAACGCTGCTGAACAACATCGGTCGCGTGTTCCGGGGCGAGATGCACGAGTCCTTCGCCGAGCAACTGATCGACCTGTGGGACGGCAAGACCGTCCAGCAGCGCGAGGTGGTCAACTATTCGCTGACGGGCGACACGGTACACATCCACATGCAGTTCGCGGTGCTGGCAGACCACCTGGCCGACTGGGGACTGGTGCTGCTGTCGCTGGTGGACATCACGGCGCGCAAGAAGGCCGAGGCCTACCTCGAATACCTGGGCAAGCACGACGTGCTGACCCAGCTGCGCAACCGCGCCTTCTACGTCGAGGAACTCAACCGCATCAAGCGCAAGGGGCCGTGGCCGCTGTCGGTCATCGTGATCGACATGAACGGCCTCAAGGCCGTGAACGACGAGCATGGCCACGCGGCGGGCGACTCGATGCTGCGGCGCCTGGGCGAAGTGCTGGCGAAGGCCGTGGACGCGCCCGCCTGTGCCGCCCGCATCGGCGGCGACGAGTTCGCCGTGCTGCTTCCCGGCATGGACGAGCGCAGCGCGCTGGCGCTGCAGGAGCGCATCCTGTCCATGCTGGACCTGAACAACCAGTTCTACCCGGGCCAGCCGATCACCTTGGCGATGGGCGTTGGCTCATGCAGCTCGGGCGACATGGTGGATGCGACCATCCACCGCGCCGACCAGCTCATGTACGCCGAGAAGGTGCGCTACTACCAGGACAGGGGTCTGAACCGGCGGCAGCACCCGGACTGAGGGCGCGACCGCAGCTCAGCGCCCGATCTCGGGCCAGCGGTGGTGCAGGTACACCCAGGCCACCATGCCCACGGCCGTCATCAGCAGCGACGCCAGCGCCAGCAGCACGGTGGAATGCATGACCAGCGGCGCGATGACCCCCGCCACCAGCCCGTTGGCCGTGGAGCCCACGAAAGCCTGCATGGACGAGGCCATGCCGCGCCGCTCGGGGTGCAGGTCCAGCACCAGCAGCGTGACCACGGGCACCATCAGCGCCCAGCCGAAGGCGAACACAGCCAGCGGCAGCAGCGCCCAGGCCGCGTGCGCCGTGAACAGCAGGTTGGCCGCGAGGTTGAGCACCACCATGGCGGACATGATGACGAAGCCGTGGCGTATCTGCCGCTTGGGCGGAATGCGGCCCGCCAGGCGGCCACTGAGCCACGCGCCGCCCATGATGCCGGCGATGGTGAGCACGAAGAGCCAGAAGAACTGCGTGGGCGCCAGCCCCAGGTGCTCGCCCAGGAACGTGGGCGCCGACAGCACGTACAAAAACATGCCGTTGAACGGAACGCCGCTAGCCAGCGCCAGCAGCACGAAGCGCGGGCTGGAGCCCAACTGCCAGTAGCCGCGCATCAGGTGCGGCACGTTGAAGGGCTGGCGCAGGTCGGCGTGCAGCGTCTCGGGCAGCAGCTTGAAATTGGCCACCCACAGCACCACGCCGACCGCCGTCAGAACCCAGAAGATGCTGTGCCAGCCCGCGTACTCGTACAGCCAGCCGCCCACGATGGGCGCGATGGCCGGGGCGACGCCGAAGTAGATCGTCACCTGGCTCATCACCTGCTGCGCGCGGGCAGGCGGAAACATGTCGCGGATGACCGCCCGCGACACCACGATGCCCGCGCCGGTCGAAAACCCCTGCAGCGCCCGGAACAGGATGAACTGGCCGATGCTCTGCGACAGCGCGCAGCCCGCCGAGGCCAGCGCAAACATCGCAATGCCCCACAGCACCACGGGCCGCCGCCCGAAGCTGTCGGCCAGCGCGCCGTGAAACAGGTTCATGAACGCAAAGCCGAACAGATAGGCCGACAGCGTCTGCTGCATCTGCAGCGGCGTCGCATCCAGCGCCTGGGCGATGCCGGTGAAGGCCGGAATGTAGGTGTCGATGGAGAACGGCCCCAGCATGCCCAGCACGGCAAGCAAAACGGCCAGCGCCCATTGGGGAGCGCGCCAGAGCGTGTGGGCGTTGGGGTTCATGTCGTCAGGCAGGAAAGAGAAAAAGCCCCGGTATCTGCGGGATACCGGGGCTTATCGGGTGTTTGGTGGGTCCTGAGTGACTCGAACACTCGACCTACGGATTAAGAGTCCGCTGCTCTACCAACTGAGCTAAGAACCCAAACTAGTCTGCGTTGCCGCAGAGCCTCGCATTATGCACCAGTTTTTTGCCGCTTGGCAACTGGCGCCCCAAATTATTGCATGGCGTTGCGACGGGCGAGTTCGACGAACAGGCCGCTGTGGTCCAGCTCGCCCAGGCCATGCGCCACGCCGCTGGCGTACAGGCTCTCGAACAGCGCTGTGATGGGCGCGTCGAAGCCGATTTCGCCCGCCGTGGCGAGGGCGTTGCGCATGTCCTTGAGCTGCACCGCCATGCGGCCCCGGGGCGCGAAGTCGCGCTCCACCATGCGCTGACCGTGCAGTTGCAGGATGCGGCTGTCGGCAAAGCCGCCGCCAATGGCCTCGCGCACCTTCGCCATGTCCGCGCCGCCCTTGGCGGCCAGCAGCAGGGCCTCGGCCACCGCGCCGATGGTGATGCCCACGATCATCTGGTTGGCGAGCTTGGCCAACTGCCCCGCGCCGTGCGGCCCCACGTGCGTGGCGCGCCCGAGGGCGGCGAATACGGGCTGCGCGCGGGCAAAGTCCTCGGCCTGCCCGCCCGCCATGATGGCCAGCGTGCCGTTTTCCGCGCCCACGGTGCCGCCGGAGACGGGCGCGTCCAGGTGGGCGATGCCCAGCGCGCCCAGCCGCGCCGCGTGGTCGCGCGCCTCGCGGGGCTGGATGGACGCCATGTCGATGAACAGCGCGCCCGGCTGCATGGCCTGTGCGGCGCCCGCGTCGAACAGCACCTGGCCGACCACTGGGCCGTTCTCCAGCAGGCTCACGGCCACGTCGGCGTGGCGCACGGCGTCGGCGGGCGTGTCGTGGATGGCGATGCCGAATTCCGCCAGGGCCTTGGCCTTGGCGCGGGTGCGGTTCCAGGCATGCACCTCGTGGCCTGCTTCGCGCAGGCGGCGGGCCATGGGGCGGCCCATCATGCCGATGCCCAGGACGGCGATGCGAAGCGGCGGGGTGGCGGTGGTCATGGCGTCGTTCATGGAATCCATCTGTGTTTCTTTCCTGGGCCATCCTGTCGCAGAGCTTGCGGCGCGACCCGATTGGCAAGATGATGCCGCAGCCCGAGAAGGAAGGAGACGTTTCCATGAGCCTGCCCCTGCACGACCCCGCCTGGCTGGAGCGCATGTACAACAACCGCGCCCTGGTGCCCGACCACATGGACTACCTGCAGCGCTGGGCCGCCGATTCGGCCCAGGTGCGCGCCAACATGGCCTGCTCCATCGACCTGGCCTATGGCGACGGGCCGGGCGAGGTGCTGGACATCTTCCCGCCCGTGCGGCCGCGCGAAGACCGCGTGCCGGTGCTGGTGTTCATCCACGGCGGCTACTGGCGCTCGCTCGACAAGTCCGACCACTCGTTCATCGCGCCGCCCTTCACGCTGGCGGGCTTTTGCGTGGTGGTGGTCAACTACGCGCTGTGCCCGGGCACGCCCGATGCGCCTGTCACCGTCCCGCACATCGTGCGGCAGATGGAGCACGCGCTGGCCTGGGTGTGGCGGCACATTGGCGACCATGGCGGCGACCGGCGGCGCATCACCGTGGCCGGGCATTCGGCGGGCGGGCAACTGGCGGCCATGCTGCTGACCAGCGTGTGGCCGCTGATCGGCGCGGAACTGCCCGACGGGCTGGTGCGCAACGCGCTGTCCATCTCGGGCCTGCACGACCTGGAGCCGGTGATGTACACGCCGCTCTACCAGGAGACGCTGCGCCTGACCGATCAGCAGGTGCTGCAGGCCAGCCCGGCGCGGCTGCCTGCACCGGAGCGCGGCATGCTGTACTGCGCCGTGGGCAGTGATGAAAGCCCCGAGTTCATCCGCCAGAACCAGTTGATGCAGGACGCCTGGGGCAGCGCCCGCGTGCCGCGCAGCCAGGTGCTGCCGGGGCTGCACCATTTCAGCATCGTCGATGCCTTTGCCAAGCAGGGGCACGAGCTGCACCACATGGCCCTGAACCTGCTCAGGGCCCTGTGAGGCTTACATGAGCAAGTGCTCGCCTGCGTTGTCTCCGCCCAGGATCACGTAGTTCACCTTGCGGATGTCCATGAGCTTCTTGCCGCCCGCGTAGCTGATGGAGCTTTGCACGTCCTGCTCCATCTCGATCAGCGTGTTGGCCAGCTGGCCCTTGATGGGCTCCAGGATGCGCTTGCCTTCCACGTGCTTGTACTCGCCCTTGTTGAAGTCGCTGGCCGAGCCGTAGTACTCCTTGAAGCGGGCGCCGTCCACCTCGACGGTCTGGCCGGGCGATTCCTCATGCCCCGCGAACAGCGAGCCGATCATGACCATGCTCGCGCCAAAGCGGATGCTCTTGGCGATGTCGCCATGGCTGCGGATGCCGCCGTCGGCAATGATGGGCTTGGTGGCGACGCGTGCGCACCATTTCAGCGCCGACAACTGCCAGCCGCCCGTGCCAAAGCCCGTCTTGAGCTTGGTGATGCACACCTTGCCCGGCCCCACGCCCACCTTGGTCGCGTCCGCGCCCCAGTTCTCCAGGTCGATCACCGCCTCGGGCGTGGCGACGTTGCCCGCGATGACGAAGGCGCTGGGCAGCTTGTCCTTCAGGTAGCCGATCATGTTCTTCACGCTGTCGGCATGGCCGTGGGCGATGTCGATGGTGATGTATTCGGGCGCGATGCCCTCTGCCACCAGTTGGTCCACCGTGTCGTAGTCGGGCTGCTTCACGCCCAGCGAGATGGAGGCGTAGCAGCCCTGCGCGTGCATGTCCCGGGTGAACTGCACGTTGTCCAGGTCGAAGCGGTGCATCACGTAGAAGTAGCCGTTCTTCGCCATCCAGGCGCAGATTTTTTCGTCCACCACCGTCTTCATGTTGGCGGGCACCACCGGCAGGCGGAAGCTGCGCGCGCCCAGGGTCACGCTGGCGTCGCATTCAGAGCGGCTTTCCACGCGGCACTTGCGCGGCAGCAGCAGGATGTTGTCGTAGTCGAAGATTTCCATGAGATTCCAAGCTCCATGCGGAAGGGGTAGGGATGAGCGCTTGGCCTGGCCGCCGGTTCTTGCGTATGCCGCTGTTCGGGCACAAAAAAACCGGGCCAAGAAAACTTGGGCCCGGTGATTGATTCTACCGGCACCGCCGGGGCGGCTTTCTACAATCGCGCGATGCCGTCACCCGACCTCCTTGAAGCCGCTGCTTCCCCCCTGCTGCAAAACCTGAACCCCGAACAACTGGCCGCCGTCACCCTGCCCGCAGGCCACGCGCTCATCCTGGCGGGTGCGGGCTCGGGCAAGACCCGCGTGCTCACCACGCGCATCGCCTGGCTGCTGCAAAACGGCTATGCCACGCCCGGCGGCATCCTGGCCGTCACCTTTACCAACAAGGCCGCCAAGGAGATGGTGGCGCGCCTCACGGCCATGCTGCCCGTGAACGTGCGCGGCATGTGGATCGGCACCTTCCACGGCCTGTGCAACCGCCTGCTGCGCGCGCACCACAAGGCGGCGGGGCTGCCGCAGGCGTTCCAGATTCTGGACACGCAAGACCAGCTCTCCGCCATCAAGCGCCTGTGCAAGCAGCACAACGTGGACGAGGAGCGCTTTCCCCCCAAGCAGCTTGCCTACTTCATCGCCCACTGCAAGGAAGAGGGCATGCGCCCCGGCGACGTACCCACGCACGACAGCGACAGTCGTCGCAAGGTCGAGATCTACCAGCTGTACGAAGACCAATGCCAGCGCGAGGGCGTGGTGGACTTCGGCGAACTCATGCTGCGCTCTTACGAGCTGCTGCAGGGCAACGACCCCATCCGCGCGCACTACCAGCGCCGCTTCGCCCACATCCTGGTGGACGAGTTCCAGGACACCAACAGGCTGCAATACCTGTGGCTGAAAACATTGGCGGGCAACGAGGTCGATGGCCGGTATGAAGCGCGCGGCAGCGTCATCGCCGTGGGCGACGACGACCAGAGCATCTACGCCTTTCGCGGCGCGCGCGTGGGCAACATGCAGGACTTCGTGCGCGAATTCGGCGTCACGCAGCAGATCAAGCTGGAGCAGAACTACCGCAGCTACAGCAACATCCTGGACAGCGCCAACGCCCTCATCAGCCACAACAGCCGCCGCCTGGGCAAGAACCTGCGCACGAGCCAAGGCCCCGGCGAGCCCGTGCGCGTCTATGAGGCCAGCTCCGACATCGCCGAAGCGCAGTGGATGGTGGACGAGATCAAGCAACTGGTGAAGAACGACGGCTACGAGCGCCGCGAGATCGCCGTGCTCTACCGCAGCAACGCCCAAAGCCGCGTCATCGAATCGCAGCTCTTCAATGCGTCAGTGCCCTACCGCGTCTATGGCGGCCTGCGCTTCTTCGAGCGCGCCGAAATCAAGCACGCGCTGGCCTACCTGCGCCTGTTGGAGAACCCGCACGACGACACCAGCTTTCTGCGCGTGGTCAACTTCCCGCCGCGCGGCATCGGCGCGCGCAGCATCGAGGTGCTGCAGGACGCGGCGCGGGGCGCTGGCTGCTCGCTGCACGACGCCGTCAGCACCGTGCCTGGCAAGGCGGGCGCCAACCTGAGCGCCTTCGTCGCCATGATCGACGTGCTGCGCGAACAGACCGAGGGGCTAAACCTGCGCGGCATCATCGAGCAGATGCTGCAATCGTCCGGCCTGGTCGATCACTACCGCACCGAAAAAGAAGGTGCCGACCGCATCGAAAACCTGGAAGAACTCGTCAACGCGGCCGAGAGCTTCGTCACGCAAGAAGGCTTCGGCAAGGACGCCGTGGCGCTGCCGCTGGACGAGCACGGCGCGGCTGTGCTGACGCAAAGCCCCGTGAGCCAGGGCCTCGACCCGCATGCGCCCGCCACCGCGCCCGGCATCGTGGACGCCGACACCGGCGAAACCCTGTCGCCGCTGGCCGCCTTCCTCACCCACGCCGCGCTGGAGGCAGGCGACAACCAGGCCCAGGCCGGGCAGGACGCCGTGCAGCTGATGACCGTCCACGCCAGCAAGGGCCTGGAGTTCGACTGCGTGTTCATCGGCGGCATGGAAGAGGGCCTGTTCCCGCACGAGAACGCCGCCAGCGACCAGGGCGGCCTGGAAGAAGAGCGCCGCCTGATGTACGTCGCCATCACCCGCGCCCGCAAGCGCCTGTACCTGAGCCATTCGCAGACCCGCTTGCTGCACGGCCAGACGCGCTACAACATCAAGAGCCGCTTCTTCGACGAACTGCCCGAGGCGGCGCTCAAATGGATCACGCCCAAGCAGCCTGGTTTTGGCTCTTTTGCTCCTGGTTTCGGAGCTGGTAGCGCTTACGGGGCGGGCGCTAGAGGCTCATTTGGCTATAACAAACCCGAAACCTTCGCCAGCCCGCCCGTGCCCGTGCAGAAGGCCGAACCTGCGCACGGCCTGCGCGTGGGCCTCGCGGTCTTCCACACCAAGTTCGGCGAGGGCAAGGTGCTGGCGATCGAAGGCACGGGCGACGACGCGCGTGCGCAGGTCAACTTTCCGCGCCACGGCACCAAGTGGCTGGCGCTGTCGGTGGCCAAGCTGACGGTGGTGGAGTAGGGCCAGCAGCACGCGGCGGCGTGCAAGTCTTGCCGCTATTGCTATCAGGAAGATAGCTGCTTGCGCTTGCTGGATAAGCGCTAGAGGCCAATTGGGCCTTAAATCAACCCGCGCGGCGCGGCACCCAATGGTTGTCCAGCCGCGCCCCGCCCAGCCCCTTGCCGTGCGGGTGCGCGAGCGGCGCGCGGGCCTGGGCGTCCTGCAGGCTGGCTTGCAGCCCGCCCGCCCACAGTGCGCCGTTTTGCACGGCCAGGGCGCAGACCTCGGGCAGGTGTACCAGGCCCCGCCATTCGCCGTGCGGCGCATAGGTGGCGATGCCGTTCGCGCGCGGGCAGCTCACGGCCCAGCCTGCGGGCGTGGCGGCGATGCTGCCGCCGTAGCCCTGGATGCCCTGGGCGATCTGCCCCGGCGTTGGCATGGCCCGCAGCGCGCTGCCGTCGAACAGGGCCAGCACGGGCGCGGCGTGCTTGGCTGCCGGGTCGTCGTGCTCGGCCTGCAGGGCGATGCCGAGCGTGGTGCCGTCGGGGCTCCAGGCCAGGTGGCGCAGGCTCAGGCGCTTGTCTGGCAGGCGCCACTGGCCGCGCAGCGCGCCGGTGCGCGCGTCGAGGCAGACGAGGGATGAGTCCATGCTGTCCAGATTGCGCTTCACGCGCCCCGTCTCGGGCGCGGTGGGCACGCCGCCGTTGGCGACGATGAGCGACGCTGTGCCGTCCCACACCAGCTCGTGTGCGTCGATGCCGTGCGTGGGCCATTCGGCAGTCTTCTCCAGCGTGCGGGCGTCGCGCACAGCGATGCAGCTTGCGCCGGTCTCGATGTCGGTCTCGGTGGTGTACAGGCGCTGGCCGTCGGCGCTGGCGAGCACGTGGCCGTTGAAGCTGCGCTCGCCGTCCTGCCACAGCCATTGCGGCGCGCGGCCAGGGCGCCAGCGCAGCAGCCAGTCGCCGGGGCGGCGTGCGGTGGCGAGCACGGAGCCGTCGGGCAGCACGGCCAGGCCGTGGGCGCGCGTGGGCACGTCGAGCGACGCGCGCACCTGCACGGGCTGGCCCGCGCCATCACGCGCCGACAGCAGGCCGATGTGGAAGCCGCCCGCCTGTTCCCACGCGGCGGCCAGCTCGATGCCGCCGCCCGCCCGGGCATTGGCCGCGCCCGGCGCCAGCACGCAGGCGCCCAGGGCCATGAGGGCCTGGCGGCGGTCAATCACCGTCGGCATCCGAAAAGCCTATGCTGACCTGCAGCGCGGGCGCTACTTCCGATTCGGCCAGGAACTTCAGGGCCGCCAGGTCGCGCGCGGTTTGCTGGATGGCGGCCTTGTCCCGGGTGCCTGCTTTTTGCACGCGGGCCATGGATGCGTCCACCTTGTCGGCGGCCTGACGCAGCTTGTCGGCCAGCGGGTTCAGGCCCTTGCCGCGCAGGTAGGTCTCCAGCGGCACCAGGGCTTCGCCGGGCGCGGGCGTGGCGGCGCCTGCGGGCAGTACCGTCACGCTGCGCAGTCCGGCCCAGGTGGCGGCCCAGGCGGCCAGGGTGCTGCCGCTGGCGGTGCGGGGGTAGTCGGGCGGGTGTGTTCCTTGGGCTGCGCGCAGGGGCTTTTCCATCTGCGCCCAGCGCAGGCGCTCGATGCCGCCCACCCATTGGTTCACGAACTCGCCCATGGCCTGGGTGGACTGCTCCTGCTCGTCCTCGGCGCCCCAGTCGGTGGCGGCGGCGTCGGCAAAGGCTTTTTGCAGCGCGGCGGATTCGCGGGCCACGTCCTGGGCGACCTCGTGGGCGTAGGCGCAGGCGGGGGGGGCGGGCTGCACGGGGCGCGTCCACAGCAGCCATTCCAGCGCGGGCAGGCCCTTGGCGGGGGTGCCGATGCGCTCGAAGGCTTTCGCGCCCTGGGGCTGGGCGGCGATGGCTTTCTCGATGAGGGCGGGGCGGGTGGGCGTGAAGTCGATGGCGCGCTGGCTGCGGCGGGCGATGACGGGGCCGACCGATACCGCCGCCAGTTGCTCCCAGGCGCGGGCCGTGGCTTGCCACGCGGCGCGGGCCGCATCCAGCGCAGGCTTGCCGTCCTTGGCCTGGCACAGCGCGGCGACGGCGGGGGCGAGGGCGGCGGCAGCGCGGTCGAAGTCCTGCGCGCGGGGCAGCGCCCAGTGGCCGTAGATGCCCTGCAGCGCGTGTACGGTGTCGTAGTAGGGCACGGCGTTGCGCTGCCAGTCTTGTGCAGAGGCGGCGCTGGCAAGGGTCAGCAGCGCGGCGGCTGCAAGGGTTGCGGGGTTCTTCATAGCGACTCCACGAATTTGACCAGCGCGTCCCGGTCGGCCTTCTTCATTTTCAGCACCTGGTTCCTGGCGTCCTCGGCCTCGCCGCCGTGCCACAGGATGGCTTCGAGCACGCCGCGCGCGCGGCCGTCGTGCAGCAGGCGGGTGTGGCCGTTCACGTCCTTGATCAGGCCCGTGCCCCACAGCGGCGGCGTCTTCCACTGGCGGCCATTGGCGCCGAAGTCGGGGCGGCCATCGGCCAGGCGCTCGCCCATGTCGTGCAGCAGCAGGTCGGTGTAGGGGTGGATGCGCTGGCCGCTCAGGGCCGGGCTGGTCAGCTCGGGGAAGGGGCCTTGCTGCGTGACGTAGCTGGGGCGGTGGCAGGTGGCGCATTGCGCGGCGCTGAACAGCGCCTGGCCGCGCAGCACCTGCGGGTCTTTGACGTTGCGGCGGGCGGGCGGGGCCAGCGTGGCCTGGTAGAAGACCACGTCGTTGAAGGTCTTGTCGTCGATCTCCAGGCCCTCGGCGCCGTTCTTGCCGCCGCTTTTGCCACTCGGCGCGGCCAGGCAGTCCTTCTGCGCGGGCGTGCAGGTCTCGTGCGGGAAGTGCCGCGAGGTGATGCCGATGTCGCCCTGGAACGCGCCGCCCGTCTGGTGCGCGATGGTGGCGACGTTGGCCTTCCAGCCGAAGCGGCCCAGCATCATGCGGCCCGAGGGTGCGTCCCACACGCGGTTGGGCACGCCCTTGATGGGGCCGGGCGCGGCGGCCTGGGCGGCGGCGTTTTCCAGGATGTCGGCCTCGGCGATGGCTTCGAGCAGGCCCACGCCGATGACCTGCGGCGCGATGCGCGGGCTGAACATCACGTCGGGGTGCAGGGGGCCGTAGCCCAGGTCGGCAAAGCCATAGACGGGCTTTTGCAGCGCGTAGGGTGTGCCGTCGGCAAATCGGCCCTTGACGGTGTCGTAGCGCAGCGTGACGCGGCCCTCGGGCTTGACGCCTTGAACCGCCGCGTTGTTGAACTGGTCGCCGTACACGGGCTCGTGCTTTGGGCCGCCGTGTGCGTCGGTGCCGGGGATGGACAGGCGCATCAGCAGCGCCACCGTCGGGTCTTTCGTTTCGCCCAGGCGGTTGAAGATGGCAGGCGGCTCGCCGCGCCCGTCCTGCACGTGGCAGCCGCCGCACGAGCGCGCGATGAAGTGCGGCCCCAGGCCGTCGCGGGCCTGGGTGGACGCGGGCGCTTCCACCCAGTTGCGGCGGAAGAACGAGTTGCCGATGGTAAAGCGCGTGCGTTCCGCGTCCGTCAGGTTGGCGGCGGGGAACGAGAAGGCGTTGCGGCCGGTGGCGAACACGGTCGTCTCGCCCCCTACCTTCTCGCCCAGCGGGTCGGGCTGGGGGGCTGCCGCCAGGGTGCCCAGGGCGAGCAGGCCGATGCTGGCTGCCGCAGCCCGCAGGCTGCGTGTGGCTGGCATGGCGGCCGGCATCAGGGCTGCACCAGCGTCAGCTTGGTGATGCCCACGGCGTTGGCAGCGGCCACCAGGTCCTTGGCTTGGCTGGTCAGGCTGTCGATGGTCTTCTGGATGCGCTGGCGGCCCGGGGCGTCCTTGCCGCCGATGATTTCGCGGTCGAACGGGGCCTGGATGGCTTCGGCGGCGGCCACCGATGCGGCGATCTGCCGCGTGGTCTTGTCGGCCAGGGCGGCGTCTTTTGCGGCCACCAGGTCGCGCAGCGACGGGCCCTTGACCACGCTGCCATCGGCCCGCTTGTACTCGCCCAGCCACACGTTCTGGATGCCGCGCGCGTTGGTCACGGCGTCGCGGTGCGTGTTGTCGGAGAAGCACGAGTGCTCGTCCTCCTGGTCCTGGCTGTTGAGCGCCACTTCCAGCCGCTCGCCCGCCAGTTCGCCGCGCGAGAGCGAGCCCAGGCCCACGAAGATCTTGCGCACCGACTCCTGCCCGCCCTTGGCGAACCTGGCGCGGTAGTTGTTTTTGGCGTCGGGCGCCCAGGCTTTGACCAGCGTGGTCAGGTCGTCGATCAGCAGCTCCGTCACCACGTTCAGGTACTGGCGCCGGCGGTCGGCGTTGGGCTTCTTGCCGTCCACGAAGTCCTCGAAGCTGCGGTCGCCCGGCCCTGTTTCGGACAGGTCCTGGCCCCACAGCAAAAATTCGATGGCGTGCCAGCCGGTGGCGATGTTCTCCTCGCCGCCGCGCTCGTTCTGCCCCGACAGGGACTTCTTGGTGATGGCGAACTTGCGGTTGTTGATGAGGCCCGCGCCCGGCTTGCCCTGCACGCCATCGACGAAGGACTCGTCCATGGGCCAGGCGTTGATGCGGCCTTCGGGGCCGTTGTCGTCGTCGATGGGGCCGCCGTAGAAGCGGAAAGCCTCGGTCTGGCCGTAGAACTCGCGCGCCGCCAGCCATTGCTTGCGCGCCTCGGACAAGGCTTCGGCGGACGGCTTGGCGGTGAACGCCTGGATGGCGGCCTGCAGGGCGCGGGCGGCGTTCAGGGCGTCTTCGTAGTTGGCATGCACCAGCGCGCCGTAGTGCGCGGCCACTGCATTGGCGGTGGCGGGGCTTGCCGCCGTGGCCGCCGCGCCGGGCGTCTGGGCCAGGGCTTGCGGCGCGAGGGCGCCTGCGGTCAGCAGGGCCACGGCAAGGATGGCGGCGGGGGCAAGGGCGGGCTGTCTCATGCGGGTTCTCTCCTGCGGTGGTTGCACGGGCAAAAAAAGCGGCCAGCCCCGGAATGCCCCGGGCGCTGGCCGCTGCGATTATATGGATGCGAGTGATTGTTATTACCTGCCTGGCCGCAGGGAATAGGTCAATCCAGCAGGTCCGAATAATCGCCGCGCTCGAACGACTCGCTGGCCTTCCACGGCGCCACCGCCGGGGCGGGCAGGCGCGTCACGGTGACCTGCGTGGACTCGGTGCCGTGGTCGTCGGCGCGGGCTATCCTGTGCGGGTACTGGCCCGCCACGTCCCAGTCCACGGTGGTGGTGGCTTCGTCCTTCACGCTGCGATAGCGCTGCACCCCGGCCTTGGGCGGGCCCACGCGCTCCATGCGGGCCAGCGCGGCGGGCGGCACCAGCCAGTATTGCGTGTCCCACGACCCGCCGTAGCCCACGTTGCCGTGGTGCGCGCGGTCCACCTCGATCACGCGGCGCATGCCGTTCAGGACGACCTCGACCTTCTCCTGGCCGTCGTCGCTGCGGCTCACGCGCAGGGGGGCGCCGTGGGCCTCGTCGTGGGCGTGGCCGTGGTCGTGCGGATGTTCATGGCTGTGGCCGTGGCCCTGGCGGTGCAGCAGGGCGGCGGGCAGTTCGCGCTCCGTCCACACCATGCCGGGGCGGCGGTACACGCGGTTCGTGTGCGTGGTCTGGCGCAGCACGCCGTCGCGGCCAATGGTGCGGGTGTGGTAGGTCACGCGCAGGTCCACGGGCGGGGCGGCTTTCATGGCAGCGGTGGCGGCCTGCACTTTGCCCGCTGTGTCTTGCGCGGGCGCGGCCAGCGGCAGCCACAGGGCGGCGGCCAGCAGGAGAGGGGAGTATTGCTTCATGGTAATACTACTAAAACAATAGCTGCCAGCGCTTGCTGCATAAGCGCTAGCGGCCAATTTCACTTAAATTTCATTCTGAGAGCTGCGCACGCTGCGGGCGCTGCCCAGGCGCGGGCAGACGCGAAGCGGCTCAGGGGGGTGTTCACAATCCAGCGGCTTCCTTCACCTTGCCGAACACCTTGGTGTTGTCCATCGTGCCCTTGAACAGCCGTGCGCCCGCGCCGCCCGCGAACAGCATCACGTCGCCGCCGCCGTGGGTTTCGGAGCCGGGCGCGCCCAGGTTGATGTTCACCTCCTGCAAAAAGTTGTCCTGCGTGGTGTCCACGTGGGTGAGGTCTTCGCGGCCCGCGCCACGGGCGGGGGCGACCCAGGGCTTGCCGCCGTCTTCGTCGTTGACCTGGGTGGCGGCTGCCGTGGTGGGGCGGCCGCCGTTGCCGAACACCAGCGTGGTGTAGGGCTTGCCGTCGGCGGCCAGGGCGGGCGTGCCGGTCTGGTAGTTGATGGCCTTGCCCAGGATGGGCGAGCCGATCCTGGTGTAGCCGTTGAAGGCGATGGAGTGGTCGTGGTCGGCCGTCACCACGATCAGCGTGTTCTGGAGGCCCGGGTCTTTCTTCTCCATGTAGGCGCGCACGTTCTCGATGGCCTTGTCCAAGGCCAGCGTGTCCTCCAGCGCGCGCTTGGCGTTGGTGCCGTGCAGCGCGTGGTCGATGCGGCCGCCCTCGACCATCAGGAAGAAGCCCTTGTCGTTGCGGCTGAGCACATCGAGCGCCTTGGTGGCCATGTCGCTCAGGCTGGGCTGGTCGAGCTTCTGGTTCACGCGGTCCAGCTCGTAGGCCATCTCGCTTTGCGCGAACAGGCCCAGCAGCTTGTCGGTGCGGCTGGTGTCGAGCGCGGCCAGTTCGCTGCCACGGCTGACGTAGGTGTAGCCCTTGGCCTGCATCTCCTGCACCAGGTTGCGCGTGTCCGAGCGCTTGCTGGACGGGTTGAGCGGCTTGGGCAGGTAGTTGCGCTGGCCGCCGCCCATCAGCACGTTCAGGCCCGCGTCCACGGACTGCTCGGCGATGGTGTTGTAGGCGTTGCGGTTGCAGACGTGGGCGTAGGTGGTGGCGGGCGTGGCGTGGCCCACGCGCGTGGTCGAGACCGCGCCCACCGAGCGGCCTTTGGCCTTGGACAGCTCCAGCAGCGTGACGGCGGGCGTGCCGTTGCCCGTGGCGGGGCAGGTGGTGTCCTCGCCGCTGACGTACTGCGATCCGTCGCTCTTGTAGGCCGATGTCTCGGCGCTCATGGAGATGACCTCGTTGTTCATCTTCACGCCGGTCATGTACGCGGCCATCGACGGGGCGCTGTCGGTGGTCTGCGCGTCGCGCGAGAAGGTCTTGATGCGCGCGGCGTAGGGCAGCGACTGCATGGCGAGCCTGGCGCGCTCGCTGGTGACGAGCTTGTTGGCGTTGCCTGCGGCGATTTCCTTCTCGCCCTTGTAGATGCGCGCGGCGGTCACGGTGACGGGGCCCATGCCGTCGCCCAGGAAGAAAATGACGTTCTTGGCCTGCTGCGCCTGGGCCGCGCCCGATGCGAGCAGCGCCATGGCCAGTGCGGTCTTGCGGAGGGTGGTGTTCATGGTGTGGGTTCCTTGGTTCACAGGCCGATGGACTTCTTGATGAGGCCGAAGACTTCGTTGTTGGTCAGCACGCCGCTGAAGTTGTCCGCGCCCAGGCCGGTCGCGCCCAGGAACACGTCGCCGCCGCCGTGCGTCTCGCCGCCTGCGGGCATGGGCACCACGGACTCCTGCAGGTAGTCGGCGCTTTCCAGCTCGGCATCGCTGATGGCGCCGCGCGTGGCCTTGTGGCCGGGGCCGTTGCCGAAGCCCAGCACGGTGTAGGGGTTGCCATCCACATCCTTGGAAGGCTGGCCCTTCACGTAGTCCTTGACCAGGCCCAGCACGCCGGGGTTGCCCGGCGCGGTCTTGCCGGTGACCTTGGCGTAGCCGTTCATCTGCAGCGTGTGGTCATGGTCGGCGGTGACGACGACCAGCGTGTTCTTCAGGCCGGGGTCTATGGCCTGCATCCTGTCCAGCGCGGCCTGGATGGCGTTGTCGAAGGCCACGGTGTCCTGCAGCGCGCGGCGGGCGTTGGTGGCGTGCAGCGCGTGGTCGATGCGCCCGCCCTCCACCATCAGGAAGAAGCCCTTCTTCTTCGCGGCCAGCGCGTCGATGGCCTTGCCGGTCATCTCGGCCAGGCTGGGCTCCTTGCTGGCGTCGCGGTCCAGGTCGTAGGCCATGTGGTCCTTGGTGAAAAGGCCCGCGATCTTGGTGCTGCCGTCCGCGGGCAGCTTGTCGAACTCCGCCTTGTTCGCGGCGAAGCTGTACCTGGCCTTCTTCAGCTCGTCGATCAGGTCGCGCCCGTCGTTGCGCTTGCCGCCTGCGGCGGAGGTGGGCGTGAAGTAGCTCGTGCCACCGCCGAAGACCACGTCCACGCCGTCGCCCAGCCTGGCGTTGTAGCCCGCGCCGCCGGGCACCAGGGCGGCGGCGATGGTGTTTTCGGCGTCGCGGTGGCACACGTGCGCATAGGTGGCGGCGGGCGTGGCGTGCGTCACGCGCGTGGTCGTCACCACGCCGGTGCCGTAGCCCTTGGCCTTCATCTGCTCCAGCAGCGTCTCCACGGGCGCGCCGTTGGTGGTGGGGCAGGTGCTGTCGTACTTCACGTGGTAGGGCTTGCCGTCGGCGTCGGTGGCCTGGGTGTCGGCGGACATGGAGATGACCTCGTTGTTCATCTTCACGCCGGTCATGTAGGCGGCCATCGAGGGCGCGCTGTCCGTCACCTGGCCGTCGTTGGAGTAGGTGTGGACGAAGGCCGTTTCGGGCAGCTGGTCGATGGTCAGCTCGCCGTCTTCGCCCACGCTGTAGATGCGCGCAGCCGTCAGCGTGGTGATGCCCATGCCGTCGCCCAGGAAGAAGATCACGTTCTTGCTGGGGGTGGAAATGGCGGGCGTATCGGGCGTGCTGTGGCCGCCGCTGCCTCCGCAGGCCGTGACCAGCACCGATGCGCCTGCCAGCGCCGCGCACAACAGTTTCAGTTTCATGGAATTGCCCTCTTGGGTCGTTGGTGGGAACCCGATGAATCTAGGAGCCGCGCGTGACGGCGCCGTGACGGCACTGTGACGGTTTCGTTGCTCTTCAATGCCTTTTTGGCATCCAGCGCACGTCCATCAAAGGGGTTCAGCTATGTAATCAATAGCAGACGCACCGCGCCAGGATCGCCCTACACTGACCGGTAACTCCACAGCCGCGCCTTGCCATGACACGCACCGACGACGCCCCCACCGTCCGCCACCTGCGCCAGGTATTGCTCTGGCCCGTGCGCCTGATGCGCCCCGACCAGCGCGGCCCCGACACCGCCCCGCCGTGGCAGGTGCTGCAGGCCATGGGCGAAGACGCATCGCCCTGGCGCGAGGTGGTGGACGAATACGGCGGCGGGGGCGGGCGCTTTCAGGAGCGGCATTACAACGAGTTCGTGAGCTTTTTGCCCTACGTGCAGCGCTTTCTGTACGGAGAGGGCCGCACGGGCGCCCGCGCCGAGCACGGTGCCGACTCGCCCATGCGCGTGTTCCGCCGCAGCGACATCGCCGCGCTGCGCGTGGTGGCCCGCGCGGGCGCGGCGCCCGTCACGCTGCAGGTGGCGCACATCGACCTGTACTTCTTCTACGACGTGGACGTGGTCATCCTGAACGTCGAGGTCGGCGCCGACAACCTCACGCTGGCGCAGGTACACGACCAGCTCTACCGCTTTGGCCGCGCCTACCCCGGAGGCTGGAAGCCCGACGGCGCCGCGCTGCACAGCATGCACAGCGTCGAATGGCTGGACGCGCAGGGCGCGGTGCTGGCCGCATCCGACGCGCAGCAGCGCGAGGTCTTCCTGGCCCACGTGTCCGAACATCGCGCGCCGAGGGTGGCCAGCCACTGGGACTACGTGATGCAGCCGCTGGTCAGCGACCATTCCGGCGCGTCAGGGCAGCTGCGCTACCGGCAGATCGAATACCACCGCATGCCCATGATGGCCTACCTGGCGGTGGACGGGCCCGAGCGCCTGTCGCGCGCCGAATTCGTGCGCCTGGGGCTGGTCACCGGCCCGGGCGGCGCCGAAGGCGACCTGCCGTTCGCCGAACAGCACCTGGACGGCTTCGAGCAGCGCTACTGCTACGACCGCTTCTGGGCCCCCGGCGGCGCCGCGCCCTACACGCGCTACCTGTGCAGCGGCCATGCCCTCGTCGTGGTGGGCGATGCGCGCTCGGAGTTCTTTCGCTGCCCGCTGCGCGGCGTGCTGGCGCAGTTCAGGCACCAGCACTTCCTGCTGTTTGTGATAGCGCACTTCCAGAAGGCCGCGCTGCTGATGTTCTCGGCCCAGCTCGTCGAGGCGCTGCAGCACCTGGACATCCGTGACGTGCAGAGCGTCAAGGGCTTCAAGCGCTCCATCCGCGCCGCGTTCGAGCGGTTCCTGCGCTTCACGCACCGCTACTGGTTCCACCAGATCTCCGACCAGGCGCAGGTGCGCGCGCTGTGGGCGCTGTGCGCGCAGCACCTGGACACCGACGCGCTCTACCACGAGGTGCGCGACCGCATCGCCGACATGAACGACTACCTCGAAACCGACAGCCTGCGCCGCCAGGCCAACACCGTGATGCGGCTGACCGTGGTCACGCTGTTCGGGCTGATCGGTTCGGTCACCACGGGCTTTCTGGGCATGAACCTGCTGGACGAGGCGGGCGCGCCGTGGTGGCGCAAGCTGGCCATGTTCGCCGCCGTGGGCGTGTTCTTTACCCTGCTGACGTTCTACACGCTCGTCAAGTCGCAGCGCTTGTCGGACTTCATCGACGCGCTGTCCGACCGGCGCCAGACCTGGCGCGGCAAGCTGGCCGCGCTCGGGCGCGTATGGCGCGCGGGTGCGGACTGAAGCTATTCCAGGGTGCCGCCTGCCCCGGCGGAAGCGGACGGCGGCTCGAAGCAGTCACGGAAGCTGAACACCACCGAGGTGAAGAACATGGCCGCCAGCATCATCGCCGTGCCCAGCATGATGGCGCTCGCCACCTCGGTGCCCAGCAGCGCCGACACCAGCGTCAGGGCCATGCCGCCGACCAGGAACACCCCCGTCCAGCCCAGCCCATAGACGAAGAAGGCGCCGAAGTTGCGCACGCAGGCCACGATGCTGAAGAACAGCGCCTTCACCGGCGGCACGCCGTGCCAGTGCATGAGTCCCGGCGCGTGCCAGAACAGCAGCGACAGCGGCAGGTGCAGCAGCATGGACAGCCACATCGCGCCCTGGAAGGCGGGCTGCTCGGCCATCTCGCGCGTCAGCTGCGCGCCGCCCAGATAGACCTGGGCGAACTGCCCGCCGTCCACCAGGGCCGACAGGCCCATGACGGCGAGGAAGCCCACGGCGTACATCACGCCCAGCGTGAGCATGTCGCGCAGCCGCCACCGCCCGTTGCGCAGGGCCGCCAGCAGCACGGCGGGCGTGGGAAAGCGCCCCTGTGCGGCCTGCGCCGCCGCCAACATCATCGCCAGCGTGGCCGAGGGCAGCAGCGCCAGCGCCACGGCACGACCGACCAGCGGGATCATGGTGGCCAGCGACATGGCCGCCATGGCCATGAAGAACAGCGCCGCCAGCGCCAGCGGCTGGCGCCAGAACGCCTGAATGCCGAGCCGCACCCAGGCCATGCCCGTGCGGGCGGGGACGATGCGCAGTTTCATGGCAACAGCACCGGGTGCGCGACGCGCTCGCGCAGCACGCGCTCGAAGTGGGTGGGGTCGTGCGGGGTGAGCATGCTGGCCTCGCGCGGCAGATGGAAATCCCACAGCCGCGAGATCCAAAAGCGCAGCGCGCCCGCGCGCAGCATCGCAGGCAGCAGCTCGCGCTCGGGCGCAGTGAGCGGGCGCACGGTCTGGTAGGCGTCGAGCATGCACCGGGCGCGCCCGGCATCGTGCGTGCCCTGCGCCAAGTCGATGCACCAGTCGTTCAGGCACACGGCCAGGTCGAACAGCCAGGTGTCCACACCCGCGAAGTAGAAGTCGAAGAAGCCCGTCAGCTCCTCGCCCTCGAACATCACGTTGTCGCGGAACAGGTCCGCATGCACCGGCCCGCGCGGCAGCGCGGCGTAGGCGCTGCTGGCGGCCACGTGGTTCTGGTAGGCCAGTTCGGAGCGCAGCAGCGCGCCCTGCGCGGCGTCGATGTGCGGCAGCACCACGGGCACCGTCTCGTTCCACCACGGCAGGCCGCGCAGGTTGGGCTGGCGGCGGTCGTAGTCGCGCCCCGCCAGGTGCATGCGCGCCAGCATGGCGCCCACGGCGGCGCAGTGCGTGCCCTGGGGCGCGAGCTGGCTCCTGCCGGCCAGCTTGTTGACCACGGCGGCAGGCTTGCCGCACACGGTCAGCAGGATGTCGCCATTGGCGTCCGCCTGCGGGTCGGGCACGGGGATGCCGCCGTGCGCCAGGTGCTTCATCAGGTGCAGGTAGAAGGGCAGCTGCTCGGCTGTCAGGCGCTCGAACAGCGTCAGCACGTACTCGCCCTGGCTGCTGGTGAGGAAGTAGTTGGTGTTCTCGATGCCGCCCTGGATGCCGCGCAGCTCGATCAGCTCGCCCAGTTGCAGGCGGTGCAGCAAGTCCTGCGCCTCGGAGTTGGAGACTTCGGTGAAAACGGCCATGGCTGGACGGGCGCCAGCGCGCCCCGGGGGGAAGGGTTGGTTAGAACTTGAGGACGTTCCACACGCGCGGCGCGGTGGTGGTCTCGGCACCGTTGTTGCTGCCCGCGCGGCTGCGCGCGCCGTCGGGCGGCTGCACCTCGTAGGCGGGCAGGCTGCCGGTCTTGGGCTGCACGGCGATGCTGCGCGTCTGGCCGCCCACGCGCAGTTCATCGACACGGCTGCCCGCGTCTTCGATCTGGATGCGCTCTACGCGCTGGGTGCTGCGCTGCTCATCATTTGATAGCTGCTCGCGCTTGTCCAATAAGGGCTGCGGGGCATTTTGGCTTGTATTCTGGGCCAGGGCAGGGCCGCAGGCCAGGGCCAGCAGCAGGAGGAGGTGGGATGCGCGCATGCGGCGATTTTACCGGGGCGCCCCGGAAGGCGTGAACCCACCGACCGGGCGCGGGCATGGCCCGGCAGGGGGCGGATCACGCTCGCGCCACCCATTCCATGTGCGTGGTCCGCCACGGCGGATCATCGTCCACGCACAGCAGCCTGAAGCCCATCGCCCTCCAGAAATCGATGGCGCCGGGCAGGAACGGGTGGGTGTGCAGATACAGCGTGTTCACGCCCTGTGCCAGGGCATGGGCCTTCAGGGTCAGGAACAGCCTGCGGGCCAGGCCCTGGCGGCGCTGCCCGGGGGCCACGTACAGGCGCACGACTTCGACCACGCCGCCGTTGGGATAGTGCAGGTGGGCAAAGCGGTGGTCATAGGCGCGGCAGGCGATGCTGCCCACCACGCGGCCCTCTGCGCCACGGGCGACCAGCATGCGGCCCGGCGCGGTGCCGTAGCTTTGGGCGAAGTGGCGCAGGTCCGGCGGCATGGCGTCCAGGTCCATGCGGCCCGCGAACAGGGCGGCGCGGGCCTGCAGCAGAAAGCCGAGCACTTCGGCATCGAGCACGTCAACGCCGTGAATGGAGACCGGTGGGATGTCGCCGCGCATGGGGCGACTGTAGCGATTCCACCGCTGGGTTTTGACGGAGATGAAGGTCCTCGGTTACATTGGCGGCGCTTTGGCTCCGCAAGGAAGGAAGCTGGCCCTGGGCCAGCTTTCCAGGGAATCCACGAAATGGAACTGCCCCCGCAACTGTAGGCAACGAGCAGGCTTCGAGTGACCACTGGAATGTTTTCCGGGAAGGTGAAGCCCCGCGATGAATTGCCAGTCAGGAGACCTGCCTTGGCGCACCTTTCTCATTTCATTGCCGGCGGGGTGTCCGGAAAGTGAACGGCTTCACGCAAGCCAGCCGGGCCGCAACCTTGTCGGCGCGGCTGCACGCGGGCTGCCGGTTTCTTTCCGCATGTCGTCGGCGTTTTTCGAAAGACGACTTCATGCCCGCCCGCACCACACTCCGCCTTGCCCTCCCGGCCCTGCTGGCCGCCGCTTTCTGCGCAGCGCCCCTGGCCCATGCCACCAGCTACCCGCTGACCGTGGAGAACTGCGGCTACCAGCAGACCTTCAAACAGGCGCCGACCTCGGTCGTCACCATCGGCCAGGCGGGCACCGAGATGCTGTACGCCCTGGGCCTGGGCGACAAGGTGGCGGGCACGGCGCTGTGGTTCAACCCCGTGCAGCCCCGGTTCAAGGCCGTCAACGACAAGGTGCCGCGCCTGGCGGACAACGACCCCAGCTTCGAGGCCGTGATCGGCAAGCGCCCGCAGTTGGTGGTGTCGCAGTTCGAGTGGATGGTGGGCAAGGAAGGCGTGGTCGGCAAGCGCGAGCAGTTCCATGACCTGGGCATCGCCACCTACGCCATGCCGTCCGACTGCGAGGGCAAGGACAACCTGAGCGGCGCCGACGGCACGCGCACCGCCAAGTACGACGTGAATGCGCTGTACAAGAGCGTGCGCCAGCTGGCGCAGATCTTCAACGTCGAAGCCAGGGGCGAGGCGCTGGTCAAGGACCTGACCGAGCGCCAGGCCCAGGCCGTCGCCAAGGTCAAGGCCACGGGCCTGAAGGACTTGAGCGCTGCGCTGTGGTTCTCCAGCGCCGACCTGGCCATCGACCCCTACATGGCGGGCGCCAAGGGCGTGGCAGGCACCATGATGCAGACGCTGGGCCTGCGCAATGTGGTCACTTCGGCGGAGGAGTGGCCCACCGTGGGCTGGGAGACCATCGCCAAGGCCAATCCCTCGGTGCTGCTCATCGCGCGCATGGACCGCCGCCGCTTCCCGGCGGATGACCACGTGAAGAAGCTGGAATTCCTGAAGTCCGACCCGGTGACCAAGCACATGGACGCGGTGAAGAACAACCGCATCGTCATCGTGGACGCCGACGCGCTGCAAGGCTCGATCCGCATGGTGGACGGCATGGAGCAGATCGCAGACGCCGTGCTCAAGCTCCAGGCCGCCGCCAAGTGAGCTGCGGTCCCGCCCCCGGCAGCCACACGGCCATGCGCATTGCCTTGCGCATCGGCGGGCGGTTGGCTGCCGCGCTGGCGGTGCTGCTGGTGGCAGTGTTGCTGGGCATTGCCATCGGCGAGACGCCAATCCCGTTGCGCCTGGTGTACGAGGCGCTGTCCAACAAGCTGTGGGACGCGGGCCACGCGGTGAGCCCTATCGACCAGGGCATCGTCTGGAACTACCGGCTGCCGCGCGCGCTGGTGGCGGCCAGTTGCGGCGCGGGGTTGGCGATTTCTGGCGTGGTGCTGCAGTCGCTGCTGCGCAATGCGCTGGCCGAGCCCTACCTGCTGGGCATCTCGGCGGGTGCATCCACGGGCGCGGTGCTGGTCACCGTGGCCGGGCTGGGCGCGGGCGCGCTGTCCATGACCACGGGCGCCTTCTTCGGCGCGCTGTGCGCGTTCGCGCTCGTCGCCCTGCTGGCGCACGCCGCAGGCGGCGGGGGGCTGCGCAACAGCGGGCAGATCGTGCTGGCCGGGATCGCCGGATCGCAGCTGTTCAACGCGCTGACCTCGCTGATCATCACCAAGTCGGGCAGCGCCGAGCAGGCGCGCGGCATCATGTTCTGGCTGCTGGGCAACCTGAGCGGCGTGCGCTGGCCCGACACGGCCCTGGCCGCTGGCGTGGCTTGCGCGGCACTGGCCATCTGCCTGCTGCACACGCGGGCGCTCGACGCCTTCACCTTCGGCGCCGAGTCGGCCCTGGCGCTGGGCGTGCCGGTGCGGCGCGTGCAACTAGCCTTGCTGCTGACGGCGGCGCTGGCCACGGCGGTGATGGTCTCGATCGTCGGCGCCATCGGCTTCGTCGGACTGGTGATTCCGCACGCGGCGCGCTTTCTGGTCGGCGTGCGCCACCAGCGGCTGCTGCCGGCCAGCGCGCTGATCGGCGCGGTGTTCCTGATCGCGGCGG
>NZ_JASGDA010000082.1:0-2615 GCF_047607405.1 Acidovorax sp. | reverse complement strand
GGCAAGCGCACCGTCGATGCGCTTTGGGAGCACATCGGCCAGTTGCTCGAGCAGTTCTCGCCCCAGGAGTGCGCGAACTACTTCGCATCGGCTGGGTATGTCAGCACATAAATCAAAAATGCTCTAGCTAGCGCAACTGGCTGAATTTCACCGCGCGACGTTCATACGCGAGCGCCAGCGCCCAGAACACCAGCCCGCCCAGCGCCAGGCCGCAACCAACCCAGCCCGTCGACGCCCAGCCGTAACCCGCGCCAATGGCGAGGCCGCCCAGGTACGGCCCCAGGGCGTTGGCCACGTTGAAGGCGGCGTGGTTGAGCGAGGCGGCCAGCCCTTGCGCATGGCCGGCGACGTCCATGAAGCGCATCTGCAACACGGCGCCCAGGCCGCCGCCCAAGCCGATCATGAATACCGCCGCCGCGACCGACCACACATGGTTGACAGCCAGCGGGTAGAGGGCAAGCGCCAGCGCACTCCAGGCCAACAGCATGCCGACGGCCGGCAGGGGGCCGCGCCTGGCGAGGTGGGGCGCGGCCAGGTTGCCGCACGTCATGCCGACCCCGAAGATGGCCAGGACGATGGGAATGGCGTCCGCGGGTGCCTTCGTCACCAGTTCCAGCGTGGAGGCGAGATAGGTGTAGACGGCGAACAGCCCGCCGAAGCCGATGGCGCCGATTACCAGGCTCAGCCAGACCTGCGGGCGGCGCAGCGCCTGTAGCTCTTGCAATGCCGATGCGCCGGCGACGCGCGCCTGAGCCGGGATGACGAAGAGGATCAGCGCGGCGGCCATGAACGACAGCAGGCCCAGTGCGCCGAAGCCCCAGCGCCAGCCCAGCCATTGCGAGATGAGGTTGGCCACGGGCGCGCCGATGGTGGTGGCCAGGGTCAGCCCCAACAGCACGCGCCCGATCGCAACGCCCCGTCTCTGCTCGGGAACCATGCCGGTGGCGACGAGCACCGCGATCCCGAAATAGGCGCCGTGAGGAATCGCCGTGACGAACCGCAGCGCGATCAACGCGTCGAAGCCCGGGGCCATCGCGCTGAGGCAGTTGCCCAGGCCGAACCAGGCCAGCAGCAGGACGAGGAGCAGGCGGCGGTTCAGATGCGCGCCGACGATGGCCAGCACCGGCGCGCCCGCGACGACGCCCAGCGCATAAGCGCTGATGGCATGCCCGCCGGTCGGTACGTCCACGCCCAGCGCAGACGAAAAGGCCGGCAAAAAGCTCATGGCCGCGAACTCGGTGGTGCCGATGGCGAACCCGCCAAGAGCCAACACCGCGTGGGCAAGGCCGGGCTTCCTCGTGGCTTCTGAAGTCACCATGCTGGGCATGCTCATGTCGAGGCCTGATCGAGCGTCGCGATGGCGTTCACGAAATCGGCCGGGTGGCCATAAAAGGACACGTGCTCGACGCGCGCCAAACGGCCGCTGCGCTCCAGCAGGAAGCCGGGAAACCCCTGCACCCCGGCGCGCGCCATCAGGCTGCGGGTCGCGGCGATGTGCTCGTCCACCGCCGCATGCGCCAGCGCCTGGGCGAAGTCCCCGGCGGCCAGGCCAATGGATTCCGCCAGATCGCGGAGCACCTCGTTCTCGACGACGCGGCGGCCCTCGACGTAGTGCGCGCGCTGGATGGCCCGCAGCATCGGCAGACCTGCGCCCTCCTTCACGCGCCCGGTGGCCACGATGGCGGCGATGACGGGCCGCGACCAGAAGACGGTGGCCGGATCGGCCAGCAGCCCGTCGAGATAGGCGGGGCCGAAGCGGACACCAGCCAACTCGGCGATGCGCCCATCGCTTTGCCGCATGTAGTTGCGCTTGGCTGGATCAACGCGCGTGGGGCTGCCGAACAGGCCGCCGCCGTGAAGGCCGATGGGCACGCCAGCGTTGGCGGCCGCTTCGATCAGCGGGCCGGCGGCATAGCACCAGCCGCACAGCGGGTCGTAGATGTAGTGCAGGGTGGGTTGCGTCATGGGGTGCATCTTGGACAGGGTTGGGTGGGAGAAGTCGGACAGACGAAGGCTGGCCGCGCGGACGCGGCAGCCTTTGCGTCAGGCGCACGGCCGGCTCAGTGGTGGCCTGGGGCCGAGACGCCTGCCTTTTGGTCGCGCACGAAGGCCCGGATCGTGTCCTGGAACGGCGTGGTCGGCCGCCCGATGAGACGCGAGAGCTGCCGGCCGTCATCGAAGAGTGCGCCCTTGGCTACGCCGGCGTCCGTGTCGGACAGGATGTGCGCCACGGCCTCCGGCACGCCAGACTGGATCGCGGACGCCTGGAACTGCTCCGATAACAGGTTCTGATACACCAGCGGCTGGCCCGATGCTTCGGTCACGACCGTCGCCAGTTCCTCCAACGTGAAGGAGCCATCGCCGGCGAGTTCGTAGGTCTTGCCCGCGTGACCTTCGCCGGCCAGCACCACCGCCGCAGCCCTGGCGTAGTCGGAGCGCGCCGCCGACGAGAACCGGCCATCGCCCGCCGCGCCCATGAGCACGCCCTGCTTCATGGCAAGCGGCAGGCGCCAGGTGAACACTTCGTTGTACCAACCGTTGCGCAGCAGCACGAACGGCACGCCGCTCTCCGCCAGGGCCGTCTCCGTATCGAGATGCTCTTGCGCGAGCCAGAG
>NZ_JASGDA010000081.1:0-16229 GCF_047607405.1 Acidovorax sp. | reverse complement strand
GCGCTGCGGGAGCCGCAGCCCTGCGCGGCGGCGGCGCCACGGCGGCATGGCCCGCCGCCCCGGCCTGCACCTTGAAGCGCGACACCACCTGCGCCAGTTGGTCCGCCTGCTCGCGCAGGCTTTGCGCGGCAGCGGCGCTTTGCTCGACCAGCGCGGCGTTCTGCTGCGTCATCTGGTCCAGGTTGCCGATGGCCTGGTTCACCTGCGACACGCCCGCGCTCTGCTCGGACGACGCGGCGGTGATCTCGCCGATCATGTCCGTCACGCGCTGCACGGACTGCACGATGTCCGTCATGGTCGCGCCCGCGTCGGCCACCAGGCGCGAACCCGCCTCCACCTTCTCGACCGAGGTGTTGATGAGCGCCTTGATCTCCTTGGCCGCCTCGGCACTGCGCCCGGCCAGGCTGCGCACCTCGCTGGCTACCACGGCGAAGCCCCGGCCCTGCTCGCCCGCGCGCGCGGCCTCGACGGCGGCGTTCAAGGCGAGGATGTTGGTCTGGAATGCGATGCCGTCGATCACGCCGATGATGTCGGCGATCTTCTTGCTGCTGTGGTTGATCTCCTCCATGGTGCTCACCACCTGCGTGACCACCTCGCCGCCCTTGCGCGCCACGCCCGTGGCGCTGACGGCCAGGCTGCTGGCCTGCTGGGCGCTGTTCGCGCTCTGCGCGATGGTGCTGGTGAACTGCTCCATGGCGGCGGCGGTTTGCTGCAGGTTGCTCGAAGTCTGCTCGGTGCGGGCCGACAGGTCGTGGTTGCCGGTGGCGATCTCGGCGCTGGCGGTGGCGATGCTGTCGGTGCTCTGGCGCACCTGATGCACCATGCGCGAGAGCGCGCCGCTCATGGCGTAGAGCGCGCGCAGCAGGTCGCCGAACTCGTCGCTGCGGCGCACGGCCTCGTCCTGCGCGCTCAGGTCGCCGTCCGCGATGCGCTCGGCCAGCGCCTTGGCCTGCTCCAGCGGCTGCTGGATGCTGCGGATGAGGAAGTACGCGCCCACGCCGATGGCCAGCAGCAGCACCGCCACCGCCGCGATGGCGATCTGGGCCGTGAGCATGCGGTCCTTGTACATGGCCTGCTGCACGCTCTGCGCCGTGTCCTGCTGCAGCTTGACGAGGTCGCGCAGCGCCTGCAGGTAGGCGTTGGACGCGGGCACGTAGCGTTCGCGCACGAAGGCTGCGGCCTGCTCGGCCTGGCCGTCGGCCTTGAGCTTCTGCGCTTCGCCGCGCGCCGCGAGCATGGCCTTGCGCGCCTCGGCGATGCGGGCCATCTGCGCCTTGTCGGCATCGGCCAGGGCCATGGCCTCCAGTTGCTTCTGCGTGTCCGAAATCTGCGCCGATGTGGCCGCCATGGGCGCCTTGAATTCGGCCTCCACCGCCGGGTCGCTGCTCAGCACGACGGCCAGGGTGCGCGCGGCGTTCGTCTCGGTCAAGGCCATCCAGCGCGCGGCGGCGGCCACGCGCGCCTCCATGTCCGCGCGCACGGTCTCGCTGGCGGCCTGCACCTTGGCCGAGCGGTAGCCCGAAAAGCCGACCACCGCCACCAGCGCGGCCACGATGAATGCGACAGCCAGCCACAGTTTCTGTGCAATGCGCATGCGGTTCAGCATGATGAACTCTCCCATCGTCGCTGCGACAGCGGCGATGGTGCGCTCTTTGAAACCGCCGCGCTACGGGAAAACCCCGCCTTTATCCGCCCGCCTATTCGACGCGCGATACGCGCTGCGGCTTGAAGCCCAGGTCCGCCGCCTTGCCCTTGCGACCGCGCGCGGCGCGGGCATTGTTCAGCGAGCGGATTTCCAGCGTCTCGTCGCGCTCCTTGCCGCCGCGCCCCAGGCCCTCGATGCGCACGCTGCGCGTGTAGGCCGCCGCGCCCGCGAGCTGGTCCTTGGCTTCCAGGTCGATCAGCATCAGGCCGCGCCCGCCCTTGTCCATCTGCTTGAGTTCGCCGATGTCAAAGGTCAGGATGCGCCCGCCCGTGGACGCGCAGGCCACGTGCGTGGCGCCCTGCGCGGGCGAGGGCTGGCACAGCGTCTCGCCATCGCCCAAGGCGACGAACGCCTTGCCGCTCTTGTTGCGCGACACCATGCCCTCCACCGCCGCCAGAAAACCGTAGCCGCCCGAGCCCGACAGCAGCAACGTGGCCTGGGCCGGGCCCGCAAAGTAGTGCAGCAACTGCGTGCCCGATTCCAGTTCGATCAGCGTGGTGACCGGCTGCCCGTCGCCGCGCGCGCCCGGCAGCGCGGACACGGGTACTGAATACACGCGCCCGTTGCTGCCGAAGACCAGCAGCACGTCCACCGTGCGGCACTCGAACGTGCCGTACAGCCCATCGCCCGCCTTAAAGGCAAAGCTGGCCGCGTCGTGCCCATGGCCGCTGCGCGCGCGCACCCAGCCCTTCTGCGAGACGACCACCGTCACCGGCTCGTCCACCACCTTGACCTCGGCCACGGCCTTCTTCTCGGCCTGGATGAGCGTGCGGCGCGGGTCGGCGAAGGTCTTGGCGTCCTGCTCGATCTCCTTGACCATGGTGCGGCGCAGGGCGCTGGGGTTGTTCAGGATTTCTTCGAGCTTGCCCTGGCTTTCGCGCAGGTCTTTCAAGTCCTGCTCGATCTTGATGGCCTCCAAGCGTGCCAACTGGCGCAGGCGGATTTCGAGGATGTCCTCGGCCTGCCGGTCGCTGAGGTTGAAGCGCGCGATCAGCGCGGCCTTGGGCTCCTCGGCCTCGCGGATGATGGCGATCACCTCGTCGATGTTGAGCAGCACGAGCTGCCGCCCTTCGAGGATGTGGATGCGGTCCAGCACCTTGGAGAGGCGATGCTGGCTGCGCCGCGTGATCGTCGTCTGGCGGAAGGCGATCCACTCCTCCAGCATCTGCCGCAGCGACTTTTGCACGGGCTTGCCGTCCAGCCCCACCATGGTCAGGTTGATGGGCGCGGACGTTTCCAAACTGGTGTGGGCGAGCAGCGCGGTGATCAAGTCCTGCTGCGGCGTCTTGCCCGTCTTGGGCTCGAACACGATGCGCACGGGCGCGTCCTTGCTGGACTCGTCGCGCACCACGTCGAGCACGGCCAGCATGCTGGCCTTGAGCTGCGTCTGCTCTTGCGACAGCGCCTTCTTGCCCGCCTTGACCTTGGGGTTGGTGATTTCTTCGATCTCCTCCAGCACCTTCTGCGTGCTGACGCCCGGCGGCAGTTCGCCCACCACCAGTTGCCACTGGCCGCGCGCCATGTCCTCGATCTTCCAGCGCGCGCGCACCTTCAGCGAGCCGCGCCCCGTGCGGTAGGCGTCGGCAATGTCGGACGCGCTGCTGATGATCTGCCCGCCGCCCGGATAGTCCGGCCCCGGCACGATGGCGAGTAGTTCGTCTTGCGAGAGCGAAGGCGTCTTGATGAGCGCGATGCAGGCATCGGCAATCTCGCGCAGGTTGTGGCTGGGGATTTCCGTCGCCAACCCCACGGCGATGCCGCTCGCGCCATTGAGCAGCGCGAACGGCAAACGCGCAGGCAACTGGCGCGGCTCCTGCGTCGAGCCGTCGTAGTTGGGCATGAAGTCCACCGTGCCCTCGTCGATCTCGTCGAGCAACAGGCTGGTGATGCGCGACAGCCGCGCCTCGGTGTAGCGCATGGCGGCCGCTCCGTCGCCATCGCGGCTGCCGAAGTTGCCCTGGCCGTCGATCAGCGGGTAGCGCTGCGCAAAGTCCTGCGCCATGCGCACCAGCGCGTCGTAGGCCGACTGGTCGCCGTGCGGGTGAAAGCGCCCCAGCACGTCGCCCACCACGCGCGCGCTCTTGACCGGCTTGGCGGCGGTGTTGCGCGTGGGCCCGCTGTAGGAGAGGCCCATTTCGCTCATGGCGTACAGGATGCGCCGCTGCACGGGCTTCAAGCCGTCGCACACGTCGGGCAGGGCGCGGCCCTTGACGACGGAGAGCGCGTATTCGAGGTAGGCGCGCTGGGCGTAGCCCGCTAAATCAAGGGAATCGCCATCGGGTTGGGCAAACAGGTCTGGGGAAGGGGTAGTAACGTCAGAAGTCATGGGTTCTTTTTTCAATCTGGAGCAGCAGGCGGTCGAAGTCGCTTTGGAACAAGCGGTCTTGGACGATGCGGTATTTTTCGAATTCGGTTTCGGCGTGGGTCTTGGCAATCTCGGCACTGACCCTGCCAGCATCGCGCAAAACATCCCTGTCCCACAGCGTCAGAAAGCCGGAAAGCCGCTTTTCCCAATCCTCCATCGTCATGGGAATGCGGCGACGGGCTTGCATTTCTGCCATGTCCAGATACGCGGAGACAATGCGCTGCATCTGATCCAACTCGAATTCATCAAGATAATTCTTGGCAGTGGACACGTCGTATTTGATTAACAACCAAAAAAGGGTCACAGCCTGCGGCACAAATCCTTGGCCTGCCCGGGAAACTTGGCGATCAGCCACTTCAACACCTCCAGTTGATCCGCCGCCGTGCCCCTGCGAATCTGAATGAGCAGTTGCTTCAAATCCGGGCGGATCAACGTGGCGTTCTGCGCCCCCTCGTTGCACACCGAGCAGATGGCGCGCAGGTTGGACGGGTCATCGCTGCCGCCCTTGCTTTTGTCGATGACGTGGCCGATGTGCAGCCGCGTTTTTCGCGTGGAATCAAAAGGGTGCGGCTCGCCAGCCACCGCGCCGCACATTTGGCAGGTGAAGCCGTTGCGATCCAGAACGTAGGCGCGGGCTTCCTTGGAAATGGCCCGCTCGAACGCAGGCTGCGGCTTCGGGTTCTCCAGCAGATACTGGCCGGGCCGCAAGTCGCTGCGGTCGTTGTGCGTCAGGATCAAATAGCCTTCTTCGGTGCGCAGCTCGCGCACGCGCCGCGCCCATTCCGACTGGTTGCCCGCCACCGCACGCAATTCGTCGGAATCCATGACGCGGCCAATGTTCGCCAGGAAGTGCATGCGCAGCTTTGCGCGCGCTCCGCCCCTGGGGGGTTTTGCCAAAGGTGCTTCTTTTTCCATCAGGCGGCCCGTTGGATTTTTTGCCTTGCCGCCGCGTCGAGCGCTGCCTGAATCTGCGTGCCGACGGCGCATGCCACCGGCGGGGGGAATGCGTTGCCTATCTGGCGGTAGGCGGCGGTTTTTTTGCCGCTGAATTGCCAATCGTCTGGAAAGCCCTGTATGCGCGCCGCCATGCGCGTGGTCAGCCGGGGCATGCCGACAAAGTCCTTGTCCGGCGCGGCATCGGCGATGCCCATGCCGTCCACGCCAATGGCGGCCCAGGCTTTCTTGGCGCGGGTAGGCCCCAAGTCGGGCCCCCCATGTTTCTTGCTGCCGCCCACCAGGGTGGGGGCGATGTCGCAGGCCCTGTCACGCCACTGCGCCGCGCCGCGCCAGCCCTGGGCGGCCATCAGGTCAAACAGCGCCTCGCCCACCGTGGGGGGACTCGCAGGCAGCGCGGCGGGCCACTGGAAGTGCTCGGCTGCGCCCTGCTTCAGCGCCACGAAAACGACGCGCGGACGCAGCTGCGGCACGCCAAAGTCGCTCGCATTCAGCAAGCGCCATTCGGCGGCGTAGCCGAGCTTTTTCAGGTCGGCAATGATCTTGGCGCGGTACTCGTCAAAGACGGAATCGAGCAGGCCGCGCACGTTTTCCAGCATGACGGCCTGCGGCTTGCATTCGGACACCAATCGGATGGCCTGCGGGAACAGGTCGCGCTCGTCGTCGCTGCCCAATTGCTTGCCCGCCTTGGAGAAAGGCGGGCACGGAACGCCGCCCGCCAAGAGGTCAACACCTGCCCACCGATCAGCGCTGTAGTCGTGCAGGTCGCCCTGCGTGACCTGCCAGTGGGCGCGGTTGATGCGCAAGGTCTGGCAGGCATGGGCGTCCAGTTCCACCAGACTGACGTGATCGAAGCCAGCCTGCTCCAGCCCCAGAGCCTGCCCGCCAGCCCCGGCGCAGATTTCTATGGATGTCATTGCCATATTGCTCTCCAAATTGATAGCTGCCAGCGCTTTCTGGATAAGGGCTAGAGGCCAAAAACACTCAAATATCCACCTCCACCGCATCCCCATGCAGCTCCATCAGCTCGCGCCGCGCAGCGGCCTCGCCCTTGCCCATGAGCTTGGTGATGAGGTTCTCCGTCGCGCCGAAGTCGAAGCTGCCCAACTGCACCGGCAGCAGGCGCCGCGTGTCGGGGTTGAGCGTGGTTTCCCACAACTGCTCGGCGTTCATCTCGCCCAGGCCCTTGAAGCGGCTGATCTGGCACTTCTCGCGCGGCACGCCGTCCTTGACGGCCTTGTCCAGGATGGCAGCCAGTTCGCCCTCGTCCAGCGCGTACAGCTTGGCGGCGGGCTTCTTGCCGCGCGCGGGCACGTCCACGCGGAACAGCGGGGGGCGGGCGACGTAGATGTGGCCAGCCTCGATGAGCTTGGGGAAGTGGCGGAAGAACAGGGTGAGCAGCAGCACCTGGATGTGCGAGCCATCGACATCGGCGTCCGACAGGATGCAGACCTTGCCGTAGCGCAGGCCGCTCAGGTCAGGGGAATCGTTCGGGCCGTGCGGGTCCACGCCGATGGCGACCGAGATGTCATGGATCTCGTTGTTGGCGAACAAACGGTCGCGCTCCACCTCCCAGGTGTTGAGCACCTTGCCGCGCAGCGGCAGCACGGCCTGGCTTTCCTTGTCGCGGCCCATCTTGGCGCTGCCGCCCGCGCTGTCGCCTTCGACCAGGAAGACTTCGTTGTGGCTGGTGTCGCGGCTTTCGCAGTCGGTGAGCTTGCCGGGCAGCACGGCCACGCCGGAGCCCTTGCGCTTTTCGACCTTCTGGCCCGCCTTCTGGCGCGTTTGCGCGGCCTTGATGGCGAGTTCGGCGAGCTTCTTGCCGTAGTCCACGTGCTGGTTCAGCCACAGCTCCAATGCAGGGCGCACAAAGCTGCTGACCAGGCGCACGGCGTCGCGGGAGTTCAGGCGCTCCTTGATCTGGCCCTGGAACTGCGGGTCGAGCACCTTGGCGCTGAGGACGTAGCTGGCGCGGGCGAACACGTCCTCGGGCAGCAGCTTCACGCCCTTGGGCAGCAGCGAATGCAGCTCGATGAAGCTCTTGACGGCCTGGAACAGGCCGTCGCGCAGGCCGCTGTCGTGCGTGCCGCCCGCGCTGGTGGGGATGAGGTTGACGTAGCTCTCGCGCACGGGCTGGCCGTCTTCGGTAAAGGCCACGGCCCAGGCCGCGCCCTCGCCTTCGGCAAAGTTCTCGCTGCCGCCGTCGGCGTAGCCCTCGCCCTCGAACAGCGGGATCACCGGGTCGGTGGAGAGGGTCTGCATGAGGTAATCGCGCAAGCCGCCCTTGTACTGCCAAGTCTGCGTTTCGCGGGTCTTTTCGTTGACGAGCGAGACGGAGACGCCGGGCATCAGCACGGCCTTGCTGCGCAGCAGGTGGGTCAGCTCGCCCATGGGCAGGTGGCTGGACTCGAAGTATTTGGCGTCGGGCCATGCGCGCACGGTGGTGCCCTGCTTGCGCTCGCCCGCCTCCAGGGGGCGCGTGACCAGCGGCTCGATCACGTCGCCGCCCGCGAACACCAGGCGCGCGACCTGGCCCTCGCGGTGGCTGCTGACTTCGAGCCGCGTGGCGAGCGCGTTGGTCACGCTCACACCCACGCCGTGCAGGCCGCCCGAGAAGCTGTAGGCCCCGCCCTGCCCCTTGTCGAACTTGCCGCCCGCGTGCAGGCGGGTATAGACGAGTTCGATGACGGGGGCCTTCTCCTCGGGGTGCAGGCCGAAGGGGATGCCGCGTCCGTCGTCTTCCACGCTGACCGAGCCGTCGGCGTGCAGCGTGACCTTGATCTTCTTGCCGAAGCCCGCCAGGGCCTCGTCGGCGGCGTTGTCGATCACCTCCTGGATGATGTGCAGGGGGTTGTCGGTGCGGGTGTACATGCCCGGGCGCTGCTTGACGGGCTCCAGCCCTTTCAGGACGCGGATCGAGCCTTCGGAATAGTCGGATGCGTTGGGGGGTTTGACTGCCATGGGCGCGGATTGTAGTGCTGCGACCGCTGAAACACTGGATTTATAACCAGTCATTCGCCCGCGGCAGCGCGCCGGGGCCAATCCCGCGACAATCCTGCGCATGCATATGAATACGCCCAAACTGTCCATGGCCCAGGTGCTTGCGTGCGGTGCGGCCATCGTCACGCTGTCCATGGGCATCCGCCATGGCTTCGGGCTGTGGCTGCTGCCCATCACGCAGGAGATGGGCTGGACGCGCCAGACTTTCTCGTTCGCCATCGCGCTGCAGAACCTGTCCTGGGGCGTGATCGGCATCTTTGCAGGCATGGCGGCGGACCGATTCGGCGCGTTCCGCGTGCTGATCGGCGGCGCGGCGTTGTACGGCCTGGGGCTGGCGGGCATGGCGATGGCGCCCACGCCGCTGCTGTTCGCGCTGGCGACGGGCGTGCTGATCGGCGCGGCGCAGGCGGGCACGACCTATGCCGTGGTCTATGGCGTGCTGGGCCGCCAGATCGCGCCCGAGAAGCGCTCCTGGGCCATGGGCGTGGCGGCTGCCGCCGGCTCGTTCGGGCAGTTCTTGATGGTGCCGGTCGAGGGCTGGCTGATCGCGGGCCTGGGCTGGCAGCAGGCGTTGCTGGCGCTGTCGCTGATGGTGCTGCTGATCGTGCCGCTGGCCTTCGGGCTGCGCGAGCCCGGCTTTGCGGGCGCGGCGCCCCCGAAGCGCGAGCAGACCATCGCGCAGGCGCTCTCCGAGGCTTTTCGCTACCCCAGCTTCAACCTGCTGATGGCGGGGTACTTCGTCTGCGGCTTCCAGGTGGTGTTCATCGCGGTACACATGCCCAGCTACCTCAAGGACCACGGCCTGTCGCCCCAGGTCGCCAGCTATGCGCTGGCGCTGATCGGGCTGTTCAACGTGTTCGGCACCTACATCGCGGGCTCGCTGGGGCAGCGCATGCCCAAGCGGCACATCCTGGCCTTCATCTACTTCGCGCGGTCGGTGGCGATCACCGTCTTTCTGATCGTGCCGCTGTCGCCCCTGTCGGTGTACGTCTTCTCGGCGGTGATGGGCACGCTGTGGCTGTCCACCGTGCCGCCGACGAACGCGGCCATCGCGCAGATCTTCGGCGTGCAGCATTTGTCGATGCTGGGCGGCTTCGTGTTCTTCAGCCACCAGATCGGCAGCTTCCTGGGCGTGTGGCTGGGCGGCGCGCTGTACGACGCCACGGGCAGCTACGATGTCGTCTGGTACATCGCCATCGCCTTGGGGCTCTTCGCCGCGCTGGTGAACCTGCCCGTCAAGGAAGCCCCCATCCAGCGCGCCACGCCCCAGCCTGCATGAACATCAACCACCGCCCTCTTGCACACTGGCTCGGCCTGGCCGTGGCGGCGCTGCTGTGCCTGGCGGTGTTCGGGCTGTACACCGCGCCGGACTTCATGGTGCGGCTGGCGGATCAGGTGTGGGCTTGTTTTTAAGTCTTTTTGACCTCTAGCGCTTGTCCAGCAAGCGCAAGCAGCTATCAACTTCATAGTAAATGCACGGGACGGAAGCTCCTTCGGAATGGGTGCGCCGCTGGTCGCACCTGATTGTGCCGGGCAGCACCGTGCTGGACGTGGCCTGCGGCGCGGGCCGCCACCTGCGCTGGCTGCGTACACAGGGGCACACGGTGACGGGTGTGGACCGCTCGGCGGATGCCATCGCCGCCTGCGCCGGGCTGGGCGAGCTGGTGCAGGCCGACATCGAGAACGGGCCCTGGCCCTTCGCGGGGCGGCAGTTTGGCGCGGTGGTGGTCACCAACTACCTGTGGCGGCCCCTGCTGCCCGCCATCGTGGATTGCGTGGCGCCCGGCGGTGTGCTCATCTACGAAACCTTCGCCCAGGGCAACGAGACGGTGGGCAAGCCGTCGCGGCCCGACTTTTTGCTCGCGCCCGGGGAACTGCTGGCCGCCTGCGCGGGTCTGCGCGTGGTGGCTTATGAAGACGGCTTCCTGTCCGAGCCCGACCGCTTCGTGCAGCGCATCGCGGCGGTGCGCACACCGCCGCTAGTTAGAATGCCCCTTTCCCGTTTTTGACCACGGACATGACCTCTTCCCCCGTCGCCCTGACCGGCAGCATCGTCGCCCTCGTCACCCCCATGCACGCGGATGGCAGCGTGGACTATCCGGCGCTGCGCAAACTGATCGACTGGCACATCGCAGAGGGCACCGACTGCATCGGCGTGGTGGGCACCACGGGCGAATCGCCCACCGTGAACGTCGAGGAGCACTGCGAGATCATCCGCGTGGCCGTCGAGCAAGCCGCCAAGCGTGTGCCCATCATGGCGGGCTGCGGCGCCAATTCGACGGCCGAGGCCATCGAACTGGCCAAGTTCGCCAAGAGCGTGGGCGCGGACAGCCAGCTCCAGGTCGTGCCCTACTACAACAAGCCCACGCAAGAGGGCCAGTACCAGCACTTCAAGGCAATCGCCGAGGCCACGGGCGACCTGCCCATCGTGCTGTACAACGTGCCGGGCCGCTCGGTGGCCGACATGCAGCACGACACCGTGCTGCGGCTGGCGCAGGTGCCCGGCATCATCGGCATCAAGGAAGCCACGGGCAACATCGAGCGCGCACAGTGGCTGATCCGCGACGTGCCCAAGGGCTTTGCCGTCTATTCGGGCGACGACCCCACGGCCGTGGCCCTGATGCTCTGCGGCGGCCACGGCAACATCAGCGTGACGGCCAACGTGGCCCCGCGCCTGATGCACGAGCTGTGCGTGGCGGCCCTCGCGGGCGACGTGCGGCGGGCGATGCAGATTCAGTTCCAATTGATGCCCGTCCACAAGAACCTGTTCGTCGAGGCCAACCCCATCCCCGTCAAGTGGGCCATGGCCCGCATGGGCCTGTGCGGCGGCGCCATGCGCCTGCCCATGACGCCGCTGGCCGCCAGCAACGAGGCCGTGGTCGAGGCCGCGCTGCGCGCCAGCGGCCTGATCTAATTCTCTAGAGACACCCACCCCCATCCCAAGGATTTCCGCGTGAACGCTGCTGCTGCCACTCCCCGCCTGAGCCTGCTTGCCCTCGCCCTGGCCCTGTCCGCCTGCTCCGCCCTGGAAGGCGACAAGATCGACTACAAGAGCGCGGGCAAGGGCCCGAGCCTGGAAGTCCCCCCCGACCTGACACAGCTCTCGCGCGATTCGCGCTACACCATTCCCGGCAGCGGCCCGGTCTCGGCAGCGGCCCTGCAGGCGGGCCAGGCCAGCCAGCCCACAGGCACATCCAACGCGGCCGCCCAGGTGCTGGGCGACGTGCGCATCGAGCGCGACGGCAACCAGCGCTGGCTGGTCATCAGCCGCCCGGCGGACAAGCTCTGGGAGCCCGTGCGCGAGTTCTGGCAGGAAAGCGGCTTCAACCTGGAAAAGGCCGACGCCAACGTCGGCATCATGGAAACCGACTGGGCGGAGAACCGCGCCAAGCTGCCGCAGGACTTCATCCGCTCGACCCTCGGCAAGGTGCTCGATTCGCTGTACTCCACCGGCGAGCGCGACAAGTTCCGCACCCGCCTGGAGCGCAACGCCAGCGGCGGCACCGACATCTACATCACCCACCGCGGCATGGTCGAGGTCTATAGCAACACGGCCAAGGACACCACCATCTGGCAGCCCCGCCCGTCCGACCCCGAACTGGAGACCGAATTCCTGCGCCGCCTGATGGTCAAGCTCGGCGTGAGCCAGGAGCAGTCCAAGGCCATCGCCGCATCCGCGCCCGCACAGCGCGCGCAATCCGCCCGCATGGCGACGGTGAACAACCAGCCCGTGCTCCAGCTCGACGAAGGCTTCGACCGTGCATGGCGCCGTGTGGGCCTGGCGCTGGACCGCACCGGTTTCACCGTGGAAGACCGCAATCGCAACGAAGGCACTTACTACGTGCGCTATGTGGAGCCCACCGACAAGAAGGAGCCCGGCTTCTTCGGCAAGCTGTTCAGCTCGTCGCCCGCCGTGCCGCCGCTCAAGTACCGCATCGTCGTGCGCAGCCAGGGCGAATCCACCACGGTCTCGGTACACAACGAGGCGGGTGCGCCCGAGTCGTCCGCCAACGCCGAGCGCATCGTGCGCGTGATCGCCGACGATCTGAAGTAACGGCAGCGCTGAAGCGCCGCATCGGTGCGGCGCTGGAATGGCCAGCTCCCATCAGAAAAGCAAAAGCCCCGGCCTTGCGGCACGGGGCTTTTTGCTGTGGCGTGCTTTGCGGCACAGGGCCGCAAAGGTGCCGATTTACTTGGTTTGGGAAGCAGCGCCGGTGGCAGCGGCGGCAGCGGCGTCGGCAGCAGCCTTGGCAGCGTCGGTTGCAGCGTCGGAAGCAGCAGATGCAGCGGATGCAGCTTCGGAAGCAGCGGCAGCAGCTTCGGAAGCAGCCGCTGCCGGGGCGGGAGCAGGTGCTTCCACGGGGGCGGGCGCAGGAGCGGGTTCTTCCTTCTTTCCGCAGGCGGCGAGGGCAGCAGCAGCGATCAGAGCGGCCAGAACGAGGGAGTTCTTCATTTGGGTTTTCCTGGTTGAAACAAACAAAAATCTTCAATAGCCATGGCGTCAGGCCCTGAGCAGCCCCGGCACGCATTGGCATAGCACGTCAGCTTGCACCTTCTTGGCGCAGCTGCTCATTATATTGGTGAATCGTCAATACTGGCTAACACCGATAAACGCTTTACAACATTTTGACATCCGTCACATTCCATTGCGTTCAAAGGCCCAGCGTGGACGCCGGAAAGCCCGGCACACTCTTGCCGCGCAGCCATTCATTCAGCATCTCGCGCAGCAGCACGCGCCGCTCCGGCTCGGCACCCGCGACGACCACGCAGCGCTCTGCATCCAGGCGCTGCATCACCCAGTGCGGCGACCACAGGGCGCTGGGAATGTCCAGCGGGTCCGCCGCAGGGCTGCGGCGGCAGGTGATGATGTGGTCCCAGGTGCCGCGCCACCTCACGAATCGCGCGTGCCGACGCACCACCTCGTCGTAGCTGCCCGCCAGCATGGTGAAGCGGCGGCTGCCGTGCGCCCAGTCCTGCAGGGCCTCGACCACGCTGCGCTCGCCCAGCGGCCAGTCGTGAAAATAAGCATCGCTGACCACGATCTCCGGCCAGCCTTCACGGGCTGCCGTGGCGAACGCGTCGCGCACCATCTGCTGAAAGGCGTCCCGGCTGGTGAAGCGGCCTGCGGGCAAGGGGTGGGAAACATCGGTCATGGCGCCTGACCTTCAATCCGCCCAGGCATGCGCCCAGCCCGCGTCGCACCAGGACGCGACCAATTCCAGCGCATCGTCGCTGGCGCGGGCCAGTTCGCGCGCCGAGAGCTTGCGCTCGTCGGCGAGGCGGCGCATCAGCGTGGCGTCGCGGCCTGCGGCGCGGTAGCTCTCGCCGTTGATGAACACGTGGTGCGCGTCGTACATCATGCGGCTGCGGCGGTCCAGGTACACGCCTTCGAGCATCACGCCCGTGGGGCCGGACTCGAACCACACGCTGGGCTTGGGATCGGTCAGGTATTCGCCCAGCGCCCGCTCCAGCGCCAGGGGCTCGGCCAGGGCGCGGCGCAGCGCCTCGCGCGCGAAATCGTGCAGGCCCGCAGGGATGGCGCCCGGCTGCGCCACGGCCTCCTGGCGAGGGTCGCGGTACAGCACGGGGCTGCCGTCGCCGTCACCCGCATCTTCGGCCAGGCGCGCGAGCAGTTCCTGCGCCAGTTCGGCGCGCGCAGGCGCGCGAAAGCCGATGGAATAGGTCATGCACTCACCCTCGGCGATGCCGTCGTGGGCATAGCGTGGCGGCAGGTAGAGCATGTCGCCGGGCTCCAGCACGAACTCTTCCTCGGGCTCGAACCGCGCCAGCACTTTCAGGGGCACATCGTCGCGCAGCGCCAGGTCTTTTTGCCGTCCGATGCGCCAGCGCCGCTTGCCGTGGGCTTGCAGCAGGAACACGTCGTAGCTGTCGAAGTGCGGCCCCACGCCGCCGCCGTCGCTGGCGTAGCTGATCATGAGGTCGTCCAGCCGCGCCTCGGGCACGAAGCGGAACTGCTGCATCAGCGCATGCACTGCGTCGCTGTGCAAGTCCACGCCCTGCACCAGCAGCGTCCATTGCGGCTGCTGCAGCGGCGGCAGCGCGCGGCGCTGGAACGGCCCGTGGCGCAGCTTCCAGGCGTCCTGGGATTGCTGCACCAGGCGGGATTCGACACCCTCTTGCGCGGCCAGCGCGAACAATTCGGCGCGCAGCACCGGCGGCTTGAACTGGGGAATGGCCTGGCGCACCAGCAAAGGTTTTTTCTGCCAGTGGCGGCGCATGAATTGCGCAGCGCTCAAGCCGCCGAGCAGGGAAAGGGGTTGGTGGATGTCCATGAGCGACAATTATTCCCCATGGAAATCACCCAACAATGCGTGGTCGCGCTGACCTGGACGCTCAAGGACACCCTGGGCGAAGAACTGGACGTTCTCGATGAGCCCGTGGAGTTCCTCGTCGGCGGCGACGACCTGCTGCCCCGCATCGAAGAAGCCCTGCAGGGCCATGGCCCCGGTGCCACCGTGCAGCTGCACCTGGAGCCCGAGGATGCCTTTGGCGACTTCAACGACCAGCTGCTGTTCCTGGAGCCGCGCACGCTGTTCCCGGCGGAAATCGAGGAAGGCATGACCTTCGACGGCACCGCGCTGCCGGAGGGCTGCAACCCCCAAGCGCCGCGCACGGGGCTGTACACCGTGGCCGAGATCTACCCCGAACACATCGTGCTGGACGGCAACCACCCGCTCGCGGGCATCGCGCTGCGGCTGCAGATGACGGTGCAGGCCGTGCGCGAGGCCACCGAAGACGAGATCGGACGCGGCAGCGCGGGCACGGGCTTCTTCCGCGTGCAGCCGCAGGCGCCCGGCAGCCCTCTATTGCATTAAAGCCGCGAAATCTGGCCGTTGTAGAGGCGCACGCGGTCGCCGATGCGCAGGTCGCCCGGCGAACTCACGTCATAGACGCGGTAGCCGCCGTGGTCCAGCTGCACCGAAAGGCGGTAGCCCTGCACGGACTCCTGGCCGTAGTTGCGCCCTTCGATGGTGTTGCCAACCACGGCACCGCCGATGGCACCCACCGCCGTCGCGGCAGCGCGGCCCGAGCCCCTGCCGACCTGGTTGCCCAGCACGCCGCCCACCACGGCGCCGATCACCGCGCCCGCGCCGGAGGTTTGCCCCTGCGCGCGGCCTTGCAGCGCCTCGATGTTGCTGACGCGGCCATATTCCGTGCCCGCCGGATTGCTGGGGTATGCCGGGGCCGCCGTCTGGTAGCCGCCGGGATAGCCGCTGGAGTACTCGGGCGCAGGGCGGTTGTGGCCGCACGCGGCCAGCGATCCCGCCAGAACGACGGTAGCGGCAATGGCGAGGGGGCGTTGGGTACGCTGAAGCATCTTCATCTCCTAAAGTCAGTCTGCCTTGATTGGAGCAACGCCGCAGAGGTTCCTGGCGTGGACAAGGGAGCGCAGCCGGGTCGTAACAGACCCTTCGAAAGGTAAGCGCCGTCCTACTACGCCTTGCCCGTGGAGCCGTACCCGCCCTCGCCGCGCTGCGTGGCCTCGAACTCGGTGACCACGTTGAACTGCGCCTGCACCACGGGCACGATGACCAGTTGGGCCAGCCGCTCCAGGGGTTCCAGCGTGAAGGCCGTGCCGCTGCGGTTCCAGGCGCTGACCATGAGCTGGCCCTGGTAGTCGCTGTCGATCAGGCCCACCAGGTTGCCCAGCACGATGCCGTGCTTGTGCCCCAGGCCCGAGCGCGGCAGGATCAGCGCGGCGTAGCCCGGGTCCTTGATGAACACGGCGATGCCGGTAGGCACGAGCTGCCAGGCATTGGGCTGCAGGGTCAGCGGCGCGTCCAGGCAGGCGCGCAGGTCCAGCCCGGCGCTGCCGGGCGTGGCATAGGCGGGCAGTTGGTCCGCCATGCGCGGGTCGAGAATCTTGATGTCGATCTTCATCACTTCTTTCCGGAGAATTTGCGCTGCGGTATCGGGGCCTTGGCCTTGCCGCCGGGCGCCGACGGGATGAGCCAGCCCAGCACCCACCAGACGACCGCCATGGCCACCAGGACGACCAGCGAGCCCACGCCAACGAACAAGGCCAGCCCGTGCAGCACCAGCAACAGCAGGAGCGCGCCGCGCACGATGCGCAGCCCGCCCATCAGCGGCGTGAGCAGTTGCGCCAGATCCGGCGGCTGGGCGGCCTGGGCGGGCGCAGCAGGTGCGGGCGCGGCGGGTCTGCGCGCGGCGACCGTGGTGGGG
>NZ_JASGDA010000080.1:0-5120 GCF_047607405.1 Acidovorax sp. | reverse complement strand
CTCGGCGGCGGCAGGGGCCGCAGCCTCGGCAGCAGCGGCGGGGGCCGGTGCGGCAGCCGCAGCGGGCGCAGCCTCTGCAGGAGCGGACGCCGCAGCCTCGGCGGCGGGTGCCTGGGCCAGGACGGCGGAGCCGCCGGACAGCAGGCCCAGCCCCAGGATGAAGGAAGCTAGCAGTTTTTTCATGGCGTTTCTCTTTGGTGTGGTGTGGCCTGGGTTACAGGGCTTCCTTGCCGGTCTCGCCGGTGCGGATGCGCACCACCTGCTCCAGGTGGGTCACGAAAATCTTGCCGTCGCCGATCTTGCCGGTGCGGGCGGCGCCCTCGATGGACTCGATCACACGGTCCACCAGATCGTCCGCGATGGCGGCCTCGATCTTCACCTTGGGCAGAAAATCGACCACGTACTCGGCGCCGCGGTACAGCTCGGTGTGGCCCTTTTGGCGACCGAAGCCCTTGACCTCGGTCACCGTGATGCCTTGCACGCCGATGTCGGAGAGCGCCTCGCGCACCTCGTCGAGCTTGAACGGCTTGATGATGGCTGTCACCATTTTCATTTGGGAGTCCTCCGTGTGCGGATGGCTTACAGGGTCTTGGTCAGGGTGACGATCAGGCGCGACTTGTTGGCGTCGCCGAAGTACGCCTTCTTGTTGGCGCCCACCACGGCGGCACCGACCGACAGGCCGCCACCGAAGTCATACGAGCCGCCCAGGCTGTAGTCCACGTAGTTGGGAACGCCCAGGTCCTTGATGTCGCTGGCAAAGCGGGTAAAGCCCACCGACGCCTTGAGCGTGAGGCTGGGCGCCACTTCCTGCGCGAAGGCCAGGTTCAGGTAGCCGGTGTTGCGGCCCTTCAGGCCCGAGCCCGCCTTGGCGCCGGCCCAGCCGAAGTAGTCCTTGGAGATGGTGTGCGAATACTTCGCCGTCAGGGGGCCGAAAGTGGCCGCGCCGTACAGCTCGGTGGTATTGCCGTTGGCATTGCCGGGGTACACGTAGGTCAGCGCGCCCAGGTCCAGGTCGGCATCGCCCGCCTTGAATTTGTAGCCGCCGTACAGGTCCATTTCCAGCGAATTGCCGGACAGCCAGTCCACGCTGGAGTTCCAGTTGCCGATGTACCAGCCCGTGTCGCCGAAGGCGTAGTCGAAGCCGCCCTGCAGTGCGGGCTTGACGGCCTTGGACTTGCTGAGATCCTGGTCCTGGCCGCGGAACTTGTAGTTGCTGGTCAGGCTCACGTTGGCGGTCAGCTGGGCGCTGGCCAGCAGGGGCAGCGCGGCGGCGATGGCGACGCCCAGGGTCTTGACGATGTTGGCTTGGTTCATGGTTCCTCCGGTTTTGGACAAAGTAGGGATGAGCCCGTCTAAGCATGGACCGTGCCACGGCAACCACGGCTTTCGCGCGCCGTTGCGCCGCGTTACAACGTTCCCGGTACAGTGGCGATGGGCCGCACCGCGCATGCCGCGCGCCAAGTTGGTGCATTGCATGCGGCGCATGCCACCAAAACCCACAAAACGCACCCAACTGGGGAGAAACCGCTTCATGAGTCTTGCTTTGGTGCAAAGCCGCGCCCTTCTGGGGCTGCAGGCGCCGTCCGTCACGGTCGAGGTGCATCTGGCCAACGGCCTGCCCAGCTTCACCCTGGTGGGGCTGGCCGACGTGGAAGTCAAGGAAGCCCGCGAGCGCGTGCGCTCCGCGCTGCAGAACGCCGGGCTGGAGTTCCCCCACAACAAGCGCATCACCGTCAACCTGGCGCCCGCCGATCTGCCCAAGGACTCGGGCCGGTTCGACCTGCCCATCGCCCTGGGCATCCTGGCCGCCAGCGGGCAGATCGACGCCGCGCGGCTGGCGGGCCACGAGTTCGCGGGCGAGCTGTCGCTGTCCGGCGAACTGCGCCCCGTGCGCGGCGCGCTGGCGACCAGCCTGGCCTTGCAGACCCAGGGCATTGCCGCGCAGCTGGTGCTGCCGCCCGGCAGCGCCGAAGAGGCCGCCCTGGTGCCTGGCACGCGCGTGGTGCGCGCCCGCCATCTGCTGGACGTGGTGCGGGCCTTTCTGCCGCCCGGCAGCGATGCAGGCCCTGATGACGGCGGCGAAGGCTGGGCGCCGCTCCAGCCCACGCCGCTGGTCGCAGCCGCCACCGGCCCCGACATGGCCGACGTGAAGGGCCAGGCCGCCGCACGGCGCGCGCTGGAGATCGCGGCGGCAGGCGGCCACAGCGTGCTGATGGCCGGGCCGCCCGGCTCCGGCAAGTCCATGCTGGCGCTGCGCTTTGCCGGGCTGCTGCCCGCCATGGCAGCGCACGAGGCATTGGAGAGCGCCGCCATCGCCAGCCTGGCCGGGCGCTTCAAGCCCGAAACCTTCGGCCAGCGGCCCACGGGCGCGCCGCACCACACGTCCAGCGCGGTGGCGCTGGTCGGCGGCGGCTCGCCCCCGCGCCCCGGAGAGATCTCGCTGGCCCACCACGGCGTGCTGTTCCTGGACGAGCTGCCCGAATTCCCCCGCGCCGCGCTGGAGGCCCTGCGCGAGCCGCTGGAGACCGGCCACATCACCATCGCGCGCGCCGCGCGTCGGGCGGACTTCCCGGCACGCTTCCAGCTCATCGCGGCGATGAACCCCTGCCCCTGCGGCTACCTCGGCTCCAGCCAGCGCGCCTGCCGCTGCACGCCCGACCAGGTGAGCCGCTACCAGGGCAAGCTCAGCGGCCCGCTGCTGGACCGCATCGACCTGCACGTGGAGGTGCCTGCCCTGCCCGCCGACCAGCTCGTGCAGGCGCCGCCCGGCGAGGCCAGCAGCACCATCCGCGAGCGCGTGGCCCGTGCGCGCGAGCGGGCGCTGGCCCGCCAGGGCCAGCCCAACCAGGCGCAGCAGGGCCAGGAGATCGACACGCACCTGCGGCTCGACGAAGCCGCCGCCAGGTTCCTGAACACCGCCGCCGCCCGCCTGGGCTGGTCGGCGCGCAGCACGCACCGCGTGCTCAAGGTGGCGCGCACCATCGCCGACCTGGCCGGGGCCGACGCCACCGAGGCCAGCCACGTGGCCGAAGCCGTGCAGTACCGGCGCCTGCTGCCCGGCGGTCATCCCCATTAGGAGTCGCCGTGCAGCACCATGGCTGCGTGAGCGATCTTCATAATCAGCGAGCAAGCAAGGAGCACCGCCGATGCCATCCACCGTCAAACGCTTTTCGATGATCCGCGAGTTCCACCTGGCGGACTGGTTCACCCTGGGCAACGCGATCTGCGGCGTGGGCGCGTTGTTCTCGTCCATGACCTACCTGGAGACGGGCGACGTGCGCCACGTCTATTTCGCCGCTGCACTGGTGCTGGCGGCGCTGGTGTTCGACGTGCTGGACGGTCGCATCGCCCGCTGGCGCCAGAAAAGCTCGGCCATGGGGCGCGAGCTGGACTCGCTGGCCGACGTGATCTCGTTCGGCGTGGCGCCCGCCGTCATCGCCTACGGCTGCGGCATGCAGGGGCTGTACGACCGCATCGTGCTGGCCTACTTCGTGGCCTGCGGCGTCTCGCGGCTGGCGCGCTACAACGTCACGGCCGAGACGCTCTCGGGCGAGGACGGCAAGGTGCGGTACTTCGAGGGCACGCCCATTCCCACGTCCATCGTGCTCGTGGGTCTGCTGGCCCTGGCCGCGTGGCTGGGCGCAGTGCGCGAGCACCTGTGGTTTGGCAAGGTGCTGGTGGGCGGCTTCACACTGCACCCGCTGGTGCTGCTGTTCGCGGTGTCGGGCTCTTTGATGATCAGCCGCATCCGCATTCCCAAGCTTTGATATGTGTACCGAACGCTATTGAATCAATAGCATATGGCGCTTGATGGATAAGCGCTGGAGGCCAATTTGGCCATAAAAATTCAGCCCCGCTTGCGGTTCACCAGCAGGATGCCCGCCGTCACCAGCGCCAGCGCCACCACCAGCGCGGGCGTGACCGGCTCGCCCAGCCACCACGCGCCGAACAGCAGCGCGAACACGGGCGTGAGGAACACGAACACCGAGAGTTTGGTGGCCGGGTAGTGCGCCAGCATCCACGTCCAGGCCAGGTAGCTCACGAACGCGCCCAGCAGCGCCTGCACCGGCAGCGAACCCCAGGCGAAGCCGCTCAGTTGCAAGGTCCAGGTCTCGCCCAGCGCCAGCGACAGCCAGGGCAGTGCCACCGCGCTCACGCCCACCTGGTAGAGCAACTGCTTGGCGGGCGCCACGCGGGCCAGCGGCGTGGTGCGGATGACGACCGTGGTCAGCGCCCACATCAGCCCGGCGGCCACGCCCAGCAGGTCGCCCGCCCACGCGCCCGGCAGCGCCGCGTTGGCGTGGCCCAGCAGCCCGTCGCCCAGCGCCAGCCCCACGCCCACGAAGGCGGCAGCCAGGCCCAGCCACTGCCAGCCGCGCAGCTGCTCGCCGGGGATGAAGCGCGGCAGCAGCAGCGCCAACCAGAACGGCGATGCGTATAAAAACAAGGTCAACCGCGAGGCCGTGGTGTGCTGCAGGCCCAGGTAGATGCATGCGAACTCGCCCGCGAACAGCGCACCGGCCAGCAGCCCCGCGCGCACGGCGCCCGCAGGCTCGGCCCGGCCCGACAGCGGCACGCCGCGCCACGCGCACCAGGCGGCAATGGCGCCAAAGGCCAGCGCGAAGCGCACGAACGCCTGGAAGATCGGCGCCACCTCGGCCACCGTGGCCTTCACCAGCACCTGCTGAAAGCCCCAGAACATGCAGCAGGCCAGCAGCAGGGTCACGGCCAGGGAGTCGAGGTGGGTCTTGCGCGCGGTGGTCATCGCCCGATTATCGGCACAGGCCCCACGGTACACTTCGCGGCTATGGCCCTTACCACGGCGGCCCAGGCCCGCACCTGCTTTGACCTCAAAAGCGCCTCGCTGCCCGTGGTGGCCGTGGTGCTCAAGACCACCGACGCCGCGCAGTTCGCCGCCGACCTGGCCGCCCGCGTGGCAGACGCCCCGGGCTTCTTCGACGGCGACCCCGTGCTCATCGACCTGGGCGCCGTGAAGGACGCCCAGGCGCCCATCGACTTCGCCGCCCTCGTGGCCGCGCTGCGCGCCCACGACACCCTGCCCGTGGCCGTGCGCGGCGGCAGCCCCGCGCAGATGGATGCCGCCCGCGCCGCGGGCCTCG
>NZ_JASGDA010000079.1:0-24363 GCF_047607405.1 Acidovorax sp. | reverse complement strand
CCTTGAAGGTCTCGATGAGCAGCGGCGCCGATCCGGCGATGAACAGGCGCATGTGGCTCGCGGCGGCTTTGGTGAGCGCGGGCTCGGCCAGCATGCGCACGTAGAGCGTGGGCACGCCCATGAAGACTGTTGCGCGCGGCATGGCGGCGATGACGGCCTTGGGGTCGAACTTGGCGAACCAGATCATCTTGCTGCCATTGATGAGCGCGCCGTGGATGGCCACGAACAGGCCGTGTACGTGGAAGATGGGCAGCGCGTGGATGAGCACGTCGCCCCGGCCATCAGGCCCTCCGGTAGCCGTCCAACCCCAGTAGTCCTTGAGCACCTGCGCGTTGGACAGCAGGTTGCCGTGCGTCAGCATCGCCCCCTTGCTGCGGCCCGTGGTGCCGCTGGTGTAGAGGATGGCGGCCAGGTCATCGGGCTTGCGCGCCACGGGCGTGTGCTCGTCGCCATGGTGCGCGGCGCGCTCCAGCAGGCTGCCGGTGCGGTCGTCGCCCAGCGTGAAGACGTGCTGCGTGCCCTGGGTGAAGGCTATTTTGGACACCCAGCCGAAGTTGCCGGGCGTGCAGACGACCACGGCGGGCTCGGCGTTGGCGATGAAGTATTCGATCTCGGCGCTCTGGTACGCGGTGTTGAGCGGCAGGAAGACGTAGCCCGCGCGCAGCGTGGCCAGGTACAACAGCATGGCCTCGACCGACTTCTCGACCTGCACGGCGACGCGGCTGCCCTCGGGCAGTTGCAGTGACGCGAGCAGGTTGGCGATGCGGGCGCTGGCCCGGTCCAGGTCGCTCCAGGTGTAGAGCAGCGGGGTGCCGTCCGCCGCCGTGGTTTCGACGGCGATGGCGGACAGGTCGGCGGGGAAGGCGGCGCGCAGGGCGCTGAAAAGATTGCTCATGGCGTAGGCGTGCTTCAGAACACGGGTTGGCGTTTTTCAAGAAAGGCGGTGATGCCCTCGCGGTGCTCTCTACTCAGGGCGTAGGCATAGGGGTCGGCGGGGCCGTTTACTATGTTTTCTATAGCTGCTTGCGCTTGTCCAGCAAGCTCTGGAGCTTGTTTTAATGCTCGAAACGTCTGCTTGTTCAGGCGCGCGGCCTGCGGCGCCAGGGCGGCGATGCGGCGGGCGCTGGCCAGGGCTTCTGCAGCGGCTTCGCCATCAGGCACGACGCGGCTGAGGAAGCCGCGCGCCAGCATGTCGGGCGCGCCGAAGGTGGCGGCCTCCAGCAGCATCTGGCGCGCGGTGACCTCGCCCACGGCGCCCGCCACCAGTTGCGCCTCGCGCGGCGCCATCGGAAAGCCCAGGCGGGCGATGGGCGCGCCGAAGCGGGCCGACGCGGCGGCAATGCGCACGTCGCAGCAACTGGCGATCTCCACGCCTGCGCCCATGCACGCACCCGCGATGTGGGCGACGATGGGCACGTCGCAGGCCAGCATGGCGGCAAGGCCGCCCCACACGTCGTTCTCGTGGAAGTCGCGCAGCGCGGCGGCGTCGAAGCGGAAGGCCGGGTACTCGGAGATGTCGCCCCCGGCGCAAAAGGCCCCGCCATCGCCCTCGATGAGCACGCAGCGCGCGTCCGCATTGCGCTGGATGCTCTCGAAAACAGAGCGCAGCGCGCGCCACATGCTGCGCGACATGGCGTTGAGCCGCCCGTCGTGGCGCAGCGTGACGCGCACGATGCCTGCCTCATCGGCAGCCACTCTCACTTCACCCGGCATAGATTCCATTCATCACGTTGCGAACCGCCTTCACACTGCAAAACTGGCGCGGCGCAAGGCCAGTGCCACCGTGGAACCGGCTTTGCCGGGCCACTGGTGGCGTCCCCCTTGGGGGAAGGCGCGCAGCGCCTCAGGGGGTTACTCAATTTTCGCGCCAGAGGCTTTGACCACGCCCGCCCAGCGCTTGACTTCGCTGCTGATCATCTTGCCGAAGTCCTGCGGGCTCAACGTGCCGAACTCGGCGCCGTTGCCCGCCCAGACGGCCTTGATCTCGTCGCTGGCGCCGAGCTTGCGGAACTCCTCGGCAATGCGTGCCGCCACGTCGGCAGGCGTGCCCTTGGGCGCCCACAGGCCGTACCAGGTGCTGACGTTGTAGTCAGGCAGGCCCATTTCGGCGGCGCAGGGCACGTCGGGGAAGGCCGGGTTGCGCTTGGCGCCCGCCACCATCAGCGCCCTGATGCGCCCGCCCTTGATGTGCGCGGCGGACGATCCCAGGCCGTCGAACATCATGTCCACCTGCCCGCCCACCAGGTCCTGCAGCGCGGGGCCCGCGCCGCGGTAGGGAATGTGGGTGATGAAGGTGCCGGTCTGCATCTTGAACAGCTCGCCCGCCAGGTGGTGCGAGCTGCCCGAACCGGCCGAGCCGTAGTTGAACTTGGCCGGATTGGCCTTGAGCAGGGCCAGGAACTCCTTGAAGTTCTTGGCCTGGATGTTGCGCGGGTTCACCACCACGACCTGGGGAACGCTGGCGAGCAGGGCCAGGGGCACGAAGTCCTTCTCGATGTCGTAGTCGAGCTTGGGATAGACCGAGGGCGCGATGACGTGGTGCGCGCCGCCCATGAACAGCGTGTAGCCGTCCGGCGCCGCCTTGGCCGCGAAGCTGGCGCCCACGGTGCCGCCCGCGCCGCCACGGTTGTCGATCACCAGCGTCTTGCCCGTGTCCTTGGAGAACTGCGCGGCCAGCGGGCGCGCAAAAGCGTCGGTGCCGCCGCCCGCCGGAAAGGGCACGACCAGGTTGACGGGCTTGGATGGCCAGGCCGAGGCCTGCGCCCAGGCGGCGCCGTGCGTGGCAAGACCCAGGCCCGCCGCAGCGGCGCCCAGCAGCAGGTCGCGCCGGGCGACGGTCGTGTGGTGGTGGTTGTCCTTCATGTGCTTGTCTCCTTGTCGTCGTCGTTGTGAAAAAAATCAGTCGCGTATCAGCCCGTCGATGTCGCCCGACACGGGCACCTTGCCCTGCGCGAGCAGGCTGCGGTGCTTGTCGATGCGCTTGGGGTCGTACAGGTAGTTCACCATCAGGCCATACGATTGTTTCAGCCCCTTGGGCGAAGGGTCGGCCGCCCAGTTGAGCCGCTCCACCCGCGCGCCGTTGCCCAGGTGAAAGCGCGCCACGGGGTCGGCGGGCTTGCCCTCGGGCAGTTCGCGCGCCAGATAGTATGCGGCGCATTCCATCAGCATCTGGCGCAGGGGTGACTTGGGCGCCAGCTCCAGCGGCTTGTCCAGCGCGGCCAGCAGGTGCGCCGCCTGCGGCGGCTCGGTGCCCACGGCGCGGCCCAGCTCGGCGCGGCGCTTGTCGTCCAGGCGCTCCAGCATGGCCCCGGCGTGCTTGCCCAGCCAGGCGCGCAGGCCGGGGATGGGCGACAGCGTGGCATAGGTGCGCAGGCGCGGGAACTCGGCGGCCAGCGTCTCCACCACGTGCTTGATGAGCGAGTCGCCAAAGCTCACGCCGCGCAGGCCCGTCTGCGTGTTGCTGATGGAATAGAAGATGGCCGTGGTGGCGCGCGTGATGTCCACCGGCGCGGCGGCCTCGTCCAGCAGCGGGGTGATGCTGGCGGACATCTTGTCCAGCAGCGCCACCTCGACAAAGATCAGCGGCTCGTCCGGCAGGCGCGGGTGGAAGAAGCCGTAGCAGCGGCGGTCGCTGTCCAGCCGGTTCTTCAGGTCGGCCCAGCTCTTGATGTCGTGTACGGCCTCGTACTTGATGAGTTTTTCAAGCAGCGAGGCGGGCGAGTCCCACGACAGGCGCCTGAGCTGCAAGAAGGCCACGTCGAACCAGGTAGAGAACAAATGCTCCAGCTCGGCATCGAGCGCCAGCAGGCGCTTGTCGGCCTTGAGCTGCGGCAGCAGCTCGGCGCGCAGGTCCACCAAAAAACGCATGCCCTGCGGGAACACGGCAAAGCGCTGCAGCAGCCGCGTGCGCGGCGACACCAGGGCGCGGCGCAGGCTGACCTCGGCCTGGGCCTCCTCGGCCGTGCCCGCGGCGGCCTCGTAGCGCTGGCGAGCAGACTTGAAGCGCGTGGCGTCGGGCGCGAACTGCTCGCACATCAAGAGCCACATGTCGCGGCGCTCCTCGGGCTCGGCCTGGGCGTACCAGTCGGCCACCACCTGGGCGCGGCGACCGCCCTCGATCTCGCTGACCTGCGGGGCCACGACTTCCTGCAAATCGGCCAGCACGCGGCGCAGCGCGCGGGGCGACAGCGCCTCGTTGCCGCGCCGCAGCGTGGCCTGCAACCGCTCGTGCGTGGAGCGCGGCACATCGCTCGCCTTGGGCGAAGACTTGTTGTCCGAAGGCGGCGCCGGGGCGCGCAGGCGCGAGACGCTGCGCACGATCCATTCAGGGGTGGCGTTCATGTTCATCCCAGCTTCGATTGGTGGTTCAGGGCCACTTCGCGCAGCGCCTCGCGCTGGCGCAGCACGTGGGTGCGCATGGCTTCCTCGGCGGCGTCGCTGTCGCGGGCCTTGAGCGCCGCGAACACAGCCAGGTGCTCGGCCAGGCTTTGCTGCATGCGGCCCGGCGCCTGCAGCGACTGAAGGCGCGACAGGCGCAATATCTTGCGCAGGTCGCCAATCACCTGCGCCAGCCAGCGGTTGCCCGCGAGGGTGATGAAGGCTTCGTGGATGGCGTAGTTGGCCTCGTAGTACGCGGTGACGTGCCCGCCCTCGGCACAGTCGCGCAGGCGCTGGTGCAGCGATTCCAGTGCGGCGATGTCGGCAGCGCCCGCCTTGTGCGTGGCCTCGTGCGCGGCGCGGCCTTCCAGCAGCGCGATCACGGGGAAGATCTCGTCCAGGTCGCGCTCCGTCACCTCGGCCACGAAGCAGCCCCGGCGCGGCTCGTGGCGCAGCAGGCCCTCGGCCACCAGCACCTTGAGCGCCTCGCGCAGCGGCGTGCGCGAGATGGCCAGGCGCTCGCACAGCGCCACCTCGTCCAGAAACCCGCCCGGCGGCAGCGCGCCCGAAAAAATCTGCTCGCGCAGCCGGGCGGCGGCTTCGTCGTGCAGGGAATTGGGCAGTGTACGCATGGCTGGAAGTGGGTTTTGCCGCCCGTTCGGAGCGGCAATTGGGGCCTATCGTCCTTTAACCGAACCGCAAACGAGCAGTTTCAGCGCCCATTTGCATAATTTTTGATAATTATGTGGATTGGCGCGGGAAAAGCCAGCGGAGATTGCAATGGGCGCCCAAAACCCCGGTCCTGCGGCGCAAATGAGACACCGGCGAGGGGTCAGGCACCTTCTGCCTGCGCGAGCGCGGCCTTCAAGAATGCTGGTGGCCCGGCGAGCATTTGCAACGCCGCAGGCCGGCCCAAAGCGAGGCAACCCTTCGGGCAAGGCACCATGAAAAGGCTTTGAACACGCTCTTAGTGAAACGGATTGCGCACTTTCAGCCGGCCTTCCACCAACAGGCCGTCGTGCATGTCTTCGCTGAAAAGCGTTTTTGCGCCTGCCTGCAGGGCAGCGGCGAGAATCATCGCGTCGTACACCTGCACCTTATAGCGTTCGGCCAGATGGCGGCCTTGTTGGTAGGTGGCCTCGGTCAACGGCATGACCTTGCAATTCGCACGTACCAGTGCCAGCAAGTCATCCACATCCTGCCAGCTCGCCTTGAACTTGCGCAGCATGACGTGGCTGATTTCGTTCAAAACCTGCACGCTGATGAAACCGCCCTTTTTCAGCAACGCATCGGCGCGGTCAGCCCTGCGCGTGTCCGACGACACCAGATACAACAAGGTGTTGCTGTCGAAGAAAATATCAGCGGGCATCAGCGCGCATTTGCTTCTTCACGGTCGAACTTGAAGTCCTGGGGCCTCAATCCGCGCATCTTGCGCACCCGTGCGGCCAATTCTTCTAGGCTGGGCTTGCGAGCGACGCCAAGAGCGCCATTGCCCTCCACATGCAGATCAATCTCGTCGCCCTCTTTCAGCTCCAGCGCAGCGACCACGGGCGCGGGCAGGCGCACGGCAAGGCTGTTACCCCATTTGGCGACTTTCATGGCAGACTCCGACAGGCAAAAGGATATACACAAAAGTCAATGTATATCCTGCCGCAGCACCGGTCAAGCGGCCACGTCGTCCGGCAGGTCAATGCCATTGACATCCAGTGGGTCGGACATGGGTTTGGGCAAAACAGGTCGCGGGCGCGGGTGCTCCTACAGCTCAGGCCCCCATCGGCTCCATCCCGCTCACCCCGCCAAAGCACCGCGCCCCCGGCGGCAGGCTGAACCAGGCCGCCTTGTCGCTCACGAAGTAGTGATCCTTCGGCTCCTCCATCGCCACGCCCTCGAACAGTCCTGCCGGAAAGCCGTAGCGTGTGGGCAGGCGCTCATCCACCGTGAAGACGTGCGCGCCGCACACCTTGCAAAAAAAGCGCTCCAGCCGCTCGGTGGGCTTGAACGCCGTCAGGTGCTCCGCTCCCGACAGCGCCATCGCGTCCCGCGGCGCGGTCAGCCAGGTGGTGAAGGCCGCGCCGCTCAAGCGCCTGCACTGCCCGCAGTGGCAGTGGGACAGCTTGCCCAGCGTGGCGGAAACGGTGACGGACACAGCGCCGCAGTAGCAGCGGCCTTGGGCGGATGGGGTGGTCATGGAGGGCCATCGTGAAGGCGAAAGCGCCACAGGTCAACGCACCTGCAACCCGCGCCAATCCTTGCTTATTCCTATAAGCATATATTGGCAAGGCAAAACAATAGTTTGAATCCATAAGAACCACGCCTACAGTCGCGGCCATGCACGAATTCGCGTTCATCTTCGCTGGCTTTGCCGTGGGCCTCATCGTGGGCCTGACGGGCGTGGGCGGCGGTTCGCTGATGACGCCGGTGCTGATCTTTTTCTTTGGCGTCAAGCCCCATTTGGCCATCGGCACCGATCTGCTGTTCGCCGCCTTCACCAAGCTGGGCGGCACCGTCAGCCTGGCGCGCCAGCGCCTGGTGCCCTGGCGCGTGGTGGGGCAGTTGTGCGCGGGCAGCATTCCGGCGGCGCTGCTGTCGCTGTGGGTTTTGAACACCCTCGGCCCGGCCAGCGACCAGGTGCAGCGCATCATGACGACCACGCTGGGCTTTGCCCTGCTGCTGACCGCCGCCGCCACGCTCTACAAGGTGATGGCCTTTTCGCGCCAGCGCCAGGCCGCCGACCAGGCCCGGCGCGCCGCCAGCCTTCACGACGCCACGCGCCCGCGCCACTGGAGCCTGCCCGTGCTGCTGGGCGCCGTCATCGGCACGCTGGTCACGTTCACGTCCGTGGGCGCGGGCGCCATCGGCGTCACCGTGCTGCTGCTGGTCTATCCGCTGCTGCCGCTGCCGCGCATCATCGGCGCCGACATCGCCTACGCCGTGCCGCTGACCCTGCTGGCCGGGCTGGGCCATGCCACGCTGGGCTCGGTGGACTGGCCGCTGCTGGCGCAGTTGCTGGCGGGCTCGCTGCCCGGCATCTGGCTGGGCTCGCGCCTGGTGACCCGCACGCCCGAGCGGCTGATCCGCTCCGCGCTGTCCGTGCTGCTGGCCTGGGCAGGCATGAAACTGATCCTGATTTAAAACGCCCCACCATGTACCAATACACCGATTTCGACAAAGAATTCGTCACGCTGCGCGCCCAGCAGTTCCGCGACCAGTTGGAGCGCTGGCAGCGCGGCGAGTTGACCGACGAGCAGCTTTTGCCCCTGCGCCTGCAAAACGGCTGGTACATCCAGCGCTACGCGCCCATGGCCCGCATCGCCGTGCCCTATGGCGAGATCAGCAGCACCCAGCTGCGCATGCTGGCGCACATCGCGCGCGAGTACGACAAGCCCGAGCCCGGGCTGCTGGCCCACGCCCAGGCCACGCAGGACGCGCTGCAGGCCGCCCAGCCGGGCCTGACGCTGGCCGCGGCGCCGCTCCAATACGGCTACGGCCACTTCACCACGCGCACCAACGTGCAGTTCAACTGGATCCCCATCACCCGGGCCGCCGACGTGATGGACCTGCTGGCCAGTGTGGGCATGCACGGCATCCAGACCAGCGGCAATGCCATGCGCAACATCAACTGCGAGGCGTATGAAGGCATCGCCGAGGACAGCATCGCCGACGCGCGGCCCTTCGCCGAGATCCTGCGCCAGTGGAGCACGCTGCACCCCGAGTTCGCCTTCCTGCCGCGCAAGTTCAAGATGTCGCTCAACGGCTCGGCGGAGGACCGCGCCGCCACCGGCTGGTACGACATCGGCCTGCAAATGGTCAAGAACGACGCGGGCGAGCTGGGCTTTACCGTCAAGGTGGGCGGCGGCATGGGGCGCACGCCCGTCATCGGCACCGTGGTGCGCGAGTTTTTGCCCTGGCACCAGATGCTCAACTACATCGAGGCCGTGATCCGCGTCTATAACGTCTATGGCCGACGCGACAACAAGTACAAGGCCCGCATCAAGATTCTGGTGAAGGCCGAGGGCCAGAAGTACATCGACGCGGTGGAGGCCGAGTACAAGGCCATCGTGGAGCAGGACGGCGCGCCGCACACCATCACCCAGGCCGAGCTGGACCGCGTGTCCGCGCACTTCGCGGTGCCTGAACTGCGCCCCGCCAACCTGCCCTCCAGCGTCAACACGCAGGGCCAGCTCTACCAGCGCTGGCTGCAACAGAACGTGCGCGGCCACAAGCTGCCGGGCATGCGCGCCGTCACGCTGTCGTTCAAGCGCGTGGGCTTCGCGCCCGGCGATGCCGATGCCGACACCATCGACGCGCTGGCCCAGTTGGCCGAGCAGTTCAGCGCGGGCGAGGCGCGCCTGACGCACGAGCAGAACGTGGTGCTGCCCTGGGTGTTCGAGTCCGACCTGCCCGCGCTGTACGAGGCCGCGCGCAAGCTCGGCCTGGCGCAGCCCAACATCGGCCTGCTGACCGACATGATCGCCTGCCCCGGCGGCGACTACTGCGCGCTGGCCAACGCGCGCAGCCTGCCCATCGCCGCCGCCATCACCGAGCGCTACCAGGACCTGGACGAGGTGTTCGACCTCGGCCCCATCGACCTGCACATGAGCGGCTGCATCAACAGCTGCGGCCACCACCACAGCGGCCACATCGGCATCCTGGGCGTGGACAAGGACGGCAAGGAGTGGTACCAGGTCACGCTGGGCGGCGCGGACGGCACGCAGGTCTCCGGCCCCGCCATCCCCGGCAAGGTGGTCGGCCCCTCGTTCTCCGCCGCCGAAGTGCCCGACGTGATCGAGGCCGTGCTGAACGTCTATCGCGCGCAGCGCAACAGCGGCGAGTTCTTCATCGACACGCTGCGCCGCGTGGGCCACGACCCCTTCAAGGCCGCCGCCAACGCCGCCCGCCACCCCAAGCAGGCCGAAGAAGCCGTCACGGAATGACCACTATGAAAATAATAGCTGCCAGTGCAATCCCAGCAAGCGCGGAGGCCGAAAAAGTCTTGAAGATCGCCAACGACGCCGAACTGCCCGAGATCGCCGCCAGCGGCGCCTTGCAGGGCGTGGAGCGCATCGAACTGGACTTCCCCAAGTTCACCGATGGCCGCGCCTTCAGCCAGGCCGTGCTGCTGCGCCGCCGCTACGGCTTTGCGGGCGACCTCCGCGCCACCGGCGACGTGCTGGTGGACCAGCTCGTGCAGATGGAGCGCAGCGGCTTCACCAGCGCCGTGCTGGCCGAGGGCCAGAGCCTGGAAACCGCCGAGCGCCAGTTCGCGCGCTTTCGCGCCTTCTACCAGGGCGACGCGCTCCAGCCGCGCCCGCTCTTTGCACGTGACGGCGCGCGGGAGGCGGCATGAACCTCGACCAGATCAACGCCGACCTGGGCCGCGACGCGCCCGGCCTGGTGAAGTGGGCGCTGGGCCTGAACCAGCCCAGCATCGTCACCACCAACTTCCGCCCGTACGAGGCCGTGATCCTGCACCTGGTCACGCGGGCAGCGCCCGACGTGCCCGTGGTCTGGATGGACAACGGCTACAACACCGAGGCCACCTACCGCTACGCCGACGAGGTGACCAAGCTCTTGAAGCTGAACCTGCGCATCTACCTGCCCCTGCGCTCGCGCGCCCACCGCGAGGCCGTCGAAGGCCCCACGCCCGCGCTCGACGACCCGCGCCACGCCGCGTTCACCGAGGAGGTCAAGCTGGAGCCCTTCGCCCGCGCCCTGCGCGAGACCGCGCCCAAGGTCTGGTTCACCGCCCTGCGCGCCACCGACAGCGCCGTGCGCGCGCAGATGGAGCCCGTGAGCATCAACCCCGACGGCCTCGTCAAGGTCGCGCCGCTGCTGCACTGGTCGTCCAAGGACTTGTACGAATACTGCGAAAAGCACGGCCTGCCCAACAACTTCGACTACGTGGACCCGACCAAGGGCGAGGAGCAGCGCGAATGCGGTCTGCACTTAGCCCACTAGAAAAATGATAGCTGCCAGCGATTGTCCCATAAGCGCTACAGCCCGATTTGAATGAAAAACCCAATGAATGCCCGCGTTGACACCTCCGTGCTCTCCCACCTGAGCAACCAGCACCTCGACGCGCTGGAGGAGGAGACCATCTTCATCCTGCGCGAGGTGGCAGCCGCCTTCGAGCGCCCCGCGCTGCTGTTCTCCGGCGGCAAGGATTCGCTGGTCATGCTGCGCTGCGCCGAGAAGGCCTTCGGCGCGGGCCGCATCCCCTACCCGCTGTTGATGATCGACACCGGCCACAACTTCCCCGAGGTGACGGACTTCCGCGACTTCCGCGCCAAGGAGCTGGGCGCCGAGCTGATCGTGCGCAGCGTCGAGGACAGCATGGCGCGCGGCACCGTGCGCCTGGCCCACCCGGGCGAGTCGCGCAACGTCCACCAGTCGGTCACGCTGCTCGAAGCCATCGAGGAATTCCGCTTCGACGCCCTCATCGGCGGCGCGCGCCGCGACGAGGAAAAGGCCCGCGCCAAGGAGCGCATCTTTTCCCACCGCGACAGCTTCGGCCAATGGCAGCCCAAGGCGCAGCGGCCCGAACTGTGGACGCTGTTCAACACGCGCCTGGCGCCCGGCGAGCACTTTCGCGTGTTCCCGATCAGCAACTGGACGGAGCTGGACGTGTGGCAGTACATCGACCGCGAGGCCATCGCCCTGCCCAGCCTGTACTACGCGCACCCGCGCGAAGTGGTGGAGCGCAAGGGCCTGCTGGTGCCCGTGACGCCGCTCACGCCCCCGAAGGACGGCGAAACGGTGGAGACCCGCACCGTGCGCTTTCGCACCGTGGGCGACATCACCTGCACCTGCCCGGTGGAAAGCATTGCTGCCACCGCCGCCGACATCGTGCTCGAAACCCTGTCGGCCGAGGTGAGCGAGCGCGGCGCCACGCGCATGGACGACAAGACCAGCGAAGCCTCGATGGAAAAGCGCAAGAAGGACGGGTATTTCTGACCAAGCCCCTGCGGCCTGCTTCACTCCCTCTCCCTCTGGGAGAGGGGGGGGGTGAGGGCCAGCGGTGCCGAAAAGACAGCCCTCCCCCCTGCCCTCTCCCAAAGGGAGAGGGAGAAAGACAGAAGATGACGACCACTATTAATTCAATAGCTGCCAGCGCACACCAGACGGGCGCGACAGCCCATTCCGACCATGATGCCGCGCTGCGCTTCATCACCTGCGGCAGTGTCGATGACGGCAAGAGCACGCTGATCGGCCGCCTGCTGGTGGACAGCAAGGCGGTGCTGCAAGACCACCTGGCGGGCATCACCAAGTCCGGCGAGACGGATCTGGCGCTGCTCACCGACGGCCTCTCCGCCGAGCGCGAGCAGGGCATCACCATCGACGTGGCCTACCGCTACTTCGCCACCGAGGCGCGCAAGTTCATCATCGGCGACGCGCCCGGCCACGAGCAGTACACGCGCAACATGGTCACCGCCGCCTCGCAGGCCGACGCGGCCGTGGTGCTGGTGGACGCCACCAAGCTCGACTGGAAGAACCCCCAGCTCGACCTGCTGCCGCAGACGCGCCGCCACAGCCTGCTGGTACACCTGCTGCGCGTGCATTCGCTGGTGTTCGCGGTGAACAAGCTCGACGCGGTGCAAGACCCGGCCCTCGCCTTCACCCACATCCGCCAGCAGCTCGCCGCCTTCGCGCAGGCTGCGGGCATCACCGTCGAGGCGACCATCCCCGTCTCTGCCCTCAAGGGCTGGAACGTGGTGGAAAGCAGCCCGAGCGGCTGGGCGGGCTACACCGGCCCCAGCCTGCTGCAGGTGCTGGAAAAGCTGCCCAACACGCCTGCAGACGTGGCGTTGCCGCTGGCCTTCCCCGTGCAGTGGGTCGAGAAGTTCTCGTCCTCTGCCGACACCTCCCAGGGCCGCCGCGTCTTCTGGGGCCGCGTGGCCGCAGGCACGGCCCGCGTGGGCGATGCGGTGCAGATCCAGCCCAGCGGCCAGCAGGCCGTGATCGCCCAGGTCATCAACCACGCCCGCGTGCCCGGCAGCGTGAGCGCCAACCTGTCGGCCGGCATCACGCTCGACCGCGAGGTGGACGTGTCCCGCGGCGACTGGATCGTGGCCGCGCCGCAGGTAGTCACCGCCGCCGAGGACGACTTCGACACCCCCGCGCCGCAGTCCCCCTGGCCCGGCGTGCGCGAGCTGTCCACCACCGTCGCCTGGATGGACGACGAGCCGCTGGTGGCGGGCCGCGTGTACTGGGCGCTGCACGGCCACCGCTGGGCCAAGGCCAAGGTGCGCCGCGTGGTACACCGCCTGAACATCCACACCCTGGCCGAGGAAGACGCCGCGCAACTGGAGCCCAACGCCATCGGCCACGTGGAGCTGCTGCTGCAGGAGCCCATCCCCGCCGCGCCTTTCGAGCGCGCCCGCGTGCTGGGTTCGCTGATCCTGGTGGACACTGCCAGCCACAAGACCGCAGGCGCGGTGCTGGTTCGGTAACGCCCCCGGGGCCGCGCGGCCTAAAATACCGGGTTCGCCCCAATACAACACCACAAGCATTGCTGTCATGACTCACGTCGTTTCCGAAAACTGCATCAAGTGCAAATACACCGATTGCGTGGATGTTTGCCCCGTGGACTGCTTCCGCGAAGGCCCCAACTTCCTCGTCATCGACCCCGACGAGTGCATTGACTGCGCCGTGTGCATCCCGGAGTGCCCCGCCAACGCGATCTTTGCCGAGGAAGACCTGCCCGCAGACCAGATCGCATTCATCAAGATCAACGCCGAGCTGTCGTCCCAGTTCAAGAGCATCACCAAGCGCAAGGCCGCCCTGCCCGACGCCGACGAGTGGAACGGCAAGCCCAACAAGGTCGGTTTGATAGAAAAATAATGGCTACCACGCCCGAGCCGACTGACGCGGTCGTCATCGGCGCAGGCCCCGTGGGCCTGTTCCAGGTGTTCCAGCTCGGGCTGCAGGGCATACGCGCCCACCTCATCGATGCCCTGCCCCACCTGGGCGGCCAGTGCGTGGAGCTGTACGGCGACAAGCCCATCTACGACATTCCCGGCGTGCCCGTCTGCACCGGCAGCGAGTTGATCGCGCTGCTTGCGCGGCAGATCACGCCCTTCGCCGCGCCGCAGCACCTGGGCGAGCTGGTGCAAACCTTCGCGCCCCAGGCCGATGGCCGCTACCTCGTCGGCACCGCCACCACGCAACTGCTGGCACGCACCGTGTTCATCGCCGCAGGCGTGGGCGCCTTCGTGCCGCGCACGGTCAAGGCCGAGGGCATCGAGGCGTTCACCGGCACGCAAATCCACTACCACCCGCCCGCATCCCTGCCCGTGGCGGGGCTGCGCGTGGTGGTGCATGGCGGCGACGAGCCTGCCGTGGCCCGCGCCGTGGCCCTGGCCGAGGCGGGCGATGCGGCCCACGTCACGCTGCTGCACCGCCGCGACGCCTTCCAGGCCCCGCCCGCGCTGCTGGAGCGCCTGGCCGCCCTGCGCGCAGCAGGCCGCGTCGCAGTCATGGCCGCGCAGATCACCGGCGCGCAGGCGCAAGGCGACACGCTGCAGACCCTGACCCTGCTCGACGCCGAAGGGCAGGCGCAAACCCTGCCGCTCGACCAGCTGCAAGCCTTCCTCGGCCTCTCGCCGCGCCTGGGCCCCATTGCCGACTGGGGCCTGGCACTGGAGAAAAAACAGCTCGTGGTGGACACCGCCCACTTCGCCACCCGCCTGCCCGGCGTCTATGCCGTGGGCGACGTGAACACCTACCCGGGCAAGCGCAAGCTCATCGTCTGCGGCTTCCACGAGGCCACGCTGGCGGCCTTCGCCGCCGCCGAATACCTGGCTGGCGGCAAGGTGCCGCTGCAATACACCACCAGCAGCGCGCAATTGCAGGCCCGCCTGGGCGTGGCGCATTCGTCGTAAACAACATCCACAGCCGCTGTAGAATCCCGCGTCCGCTAGGGGTGCCTCTTTCTTCACGGAAAGAGGCTGAGAGAGTCCCTTTGAACCTGATTGAGATCATCCTCGCGCAGGGAAGCAACGCCAGCCATCCGCCAGCCCGGCCACTGTGCCGCCGGGCCTCGCCAACGCGGCGCGCGCCCTGCTCTGCTGTCACCAACGCACGGAGCCGCCATGTCAACACCTTCCTCCTCCACCACCAACGACGCGCTCACGCCGCTGTCGCCCGACCGCCGCGTCTTCGGCTGGCACGACCACGCCTCGCTGTGGTTCAGTCTGGGCGTGGGCCTCTTGGTCATGCAGGTGGGCGCGTACCTGATGCCCGCGCTGGGCACGCAAGAAGCGCTCATCGCCATCGTCCTCGGCTCCGTCCTCGGCGCGGGGCTGCTGGGCTGGGTCGCCAAGCTGGGGGCTGACAGCGGCCTGGCCAGCGCGGGGCTGATGCACGCCGTGTATGGCCGGGGCTTCGCCAGCCTGCCCGTCGTCCTGAACATCGTCCAGCTCCTGGGTTGGGGCGCCTTCGAGCTGGTGGTGATGCGCGACGCCACCGTCGCCATCGCCCAGCAGTCGGGCGGCATCGCCAGCGGCGCGCATTGGTCCGTGCTGGCCACGCTGCTGTGGGGCGGCGTGGTGATGCTGCTCATCAGCGGCTCCATGGTGCAGCTCGTGCGCCGCATCATTGCCCGCGTGGCACTGCCGCTGGTGGTGCTGTCGCTGCTGTGGCTGTCGTGGCAGTTCCTGTCGATGGCGCAGGCGCAGGGCTTCGCGGCGCTGTGGGCGCGCCAGGGCGAAGGCGGCATGGGCGTGATGCCCGCGCTGGACCTGGTCATCGCCATGCCCATCTCGTGGCTGCCGCTGGTGGCCGACTATGCGCGCCACGGCAAGAGCGGCGCAGGCGCCTTGCGCGGCACCTGGCTGGGCTATGCCATCGCCAACATGTGGTGCTACGCGCTGGGCGTGCTGGTGGCGCTGGTGCTGCCCAGCCAGGACCTGGTGCAGGCCCTGCTGCTGGCCCAGGGCGGGCTGATCGCGCTGTCGCTCATCCTCATCGACGAAGTGGACAACGCCTATGGCGACGCGTATTCGGGCTCCGTCTCGGCGCACAGCCTGCTGCCGCGCTGGAGCGTGCGCCGCTGGGGCCTGGCCATGGCCGCCGCCTGCACGGCTCTGGCGCTGGTGCTGCCCATGCACAGCCTGGAGCCGTTCCTGCTGCTGCTCAGTTCGGTGTTCGTGCCGCTGTTCGGCGTGATCCTGGGGCGGCTGGCCTTCGGCGCGCCCACGCAGGCGCTGCTGCGCGGCGCGGGCAGCGTACACGCGGCGCCGGTGGCGATCTGGATCGGCGGCATCGCCTGCTACCACTTGCTGCCGCGCGTGCTGCCGGATGCGGGCTCGTCGCTGCCGACGCTGGCGGCGTGCTTCGCGCTGGCCTTCCTGACGCGGCCGCGCGGCGCTGCCAAATGAATCGCTGAACGGTGACTTCGGGACACGGGCGCCCGCCCGCCGTCCCGAACGCACCTGTGCGCGACGTGGCAACTGCGAAAGAATGGGCGGCCTTCACACCACCACCCCAACACAGGAGACAACCCATGGCGACACGGGCAAAAAGCAAGGACGACAAGAACACGGGCCGCGTGCTCATCACCGGCGCATCGGCGGGCATCGGCGCCGAGCTGGCGCGCGAATTCGCCCGCCACGGCCACCGCCTGACGCTGGTGGCGCGCCGCCGCGAGGCGCTGGCCGCGCTGGCGGCGGAGCTGAAGAAAGACCACCAGGCCGACGTGCAGATCGTCGCCCAGGACCTGGCCAAGCCCGGCGGCCCGGCAGCGGTGCTCAAGGCCGCGCAGGCGGGCGGCGAGCCCGTCGCCATCCTGGTCAACAACGCGGGCGTGATCGACGTGGGGCCGTTTGCCGACGCCGACACGGCCAAGATCACCGGCCTGATCGACCTGAACGTGCGCGCATCGACCGAACTCATCAGCCGCCTGCTGCCCGGCATGGTGGAGCGCGGCGCGGGGCGCATCCTCAACGTGTCCTCGCTCTCGGCCTTCCAGCCCGTGCCGACGATGGCGGCGTACGCGGCCAGCAAGGCCTACGTGCTGTCGCTGACCGAGGCGCTGTCGGAGGAGTTGCGCGGCACCGGCGTCAAGGTCACCGCGCTGTGCCCCGGCTTTACCGAGACGCCGATGATCGGCGAGATCCAGGCGGGCTCCGCCGCCGTGCGCGGCATGCCCAAGCAACTGCTGTCCACCCCGCGCGACGTGGCCGCCCTGGGCTACCGCGCGCTGATGGCCGGGCAGGTGGTGGCCGTGCCGGGCCTGCCCAACCAGATCACGGCGGCCTGGGCGCAGGTCACGCCCCGGTGGGTGACGCGCTACGTGGCAGGGTTCGCGGCGCGGCGCGGGGGCTGATTCATCAGTTTTGATAGCTGCTAGCGCTTTCTGGATAAGCGCCAGAGGCCAATTTCTCTGTATTTTTTCAAGACGTGGGCTTCACACCCAGTTCTCCAGCCTCAGCCCCGCCACGCGTTCGAACTCGCGCAGGTTGTTGCTCACCAGCGTGGCATCCAGCGCCCGTGCGTGGGCGGCGATCCACAGGTCATTGTTGCCAATGGGCGTGCCCTGCCGTGCCAAGGCGTGGCGTATGTCCGCGTGGTGCCCGGCGACCTCGGGGGCCATGGGCAGGATAGGGATGTAGTGCGTCAGCTCTTGCAGGATGCCCAGCGCCTGCGCAGCTTGCTGGTTTTTGCGGGCACCGAACTCCAGTTCGCCATGCGTCACCAGCGACATAGCGGCATCGCCCAGCGCCAGCGATTCAAAGCGCTGCATCACCGTGGGCGGCTTGCGTTTGACGATGTAGATGCAGATGTTGGTGTCGAGCAGGAACATCTCACCAGCCTTCCCGCTCCTGCGGCGCATCGTCCTGCCGACCCTGCGCCATGAAGTCATCGGGCAGGCTGGCGAGCAGCGCGAAAGCCCGGCCCAGGTTGCGCGGGCGGGGTTTCAGGATCAGCTCGTCGCCGCGCTTGAAGATCTCCACCACGTCGGTGTCGAAACGGTATTCCCGGGGAATCCTGACCGCCTGGCTGTTGCCGGATTGAAAGATTCTGGCTTCCATTGCGGCTCCTTTCATGATGTATTTACATCAAAGTAAATACATTCCATGGCCCTGCGAAAACTCCTGTTTTCATAGCTGCTTGCGCTTATCCAGCAAGCGCTGTAGGCCAAAAATACTGCAAACTGGCGAAGCCCTGCACGAAGCCCAACACCCAGCGAAAAACGGCTTGTGAAGGTGAATGGAGCTGGATATTACATGGGCCCGAATATGCCAAATGAAAATGAACTAACGGCCCAGGTAAGCCGCCCGCCGTAGGCAGGTCGGTTTGAGCGCGGAGTTAGGATTGAATGATAAAAGGGGTTAGGCATTAAAAATAGGTGCAATCCATGAAATAATTAAAATTAGGCACTAGATTGAATGCCGGAGCGCATAGGCAATTGCCGCAGAAGCGCCTGCTGTAAGAAAACCCCATGGCCCAGCAAGAAATATAAGAATGATTACGCCGACAGCTAGTGAAACAATAATCGACTCCTTGTTTTTTCGCGCCTTATCTATAGCCGCGATAACACCATAGATGACAAAAGCAAAAATTGCGAGGTGTGCAAAAAGTGCCACGATTAACCTGCCATTGAACGCCACAAGCCTTTGATAAATATCCAAGCGCCGACAATTATTAGACCGTAGGTAATAAAATAACTTCCGCCTCCACTTGAGGCGGCTAAAGAATATGTGCCTGCGGTGATGGCAACACCCAACCCAGCAAGGCCAGCCCCCAGCAGCATTGCATTCCTACCGCCCTTCCGGAATTCATCTTTCTTTATTTCCTCTCCTTTCAAGGTGATGATTTGAGCAAGGTCTGTCGGGCATCCTTCTTTTTTCAGCTCGGATATCACCTCGGATTTTGATTTTCCTTCGGCGATTTGGTTTGCCGCGCGGATAACCAACCTCGCGATTACCTGCTGGGCTTGTACATCATCTTGCATAACGGCTCCTAACTAGAATTAGATCGCTACATGCTACCGATCTGATGCTGTCTAAGCTCGAGCGCTCGTGGACAGCAAAACTCCTTCTGGTTGAAAAAACGCGGTTACCCCACACTCCTCCCGGGATGAAAGGAGTAGAGAAGCCGTGGCTGGAATGAGCGCCAACAAGATTCATATGTGAAGCAAACACCGTAGATGTAAATGTATCAGAACTGCAAGCTGGCGCGGTGTCTGCCAAGCCCCAACCCCCATCCCAGTTGCCCGACCCAGGCAACCTGCGAGACGTGCTCGCTTACTGGGTACGGCTCAAGCGGGTAGACAAAGGCTGGTCACAAGAGCGGCTGGCGCTTGAATGCGAGTTGGACAGGACGTACGTGTCCTCTGTCGAGCGCTCGCGCTGGAATGTGTCGCTGTCCAACATCGAGCGCTTCGCGCAGGCGCTGGACGTAGAGGCGTGGACTCTACTCAAACCACCCTCGTCAAGCGATTGCTAACGCACCGCGCAAGTGATGGTTTGGATCATCTATTTTGATAGCTGCCAGCGCTTACCCAGAAACGTTAGCGCCTGACTTGACCCTTAAAACACCCGCTGCACCACCGGCGCGTAGCCATGGTTCAGCGGCCCGTGCCCGCGCCCCGTGCGCACGTCGGCCCCTGCCGCAATGGCGCCCAGGATGTAGGCCCGCGCCGCCTGTACCGCCTGCACCAGCGGCAGGCCCAGCGCCAGTTGCGCCGCGATGGCCGACGACAGCGTGCAGCCCGTGCCGTGCCCGTTGTGCGTGGCGATGCGCGGCGAGGCCAGGCGATGGCATATGCCGCCGGGCAGGGCCAGCACGTCCACCACCTCGTCGCCCTGCAGATGCCCGCCCTTGAGCAGCGCGGCTTTGGCGCCCAAGCCGCACAGGGCCTGGGCGGCTTCGGCGAGCGCGTCGGCACCCTGGATGGGGCGACCGAGCAGCAGGGCCGCTTCGTCCAGGTTGGGCGTGATGACCTCGGCCAACGGGAACAGTTCGCGCACCAATACCGCCACGGTCTCGGGCACGATCAGGCGGTCGCCGCTGGTGGCGACCATCACGGGGTCGAGCACCACGTGGGGCAGGCCGTGGCGGCGGATGGCGTCGGCTACCACGCGCACCACGTCGGGCGAGTGCAGCATGCCGATCTTCACGGCATCCACGCCGATGTCCTCGACCACGGCGTCGATCTGTGTCGCCAGAAACCCGGGCGGCACGCCGTGGATGCCGCGCACGCCCAGCGTGTTCTGCGCGGTGAGCGCGGTGATGGCCGTCATGCCGTAGCAGCCCAGCGCGGCGAAGGTCTTCAGGTCGGCCTGGATGCCCGCGCCGCCGCCGCTGTCGGACCCGGCAATGGAGAGCACGCGGGCGTAGCGCCGGGTGGGTGTGGGGGTTTCTTGCGTCATGGCAAAAATTATCGGCGGTAAGTGGATGGGCCGCGTGCTGTAATTTCGCCCGGCTTTTCTCACGGTCTTCTCATGCGCACACTGTCTGCCAATTCTTCGATCACCATCCTGGGCGCGGGCCTGCTGGGCCGCCTGCTGGCCGTCAGCCTGGCGCGCCAGGGCCACCGCGTACAGGTTTTCGAGGCGGGCGGGCCCGAGGGCGAAGGCTCTGCCGCGCGCGTGGCCGCTGCCATGCTCGCGCCGCTGGCCGAATCGGCGGTGACGGAGCCCAGCGTGGTGCGCATGGGCCAGCACGCGCTGGGCCGCTGGCCCGCGCTGCTGGCGCCGCTGCCCGCGCCGGTGTTCTTTCAGCGCAATGGCACGCTGATCGTGTGGCACCGCCAGGATGCGCCCGAGGCGGCCCGCCTGCGCGGCCTGCTGGAGCACACGCAAAGCCGTTTGCCCACGCTGCCGCATCTGCAGCCGCTCGATGCCCAGGGCATCGCGCAGGCCGAGCCCGCATTGGCGCAGCGCTTCAGCCAGGGCCTGCTGCTGCCCGGCGAGGGGCAACTGGACAACCGGCAACTCTTTGCCGCGTTGGCCCAAGCCATGGATCAACTGGGCGTACACGTCCATTGGCACAGCCCGCGCGATCTGGATGATTTCCAACCCGGCGCAGCAGGCCAGCCCGACTGGCTGCTGGACTGCCGGGGCCTGGGCGCGCGCCCCCAATGGAACCAACTGCGCGGCGTGCGCGGCGAGGTGCTGCGCATCCACGCGCCCGAGGTCACGCTATCGCGCCCCACGCGCCTGGTGCATCCGCGCTATTCGATCTACGTCGCCCCCAAGCAGGACCACCTGTTCGTCGTCGGCGCGACGGAGATCGAATCCGACGACCGCTCGCCCATGAGCGTGCGCTCGGCGCTGGAGCTGCTGTCGGCCATCTACACCGTCCACAGCGGCTTTGCCGAGGGCCGCATCCTGGAGATGAACACCCACTGCCGCCCCACCCTGCCCGACAACCTGCCCGCCATCCGCCAGCCCCGCCCCGGCGTGCTGCAGATCAACGGCCTGTACCGCCACGGCTTCATGATCGCCCCCGCGCTGCACGACGTGGCGCTGGAGCTGCTGGAGCAGGGACAATCGCCCCTTGCCAACCAGTTCGACCTGTCTTTGCCATGAACGTCACCATCAACCAGCAAGCCGCCGAGCTGCCCGACGCCGCCACCGTGCAGGACGCGCTCGCCGCCATCACCGCCCGCCCGCCCTTCGCCGTGGCCGTGAACACCCGCTTCGTGCCCAACACGCAGTACGCCGCGCACGCGCTGCACGAAGGCGACCGCGTCGAGGTGATCTCGCCGGTGACGGGCGGTTGAAATTTCAAGCCAAATCGGCCTCCAGCGCTTGCTGGACAAGCGCGAGCAGCTATCAAAACCATAGAACGCCATGAACAACCCGCTGACCCTCTACGGCCACACCTTCGCCAGCCGCCTGCTGCTGGGCACCGCCCGCTACCCCTCGCCCACCGTGCTCGAAGCGGCCGTGCAGCGCGCCCGGCCCGCGATGGTCACGGCGTCGCTGCGCCGCCAGGGCATCAACGCCACCCACGCGGGCGACAGCTTCTGGGACTTGCTCAAGCGCCTGGGCGTGCCCGTGCTGCCCAACACCGCCGGCTGCCACAGCGTGCAAGAGGCCGTGACCACGGCGCAGATGGCGCGCGAGGTGTTCGGCACGCCGTGGATCAAGCTCGAAGTCATCGGCGACGACTACACCTTGCAGCCCGACACGCTCAACCTGGTCGAGGCCGCATCGCTGCTCATCCAGGACGGCTTTCAGGTGCTGCCCTACACCACGGACGACCTGGTGCTGTGCCAGCGCCTCGTCGATGTGGGCTGCCAGGCCGTCATGCCCTGGGCCGCGCCCATCGGCACGGGGCGCGGCCCCATGAACCCCTATGCGCTGCAAACGCTGCGCGAGCGGCTGTCGGTGCCGCTGCTGGTGGACGCCGGGCTGGGCCTGCCCTCGCACGCCTGCCAGGTGATGGAATGGGGCTTCGACGGCGTGCTGCTGAACACGGCCGTCGCCCTGTCGCAAGACCCCGTGGCGATGGCGGGCGCGTTTGCCGACGCCGTGGGCGCGGGCCGCGCCGCCTACCAGGCCGGGGCCATGGCGCAGCATGACGCCGCCCAGCCCAGCACGCCCGTGCTGGGCACACCTTTCTGGCACCACGATGCAAAGCAATAGCCCCGAGGCGCAAGCCATATTGGCGCACCACGCCGCCACCTTCGCAGGCTTCGCGCCCGAGCCCATGCCCGCGCCGGAAAGCGATAAGCCCGCCTACCTGGCCGCGCTGCAGGCGTGCAGCGCCCTGGGCTTCATCGCACACGACGCGCAGTGCCTGGCCCGCGCCTGGCAGGCGCAAACGGCGCGCACCGGCACGTTCCAGCCAGAGGCGTGGCCATGCGAGCCGCAGGACTTCGGCCTGCAGGCCCTGCCGCGTGTACACGCCTTCGCGCCCTGCCCGCAGCGCCTGGGCCTGTACGCCGTGCTGCCCGACGCCGCCTGGGTGGGCCGCATGGCCCGCGCCGGGGTGCCCACGGTGCAACTGCGCTTCAAGTCCGACGACGCAGCGGCGGTGGAGCGCGAAGTGCGCGCCGCCGTGCAGGCCGTGCAGGGCACGGGCGCGCTGCTGTTCATCAACGACCACTGGCGGACGGCGATTGGCGCTGGCGCCTACGGCGTACACCTGGGCCAGGAAGACCTGGACGCACTCAGCGCCGCCGATTTGCAGGCCCTGCGAACTTCCGGCGTGCGCCTGGGCGTCAGCACCCACGGCTATGCCGAGATGGTGCGCGCCGACGCGGTAGGCCCGAGCTACATAGCGATGGGCGCAGTCTTCCCGACCACGCTCAAGAAGATGGCGACCGCCCCGCAGGGCCTGGGCCGCCTGGGCGCGTATGCGCGCCTGCTGCGCCACTACCCGCAGGTGGCGATTGGCGGCATTGGCGCGGAGCAGTTCGCGCAGGTGCTGGCGACGGGCGTGGGCTCGATCGCCGTGGTGCGGGCCATCGTCGCCGCACCCGATCCTGAAGAAGCGGCGGCGCAGTTGATGCGCCGCATGGGCGGAGGCTGAATCAGGACTTCTTCCAGTCCGGCTTCTTCTGCTCCATCTGCTCCAGCTCCAGCCGCAGTTCCATCAGGTCGTTGTCGCTGCCGAATCCCACGGGACGGCCCGTCGATGACGGCGGTGTGGCTGGCGCCGGGGGCAGGTCGCTCAGGGTGATGTGGGGTGGGTCGGAGAGGTCCAAATCCAAATCCAAATCCAAATCCAGGTCCAAGTCCAGATCCAGGTCGAACGGCGCTGCGCGCGTGCTGCCGCTGTCGTCGCCGCTGGGCAGGCTCGGCGCTGCCTGGGGCGTGGTGCGCTTGCGCGGCGGCGGCGCGCCCCGGGCGCTGGCGGGCGTGGTCTGCGCAATCGCCAGCAGCAGCAGCAGCTCGTCGTAGGCTGCCATGTCGAACCGCTCCCTGGGCTGGGCGCCAGGGCGGCGGAACAGCATCCCCTCCAGCAGCTCCAGCACCGACGGTGAAGACCATTGGGCCTCGATCTCGGCCAGCGCCTCGGTGTAGTGGTCGAGCATGTGGCCCGCGCGGGGGAAGTCCGCGAACTCGGGCACCTGCGCATTGAAGGACTGCATGAACTGCTGGCGCAGCTGTGTGAAATCATCCCCGCGCCCGAGCGTGTGGTAGAGCCGCAGCAGTTCCAGGTAAGCCACCGGCGACACGTCGCCGCGCTCCGCGATGTGCCACTTGAGCGCCTCGACGGCCTGCTGGTGCTGGCCCACCGAGATGAAGAATTCGGCCTGCTGCTGGATATCGAAAAGCTCTTCGGGGCTGGCGATGTGGACATCCGGCTTGGGCGCTGGCGCCGCCTGGGCGGGCGCTTTGGCCGCGGCATCGGCCACCAGCGCGGTGTCCGCGAACCTGGGTGTCTGCGGGCCCGCGTCAGGGGGCAGGGTCGGAGCGTCGTCCTCGGGCGCGTGCAGCGAGCCCGATGGCATCCAGGTGTCGTTCGGGTGGGGCGCCAGGCCCAGTTCTACGGCCTGCTGGGCCGCCGCCCCGTCCATCATGGCCACGGAATCGCGCCAGGCGCGCACGGCCTTGTCCGAGACATCGCGCAATTTGAACCAGGCCCAGGCCACGAGCAGCAGCGCCAGCAGCAGCAGGCCGCCGAGCGCGTACACCACCGTGGCGGGAAAGCGTTCGTCCAGCGCCCGCTCCAGCTCCTGCCGCACCCGCGCGGCCTCGGCACGGTCGCGGCCGGATTGCGCCCGCAGCGCCGCCATGCCGGCCTCCAGCGCCTGGAGACGGTCGGCGTCCTGCTGGCTGGGCATGTCCTCTGGCTGGGCATTGAGCGCCTTCCACAGCGCCGCAGCCTGCGCGCGCTGGGCCGTGGGTTCGCTGGACGGAACCTGCGCCAGCTCGGGCGATGTCCGCAGGGCTGCGGGGTGGTCCGTCAGCAAATCGATGGGCTCGACCACCAGACGCTCCCGCCGCGCGGGCTGCGCTGGCGCGGCAGGCGCCACCTTGCCCGCCGCGCGGGTCGCAGCGCGGGCAGACGACGCGGGCGCACGGG
>NZ_JASGDA010000078.1:0-18113 GCF_047607405.1 Acidovorax sp. | reverse complement strand
GGCGCGCCTCGGCCGCGCCGCCGCCCGCGAACGGGTCGGCGCCTGCCGCGCCGCCGCCGATGGCGGTGTAGATGCTCTCGACGTGGCCCACGTCGCGCAAGATGCGCTCGCTGGCCTGGCCCACCGCCGCGCGCGTGTCGGCCAGGGTGCTGCCGGGCGGCAGCTCCAGCGTGACCTGCGTCTGTGCGTTGTCGTCGGGCGGGATGAAGCCCGAGGGCAGCAGCGGGATCAGCGCCAGCGAGGCCGCGAAGAACGCCAGCGCGCCCAGCAGCGTCAAGAAGCGGTGCCTGAGGCACCAGCCCGACGCGCGCATGTACGCCGCCAGCCAGCGCGGCTCTTTCTCCAGCGCCACGATGGGCTTCATGATGTACGCCGCCATCATGGGCGTGAGCAGCCGCGCCACCACGAGCGACGCGAACACCGCCAGCGCCGCCGTCCAGCCGAACTGCTTGAAGAACCGCCCCGGAATGCCCGCCATGAAGGCCGTGGGCAAAAACACCGCGATCAGTGTGAAGGTGGTGGCGATGACGGCCAGGCCGATCTCGTCCGCCGCTTCCATGGCCGCCTGGTACGGCGTCTTGCCCATGCGCAGGTGGCGCACGATGTTCTCCACCTCCACGATGGCGTCGTCCACCAAAATGCCCACCACCAGCGACAGCGCCAGCAGCGTGATGATGTTGATGGAAAAGCCCAGGTAGTGCATGCCGATGAAGGCCGGTATCACCGACAGCGGCAGCGCCACGGCAGACACGATGGTCGCGCGCCAGTCGCGCAAGAACAGCCACACCACGATCACCGCCAGGATGGCGCCCTCGTACAGCAGGCGCATGGAGCTGCCGTACTCGTCCCGCGCGATGTCCACGAAGTCCACCGTGCGCGTGAGCGTGAGGTGCGGGAAGTCGGCCTTGAGCTGATCCAGCACCTTCTGCACGCCCGCGCCCACCTCGACCTCGCTCGCGCCCCGGCTGCGCGAGACCTCGAAGCCGATGACCGCCTTGCCGTCCAGCAATGCCGCCGCGCGCGGCTCGGCCACGGTGTCGGAGATGGCGGCGATCTGGTCGAGCCGCACGTGGCGGCCATTGGAGAGGGCGACCTCCAGCGCGCCGATCTCCTGGGCCGTCTGCACGGTGGCGATGGTGCGCACGGGCTGCTCGGCGCCCCCTAAGTCCACGCGGCCTCCGGCGCTGTCCATCTGCACCTGGCGCAGGCGGCGCGACACGTCCGCCGCCGTCACCTGCAGCGCCTGCATGCGCTCGGCATCCAGCGCCACGCGCACCTCGCGCGCCACGCCGCCCACGCGCGTCACGCCGCCCACGCCCGGCACGGCCAGCAGGCGGCGTGTGAGCGTGTCATCGACAAACCACGACAGCGCCTCGTCATCCATTTGGCTCGACCCCACGGCATACGCCTGGATGGGCTGGGCGCTCAGCTCCAGCTTGGCGACGATGGGGTCGCGCACGTCGGCGGGCAGGTCGGCGCGCACGCGGCTGACGGCGGATCGCACGTCGTCCACGGCCTCCTGCACGGGCTTCTCCAGCCGGAACTCGGTGGCGATGGTCGCCACGCCGTCGGTCAGCGTGCTGGTGATGTGCTTGACGCCCTGCAGCGTGGCGATGGCGTTCTCGATCTTGCGCGCCACGTCGCTCTCCAGCTGCCCCGGCGCCGCGCCGGGCAACTGCGCCGTGACCACGACCACGGGCAGGTCCATGTCCGGAAAGTTCTGCACCTTCATCGCGCGGAAGGACATCAGCCCCGCCAGCGTGAGCAGCACGAACAGCATCGCCGCAGGAATCGGGTTCCTGATCGACCAGGCGGAAAGGTTCATTCCGATGCTCCTTATTTGCTAGCTTCTGGCGCTTTACCAGTAAGCGCTGGAGCCTGTTTTGGCTCTGAAACACGCACCAGGTCGCCGTCGTTCAGAAAGGCGCCCCCGCGCTCGACGATGGCCGCGCCCGCGGGCAGGCCGTCCAGCACCTCCACGCGGTCGCCCGTGCGCTGGCCGGTCTGCACGCGGCGCAGCTGCACGCGGCTGCCCTCGCCCAGCACGAACACGGCGCTGAAGCCGTCGCGCACCACGATGGCCGACTGCGGCACCGTGAGCGCGTCGCGCCCGCCCAGCAAAAAGTCGCCGCGCGCGAACATGCCCGCGCGCACGTCAGCGTGCGGGGGCAGGTCCACATAGACCAGCGCGTTGCGCGTCTGCGGGTCCACCGTGGGCGCGATGCTGCGCACCGTGCCCGTCACCTTGGCGCCGCTGGCGGCCACCACCTCGGCCTGCATGCCGGTTTTGATGCGCGGCAGCTCGCTGGACGCCACCTCGGCGCGCCACTCCAGCCGCCCGCGCCGCACCATGCGAAACAGCTCGGTGCCCGCGCCCACCACGGCGCCCACGGTGGCGCTGCGGGCGGAGATGACGCCGTTGTCCGGCGCCAAAACTCGCGTGTGCGCCAGCCGCAGCTGCTGCGCGCGCAGCTGCGCCTGCGCGGCCTCCACGCGGGCCAGGCCCGTCTGTGCCGCCGTGGCGTACTGCTGGATCTGCTGCGCGCTGAGCGCCCCCGTGGCCGACAGGGTGCGCGCGCGCTCGGCGTTGGCCTGGGCCTCGGCGGCGGCGGCCTGCGCCTCGGCCAGGCTGGCGCGGGCCTGGGCCACGTCGGCCTGCACCGTCTCGGTGGCGAAGGTGGCGAGCACCTGCCCGGCCTTGACCACGTCGCCCACGTTCACGCGCACGTCCAAGAGGCGCAGGCCGTTGGATTCGGCGCCGATGCTGGCCTCCTGCCACGCGGCCACGTTGCCGTTGGCGGGCAGGCGCAGGGTGACGGCGCCGCGCTGCGGCGCCACCGTGGTCACGGCCAGGGCCGGGCGCGGCTGTGCGGCGGGCTTGTCGTCCGCCGCCCGGGACGGCAGGACGGCGCTGGCCACCAGCGCGCACAGCGCGGCGGCGGCGATGAAGGCAGGGGTGCGTTGAAGGCGTTGCATGGCGTAGAAAATATGAATGAAATTGGCCTCTATCGCTTATGCAGCAAGCACAAGCAGCTATCAAAAAAGGAGTTACTGTGGCACTTGCCACCCGCCGCCCGCAGCGCGGTACAGGGCCACCCAAGCCGCCTGGCGCTCGTGCCGCAGGGCGACCAGCGCGTTCTCGGCGGCGAGCAGGGTGCGGCGGGCGTCCTCCAGCTCCACCAGGCTGGCCAGGCCGCCGCGCCAGCGCGCCTCGGTGGCGTCGAACGAGGCACGGTAGCCCAGGGCGGCGGCGCGCGCGCTGGCGTTGCGCTCGGCGGTGCTGTGCAGCCGCACCAGCGCCTGCTCGACCTCGCTCACCGCCTGGCGCACCCGGGCGCGGTACAGCGCGGCGGCCTCGTCGTAGCGCGCCTGCGCCGCATCCACCTGCGCCGCGCGGCGCCCGCCGTCGAACAGCGGCACGGTCAGCGCCAGCGGGCCGATGCTCCAGGTGTTCAGGTCCATCGTGGCGCCGCCGGTGCGCACCCAGGCGCGGCCCACCGACCCGGACAGGGCCAGGCGCGGGTAGCGCTGGGCCTGGGCGCTGCCCACGTCGGCGCTGGCGGCGGCCACCTCGCGCTCGGCGTTGTACACGTCGGGCCGCTGGGCCAGCACCTGGGCGGGCAGGGCGGCGATGGTGAACAGCGCGTCGGGCGCGGGCGGCACTGGCGTGGCGATGCGTGCGCGCAGGGCGGTTTCTTGCCAGCCGGTCAGCGCGGCCAGGGTCTTGAAGTCCACGTCGCACAGCATGCGCTGCTGCGCCGTGCGCGCCTGGGCCTCGGCGGCGCTGGCGCGCGCCAGGGCCGCAGCGGCAGGGGCGGTGAACCCTGCGCGCTCGCTCTGGTCGGCCAGGCGCGAGGTCTCGCCGCGCGACTGCGCGTCGCGCTCGGCCACCGAGAGCTGCTCCAGGCAACTGCGCAGGCTGCTCAGCTGCAGCGCCACCTCGGCGGCCACGCTCACGCGGGCCTCGTGCCACAGCGCCTGGGCACCGGCCAGGCGCTCGTCGGCGGCGGCCTGGGCGGCGCGGTTGGCGCCGAACAGGTCGATCTCCCAACTGGCCTGCAGCCCCGCCTGCGCCGTGGTGGCGACGCTGAGGATTTGCTCGTTGAAGCCCCGGCTGGCGCTGGCCTGCCCGTCCAGCGACGGCAGCAGCGCCGCCCGGCTGGCGGCCTGCGTGGCCCGCGCCTGCGCGATGCGCGATTGCGCCTGCGCCACGCCGGGGCTGACGGCCTGGGCGGCCTCGATCAGCTCCACCAGCAGCGGGTCGCCCAGCTGTGTCCACCACCGGGCCATGTCGCCCAGCGAGCCGTGGTGCGGCAGCGGGGCCTGCCAGGCGGCGGCCACCGGCGCCTCGACCCGCGCAGGCGGCGCCGTGGCGGCGCAGGCGCCCAGCAGCAGGGGCAGGCAGGTGGCGAGGATGGATGATCTTCGGAGCTTCATGCGTTGTTGGAATGGACGGTTAGGCGGCCAGGGAGATATGAACCAAATACGGCCCTGGCGCCCGTAGATATTGGGGGTGCAGCTATTGAATCAGGAGTCATTGCACTCTCGCACCCAGGGCTGCAACGATGGCGTCACGGTACACGTTCTCATCGGGAAGGGTGACGTTGTTGAATGCTTCCTGCACCTTGTAAACCGTCGTCGAATGTGGCGGGTGCGCCTGCAGCGAGACCAGCGAACCGCTTGCCATGCCTGCATCCAGAGCATGGTCATAGGCGAGAAACGTGATGGAGGCCGGTTGCAGCGCGTAGCGGATCAGTCCGCCAGCCCCGCCAAGGCGGGACATGATGCGGTCATAGACCGGCGTGGGCGAGACGAAGAACAGGCCCTTGCGGCACAGCGCCTCGCGTTGCAACACCTGGCCCTTGTAGATCAGTTGCGGCAGGATGCGCTTGTTGACGTTCTCCCAGTTCAGCCCAGCGGTGGTTTTTTGCACGCGGCGCGCCCCGTCGAGCAGGGCCTCGCGGCCGTTGCGGTAGTTGCCGGTGGTGTCGATGGTCTGCACCTCCACCGCGACGAACTCCTGCAACTGCCCATCGGCATCCAGCAGTGCCAGCACCCAATCGACGAAGTAGCTGCCAGCGCCGTCTTTTTGCGGCAGGCGCAACTCGCCACCCCAGCGCTTGCCGAATACCGCGACAGCGGGCTGGCCCGTCTCCCGCGCTGTGGCTGCGGCGCCGCCGCCCGCGATGAGCGGCAGGCCCGCACCGAAAGCGATGCGTGCCACGTCGTGCAAGACGCGATAGCCGTCGGCATACAGCCGGATCGGGCAGCAGATCACCGGTGGGGATGTGGCAGGCTTGATGGCGCAGACGCCGGAGATTTCTCCGTCGCTCAGGCGCTTCTCGCACGTCTCGCCCAGATAGGGGCATTGCCTGTCACGCGCCGCTGCAACGGCTGCTGCAGAGCTGTCTTCGGCGCGATAGCCAAAGAACTCCCATACCGTGCCAGCCATCAGGCCGCCCTGCGCTTGTGCGTGCTGGCGGTGCCTTTCAGGGCCTGCGCCATGCACCGCCCAATGGCCGCGCCCAACAGCGGCGGAACGGCATTGCCGACCTGCTCATACTGCTCGACGCGAGAGCCGAGGAACTGATAAGTGTCGGGAAAGGACTGCAGCCGCGCCGCTTCGCGCACGGTGAAGGCGCGGTCCTGCTCGTAATGAAAATATGCGCCCCAATGGGGGTCGCATTTGGTGAGGATGGTGGACGCCAGCCCGTCGGGGTGTACGCGGCCATAGCGCTTGGTGTGGTCGCTGCGGCGCGCTGCGCGCATGCCCTTGGGCAACAGGGCTTCAGGAATGTCCGTCCAGTTGCCGCCCGGTGGAATGTGCGCAAGACGTTCCAGGTTGACGCTGCTCAGGCGCGCAGCTTCATGGCATGTGACCATGCTGGAGCCTTCGCGCATCAAGCATTGATAGGCGTTGCTTGCGGCAAAACGGTAGGGCTTTTCGGGGGCGCCCAGTTCGCCGTTGCGCAAGGCGGGCAGATCGTGGATGGCGTCCTTCACGGTCACATGCGAGGGCAGTTCCAGCGAACGTGGAAGCGCAACCAGGTTCCGGCCCCCGAATTGCGACGTGAAATTGACCCGTACCGGTGCCTGGCGCAACGGCTCCGGGAAGAAATCCGCCGGGCGAATGCCTTCGCGGGAACCCAGGATGATCGTGCGCCAGCGCATCTGCGGCACACCGTAATGCGGCGCATACAGGATGCGAACGTCGGCGTCGTAACCCAGTTGCCGCAGTGATTCAAGAATCGCATCCAGCGTGTCCCCGCCCTCGAAGGACACCATGCCAGGGACGTTCTCGATCAGCACCGCACGCGGCTGGAACTCTGAGACAAAACGCAGGTATTCGCGGAACAAGTGGTTGCGTGAATCCTCGGTGGAGCGCTTGGGCGCGTTGATGGAAAACCCCTGGCATGGCGGGCCGCCCGCGATGAGGTCCAGCGCTCCGGGGCGCAGCCCAAGGCGCTCACGCACCTGGCCCGCGTCCACCTGGCGGATGTCGCGGCTGTCCACCAGCGTGCGCGGGTGGTTGGCTGCGAAAGTGCGCGCATACCGTGGAGAGATTTCATTCGCGTACAGGCTGGTAAAGCCTGCTTCACGCAGCCCTTCGGACAGGCCGCCAGCACCGGCGAACAAATCAAGAGCATTCAAAGTCATATAACCCTCCAGCCCAATCGCTGTAAGCGCAATCAGCTATAAAATAAGTAGCAATCATGCCGTGCGCCCAAACACCGCCTGCCACAGCGCCAGCACCGCATCACGCTCGGCCTGCAGCGCGGGCGGCGCGACCTGGGTGGGGGCTTCGTCCAGGCGGGCCAGGTGCTGCACGCGGCGCAGTTCGCGGTAGGCGTCGGCCGCCGCCGTGCCCACGCCGGGCGGCAGCAGGCCCGCCTGTTCGGCGCGCTGCAGCAGGGCGATGTTGCCCACGTTGTCGCGCAGCGCGGGGTGGGTGGCGGACTGGGACAGCACCAGGTATTGCACGGCGAATTCGGCGTCCACCATGCCGCCGGGGCTGTGCTTCACGTCGAACTGCCCCGCGCGCGTGGGGTGGGCCGCGCGCACGCGCTCGCGCATGAGTACGATCTCCTCGCGCAGCGCCGCCGGGTCGCGCTCGGACGTGATGACGGCCTCGCGCACGGCGTCGAAGCGCGCCTGCAGGGCCTCGCTGCCGAGCACGAAGCGCGCGCGCGTCATGGCCTGGTGCTCCCAGGTCCAGGCGGTGTTGCTGCCCCGGCGCTGCTGGTAGTTGGCGTAGGCGTCGAAGCTGGTGACCAGCAGGCCCGAGCTGCCGTTGGGGCGCAGGGCGGTGTCGATCTCGTACAGGTCGCCCTCGCCCGTCTTGACGGTGAGCCAGTTGATGAGCTTGCGCACGAAGGCGGCATAGACCTCGCTGGCGCGCTCGTCGTCGTCGTCGAAGACGAAGACGATGTCCAGGTCGCTGCCGTAGCCCAGCTCCTTTCCGCCGAGCTTGCCGTAGCCGATGATGGCGAACTGCGGGCTGTCGCGGTGGCGGGTCTTGAGGCGGCTCCAGCACCACTGGGTGGTGATGCGCAGCACGCTGTCGGCCAAGGCCGAGAGGTCGTCCGCCACCTGCTCGACGGTGATGCGCCGCTCCACGTCGCGCGCCAGCGTGCGGAAGGTTTCGGCGTGCTGGGCGCGGCGCAGCAGGTTGAGCAGGGTTTCGTCGTCGTCCTCGCCGGTGGACTGCAGCGAAGCCAGGCGCAGGGCCAGTTCGCGCTCGAAGTCGGCCGCCACGAAGCGCTCGGCCAGCAGGGCGTCGCCCGCCAGCTCGTCGATCACGCCGGGGTGCTGCAGCATGTAGCGCGCGGGCCATTTGGCGGCGCCCAGCAGGTGCAGAAGCTGCTCATGCACCGAGGGGCGCTCCAGCAGCAGCGCCAGATAGCTTTCGCGGCGCAGCAGGGGCTCCAGCCAGTTGGCCAGGCGCAGCGCGGCTTCTTCGGTCACGCGCTCTTCCTTCAGCCACTGCGCGGTGCGCTGCACCAGGCGCAGCAGGCGCGCGCGGGCCTCGTCGCGCAGGCCCGCCACGCGCGGGTGGTTGCGCCATTCGGTCACGCGCTCGCGAAAGGCCGGGGGCAATTGCGCGAGCAGGGCGTCGAACTCCGGCGGGGGCGGCGCGGCGGCACGCGGGCCGCCGCAGCCGCCGCCGCTGCATTGCTTCTTGCCCGCGCCGCCGAGCAGGGTGTCGAACTCCTGCGCGACCAGCTCGCGGTGCGCGTCCAGCTCGTGCAGGAAGGTGCAGCAGTTGTCATGGCCCATGGTGCGGGCGATCCAGGCCAGGTCGTCGTCGCGCGTGGGCAGCATGTGGGTCTGCTGGTCGTCCAGGTACTGGATGCGGTGCTCCACGCGGCGCAGGAACTCGTAGGCGCGGGCCAGGGCGTCGGCGGTCGCCTGCGGCATGAGGCCCGCGCGCGCCAGGCGCTGCAGCCCTTCGAGCGTGGGGCGCGTGCGCAGCTCGGGGAACTGGCCGCCGCGCACCACCTGCAAAAGCTGCACGGTGAATTCGATCTCGCGGATGCCGCCGCGCGAGAGCTTCACGTCGTTGGCGCGCTCGGGGTGGCCCGCGCTGCGCTTGGCGGCGTGGTCGCGGATCTGTCGGTGCAGCGTGCGCAGTGAATCGAACACGCTGTAGTCCAGGTAGCGGCGGAACACGAAGGGCAGCACCACGCCGCGCAGGGCCTGCACCTCGGCGCTGGCGATGCAGTCGCGCGGCGCGACCACGCGGCTTTTGAGCCAGGCGAAGCGCTCCCATTCGCGGCCCTGCACCTGCAAATACTCTTCCAGCGCCGCCAGCGACACGGCGGACGGGCCGGAGTTGCCGTTGGGCCGCAGCGCCAGGTCCACGCGAAAGACGAAGCCGTGCTCGGTGGTGTCGCCCACCAGGCTGTAGATGGCCTTGACGGCGCGCGCGAAGTATTCGTGGTTGGAGATGCGGCCCCTGCCGTCGGGCGTGCCCGCCGTCTCGCCGTCGTGCTCATAGACGTAGATCAGGTCGATGTCGCTGGACACGTTCAGCTCGCGCGCGCCCAGCTTGCCCATGCCGATGACCCACAGCTGCACGGGCTGGCCGTCCGGCCCGCGCGGCGCGCCGTGGCGCGCGTCCAGTTCCTTGCGGGCCTGCTGGCAGGCATGATGAAGCGCCAGTTCGGCCAGTTCGGTCACGGCGCGGGTGATGTCGGACAGCGGCGCGGCTTCGTCGCAGTCGAGCCGGATCAGCCGCTCCATGACCAGTTGGCGCACCACGCGCAGGGCGGCGCCCGTGTCGCAGCCGCGCGCGCGCAGCGCCTCGCACGCCTGGGCCATGGTGGCGCGCACGGGAGGGCCGGGGGGCAAGAGGGGCAGGTCGTCGCCGTAGCGGCGCTGCAGCCGCTGGTAGAAGCGCGAATGCGGGGCCAGGGGTTCAGAGGACATGACGGACTGGGCACGCGGCCGCATACACAAGGACACTCGTTCGTAGTGAACCCGCACGAGGGGCGCGGGTCATAATTCCTGCCACTTTCAATCCCACCATGATCGCTCCCGCCACGCACCCCACACGCCTGCTGAAATTCATGGCTGGTCTTGCGCGGTGGTCACTGGGTTTGATGCTGGCCTTCTGGCTGCTGCTGACCATCGCCTGGGGGGCCTTGCACGGCTGGATTGTGCCGCGAATCGGGGACTTCCGCCCACAACTGGAAACGCATGCCGCACGGGCTTTGGGGGTTCCCGTGCGGATCGGCGCGATCACCGCGCACGCCGAGGGGTTGATCCCGTCGGTGGAGCTGTCGGACGTGGCGCTGCTGGACGGCGCGGGCCGCGCGGCGCTGCGCCTGCCGCGCGTGGTGCTGGCGCTGTCGCCGCGCTCGCTGCTCAACGGCGGCTTCGAGCAGCTCTACATCGAGGGGCCCGAGCTGGACGTGCGCCGCGCCGCCGATGGCCGCATCTTCGTGGCGGGCCTGGACTTCTCGAAAAGCCAGGACGCCGACAGCAGCGCCGCCGCCGACTGGCTGTTCTCGCAGGGCGAGGTGTTCGTCCGGGGCGGCACGCTGCGCTGGACCGACGAGCAGCGCGGCGCCCCGACGCTGGCGCTGGAGAAGGTGGACCTGCTGCTGCGCAACGGCAACTGGTACCACCACATGCGCCTGGACGCCACGCCGCCCCTGGCCTGGGGCGACCGCTTTACCGTGGTGGGGCTGTTTCGCGCACCCCTGCTGAGCGCGCGCGACGGCAACTGGAAGCACTGGAGCGGCCAGGTGTTCGCCGACTTTGCCCGCGTGGACGTGGCGCAGCTGCGCCACCACGCCGACGTGGGGGTTCAGGTCGCCCAGGGGCGCGGCGCGCTGCGCGCCTGGGCCGACGTGCAGCGCGGGCAGATCGTCGGCGGCACGGCCGACCTGGCGCTGGCCGATGTCAGCGCCACCCTGGGGCCGGACTTGCAGGCGCTGGTGCTGCCGTCCATCCAGGGGCGGCTGGGCGGGCGCCGACTGGACGGCGGTTTCGAGTTCTCCACGCAGGCCCTGCAGTTCGAGACCGACGACGGCCTGGCCTGGCCCGGCGGCAACCTGCGGCTGGTGCATACCGCCGCCGTGGGCAAGGCCCCCGCGCAGGGCGAGTTCCGCGCCGACCGCCTGGACCTGGCCGCGCTGGCGCAGATCGCCAGCCGACTGCCGCTCTCCGCCACGGCGCACGGCGCGCTGCGCGCCTACGCGCCGCAGGGCCTGGTGGACGAGGTGCAGGCCACCTGGAAGGGCCCGCTGGACCAGCTGCAGGAATACCACGTGCGCGGTCGGGTCAGCGGCCTGGCCCTGGCCGCCGACGCGGCAGGCGGTGCCGAGCCCGCCCACCCGGGCCTGCGCGGCGCCACGGTGGACATCGACATGACGCAGGCCGGGGGCCGCGCGGCCCTCGCCATCGCGTCCGGCGCGCTGGTGCTGCCCGGCGTGTTCGAGGAGCCGGTGCTGCCCCTGGACCGCCTGAGCGCCAGCGTGCGCTGGCAGATCGACGGCAGCCGCATCGCGGTGCAGGCCGACGACGTGCAGTTTGCCAACGCCGACGCGCAGGGCGAGGCGCGCGCGAGCTGGCACACCAGCGACGAGCGCAAGGTGGCGCATGCATCGCGCTTTCCCGGCGTGCTGGACCTGACCGGCACGCTGAGCCGGGCGAACGGCACGCGCGTGTACCGCTACCTGCCGCTGTCCATACCCGCCGATTCGCGCCACTACGTGCGCGACGCCGTGGTGGCGGGCAGCGCCAGCGGCGTGCAGTTCCGCGTCAAGGGCGACCTGCAGCATCTGCCCTTCGACAACCCCAGGCAGGGCGAATTCCGCATCGCCGCGCGCGTGAAGGACGTGACCTATGCCTACGTACCGCCCGCGCTGCAACCGGCGGGCAGCCTGCCCTGGCCCGCGCTCACCGATCTGTCGGGCGAGCTGGTCTTCGAGCGCTCGTCCATGCAGGTGCGCGGCGCCAGCGCCGCCTTCGCGGGGCGGTCGGGCCTGCGGCTGTCGAAGGTGGAAGCGCGCATTCCCGACCTGTCCCACACCGTGGTCGGCGTGAGTGCGGACGCACGCGGGCCGCTGGCCGACCTGCTGGCGCTCATGCACACCTCGCCGCTGGGCGCCATGACCGGCAGCGCGCTGGACCAGGCCAGCGGCACGGGCAACGCAGACTTTCAATTGCGCCTGTCGCTGCCCATCGGCGACATCGACAAATCCAAGGTTCAGGGCAGCGTTACCCTGGCGGGCAACGAGCTGCGCATCACGCCCGACGCGCCCGCCCTGAGCCGCTTGCGGGGCACCGTGCAGTTCACGGAATCGGGCTTCACGCTCAATGGCGTGCAGGCGCAGGCGCTGGGCGGCCCCGTGCGGCTGGAGGGCGGCATGCGCGCCAACGCAGCAGTCAACGGGCCGACGGCGCACGAGCCGGTGATGCAACTGCGCGCCACGGGCACGGCCACGGCGGAGGGGCTGCAGCAGTCATCCCCGCAACTGGGCATGCTTTCGCAGCTGGCGCGCCGCGCCACGGGCAGCGCGCCCTACGCCATGACGCTGGCCTTGCGCCGGGGCGTGCCCGAGGTGCAGGTGTCCACCAGCCTGCAGGGGCTGGCGCTGGCGCTGCCCGCCCCGCTGGGCAAGAGCGCCGACAGCACCTTGCCTCTGCGCTTCGAGACCCAGGTGGCGCGCGAGTCGCTGGCGTCCGCCGCCGCGCCGCTGCACGACCAGATCACGCTGGACCTGGGCGCACTGGGCTCCGCCGTCTATGTGCGCGACCTCAGCGGCCCCCAGCCGCGCGTGCTGCGCGGCGCGATCGGTCTGGGCCTGTCGAACGGGGAATCGGCGCCCCTGCCAGCCCAGGGCGTGGCCGCCAACATCCGCCAGGACAAGCTGGACGTGGACGCCTGGGAAGCGGCGCTGGCGCAGGCCGCGCCCGGCCCCGCGAGCGCCGCCGCCACGCAGGGCGCGGCGCAGGACTACCTGCCCACCACGCTGGCCCTGCGCGCGCGCGAACTCACGCTGCAGGGCCGCACCCTGCACGACATCGTGGCGGGCGCGCAGCGCGAGGGCGCCACCTGGCGCGTCAACCTGGACGCCGCCGAGTTGAACGGCTACCTGGAATACCGCCCCGACCCCGGGCGCCTGTACGCGCGCCTGGCACGCGTAAACATGCCGCAGAGCGACGCGAATGCGGTCGAGTCGCTGCTGGACGAGCAGCCCGGCGCGCTGCCTGCACTGGACATCGTGGTGGACGAATTCGAGCTGCGCGGCAAGCACCTGGGCCGCGTGGAAATGGAAGCCCAGAACCGCGGCGGCGAGGGCGCGCAGCGCGAATGGCGCCTGTCCAAGTTCAACATCACCGCGCCCGAGGCCAGCTTCACCGCCAACGGCAACTGGGCCGTACACGGCGCGCAAGGGCCCGGCCCCCGGTCGCCCGAGCGGCGCACGGTGCTGAACTTCAGCCTCGACATCCGCGACACGGGCGATCTGCTGGGCCGCATGGGCATGCCGGGCGTGGTGCGCCGGGGCAAGGGCCGCATGGAGGGCCAGGTGGCCTGGATCGGCGCCCCCATCAGTCCCGACTACCACACGATGACGGGGCAGATCAACCTCAACGTCGAGTCCGGCCAGTTCCTCAAGGCCGGCCCGGGCCTGGCCAAGCTGCTTTCGGTGCTGAGCCTGCAGTCGCTGCCACGGCGGCTGACGCTGGACTTCCGCGACGTGTTCAGCGAGGGCTTCGCGTTCGACTTCGTGCGCGGCGACGTGCGCATCGAGCAGGGTATGGCCACCACCAACAACCTGCAGATGAAGGGCGTGAACGCCGCCGTGCTCATGGAAGGCAGCGCCGACATCGACCACGAAACGCAGGACCTGCGCGTGGTGGTGGTGCCCGAGATCAACGCCATGACGGCCTCGCTGGTGGCCACCGCCATCAACCCCGTGATCGGCCTGGGCAGCTTCCTGGCGCAGATGTTCCTGCGCGGGCCGCTCATCGAGGCCGCCACCCAGGAATTCCGCATCGACGGCACGTGGTCCGACCCGCGCGTGGCGCGCGTGCCGCGACGCGCCCGCGACGACGCCCCCGCCGCCGAGACAACCGGAGACACCCCATGACGCTGCAGGCCGCCGCCCTCCAGATGGTCTCGACCCCCCGGCTCGCCGACAACCTGGACGCCGCCCGCGCGCTGCTGGAGCAGGCCGCCCGGGGCGGCGCCGAACTGGCCGTGCTGCCCGAATACTTCTGCGCCATGGGCCACCAGGACACCGACAAGCTCGCCTGGCGCGAGGCCGAGGGCGACGGCCCCGTGCAGCGCTTTCTCGCCGCCGCCGCGCGCGAGCTGGGCCTGTGGATCGTGGGCGGCACGCTGCCGCTGCGCACCGAGGCCCCCGACCGCGTGCGCAACACCACCCTGGTGTTCAACCCCGGCGGCGACTGCGTGGCGCGCTACGACAAGATCCACCTCTTTCATTTCGACAACGGACGCGAACGGTACGACGAAGGCCGCGTCATCGAGGCCGGCGGCGCGCCCGTGCAGTTCGACCTGCCCTCGCGCGGCGGCCACTGCTGGCGCGTGGGCCTGTCGGTGTGCTACGACCTGCGCTTTCCCGAGCTGTACCGCCGCCACGCGCAGGCGGGCTGTGACCTGCTGCTGGTGCCCGCCGCGTTCACCCACACCACCGGCCAGGCGCACTGGGAGGTGCTGCTGCGCGCCCGCGCCATCGAGAACCTGGCCTACGTGCTGGCGCCCGCGCAGGGCGGCGTGCATGAGAACGGGCGCCACACCTGGGGCCACAGCATGCTGATCGACCCCTGGGGCACGGTGCTGGCCCAGCAGGCACAAGGCCCGGGCGTGGTGGCAGGCATGCTGGACCCCGAGCGCGTGCGCAGCGTGCGCCTGCAGCTGCCCGCGCTGTCGCACAGGGTGCTGTGACGATCGCCCTGCGCTCCCTGGTGCGGCGCTGGCGCGGCGCGTTGCGCCGCTGGTCGCTGTGGACGGCGCTGGTGCTGCTGGTGGCCGCTATGCTCGCCACCCTGGTGTGGCTGGCGGGGCGCTACGAGGCCAGCCAGGTGCAGTCGCACCTGGAACGCGACACGACCGACGCCGTGTCCGACATCCGCACCGCGCTCGCGCGCAACCTGCAAAGCCTGCAGGCCCTGCACCCCGCCGACGTGGACCCACTGGCCTGGGACGCCGACGCCGCCGAGCTGCTGCGCGACCGGCGCGAGCTGGTGCGCATCGAATGGCGGGACAGCAGCCTGCGCGTGCGCGCCCATGCCCAGTCGCCCTACCGGCCCGTGGCCTGGGACGCGCGCATGCGCGAAGGCAGCCATTCGGACGCCGCCATCGCCTGCGCCAACGCGCGGCGCCTGGGCAGCCCGTCGTACTCCAGCAGCTACTTCCAGCCGCACGGCGACGGCCTGGGGTCGGAGATGATGGAGCTGTGCGTGCCCGTGGCCGCCAGCGGGCACCCCACCGGCTTCCTGGTGGCCACCTATGCGCTGCGGGACATCCTGGTCAACCAGGTGGCGCACAGCCTCACGCGCAGCCAGGAAGCCTCGTTCACCGAGGCCGACGGCACGCGGCTGGCCACGCTGGGCTCGCCGCGCCGGGGCTCGCGCATGTTCACAGCGCAGCAGCTCATCGACCTGCCCGGCGCTACCCTGGTACTGCGCATGAATGCCTGGCACAGCGCGCCCAGCCTGTTCCCGAACGTGCTCACCGCGCTGGTCACGGCCATGTCGATCGCGCTGGTCACGGTGATGGTGGTGCTGGTGCGCGACAACCGCCGCCGCCTGCGCGCCGAGCGCGACCTGGCCGATGCCCTGGCGTTCCGCAAGGCCATGGAAGACTCGCTGGTCACCGGCCTGCGCGCGCGCGACCTGCAGGGCCGCATCACCTACGTGAACCCCGCGTTCTGCGCCATGGTGGGCTTCGCCCCCGAGGAGCTGCTGGGCAACGCCGTGCCCGCGCCGTACTGGCCGCCCGAGTTCATCGAGGAATACCGCCAGCGCCAGGCCGTGCGCTTCGCGGGCCAGGTGCCGCCGCGCGAGGGCTACGAGTCGGTCTTCATGCGCAAGGACGGCACGCGTTTTCCGGTGCTCATCATCGAGGCGCCCCTCATCAACGCCCAGGGCCAGCACACGGGCTGGATGAGCGCCTTCCTGGACATCAGCGAACAGCGCCGGGTCGAAGAGCTCTCGCGCGCCTCGCAGGAGCGGCTGCAGGCCACGGCGCGCCTGGCCACCGTGGGCGAGATGGCCTCGCTGCTGAGCCACGAGCTGAACCAGCCCCTGGCCGCCATCGCCAGCTACGCCACGGGCTCCATCAACCTGCTCGAAACCCCGGAGCCCGGGCACCTGCAGGACGTGCGCATGGCCATGCAGCACATCGCGCGCCAGGCGGAACGCGCGGGCAAGGTCATCAAGAGCGTGCACGACTTCGTGCGCCGCCGCGACCAGGCACGCGAGGCCGTACACGCGCAGCAGCTGCTGGACGCCATCCAGCCCCTGGTCAGCCTGCAGGCGCGCAAGCTGGGCGTGCGCGTGGACACTGCACTGGAGCCCGGCCTGCCCCCCGTGCTGTGCGACCGCACCATGGTCGAGCAGGTGCTGCTCAACCTGGCGCGCAACGCCATGCAGGCCATGGACGACCCCGCCGCGCGCGACCGGGTGCTCACGCTGTGCGTGCGCCGCGCCGCGTCCAACCAGCACGGCGGCTGGGTCGAGTTCGCGGTGGCGGACGTGGGCACCGGCATCCCGCAGGACGTGGCCGCCCGGCTGTTCACGCCCTTCTTCACCACCCGCGCCGAAGGCATGGGCCTGGGCCTGTCGCTGTGCCGCACGGTGATCGAGCAGCACGGCGGCTTCCTCGGGTTCGCGCCCAACGGCCTGCGTGGTACGGTTTTCACCTTTACGCTGCCCCTGGCGCCCTGGAACAATCCCTCCTGATGGAACCCACCACCAACGCCACCGTGTACATCGTGGACGACGACGCCAGCGTGCGCGAGGCGCTGGCCTGGCTGCTGCGCTCGCGCAGGCTGCCCAGCGAATCGTTCGACAGCGCCGAAGCCTTCGACGCCATGCTGGCCAGCCGCCCCGCGCAGCGCCAGCCCTGCTGCCTGCTGCTGGACGTGCGCATGCCCGGCATGAGCGGGCTGGCGCTGTTCGACCTGCTGGCCGTGCGCGGCGATTTGCAGACCCTGCCCGTCATCTTTCTCACTGGCCACGCCGATGTGCCCACGGCGGTGGACGCCGTCAAGCGCGGCGCGTTCGACTTCTGCGAGAAGCCCTTTTCCGACAACGCGCTGGTGGACCGCATCGAGCAGGCCCTGGCCCTGTCCGCCCAGCGCCTGGCCCAGTTGCGCGAGCGCAGCGACCTGCAGGTGCGCCTGGCAGACCTGACCGACCGCGAGCGCGACGTGATGGACCTGGTGGTGGCGGGCCTGCCCAACAAGCTGATCGCCGACCAGTTGGACATCAGCGTGCGCACGGTGGAGGTCCACCGCTCGCGGGTGTTCGACAAGATGCAGGTCAAGTCGGCGGTGGAACTGGCGAATTTGCTGCGCAACGTCTAGAGTCGGCCCCGCTGGCGCGCGGGCCAAGGGGCTGAGGAATACGGGGTAAAGAACATCAGAAGGGATAACCCTTTGAGCTTCACTGACGCATTGGGCCTTCAGCACGACGTGCGTCCAGCACGTTCGCTTCTGCTGCAACAAAAGGACTTCTTGTGGGTGGGCCGCTGGCTGTTTCAGCCACTGTGGATGCTTTGAGCTTGGCGACTGGAATGGCTGGTGGAACCCCATCTTCTGCTTTGCTATCCGCTGGTTCAGCCGCCAACACCATGGCACTCAGATCAGGTCAAGCACTGGCAGTGGGAGGGCTGGGCGTTGCGTCATACGCGACAACGGCCAATGTGATGGCATTGACTAGCTGTAGTTGCAGGCGATGAGTGCTCTGTTTCAAAACTATCCGATCATTGCCAGCGCATTGATCCTGGCTCTGTCGTTGTTTGCTGGTGCGATTGAGCTAGAGGCCATGCGATCCAAAGTGCCTGCTGTCTTGACATGGGGGCTTGGGGGGATGGGTCTGCTGGCCCCCGTGCTAAGCGCCTCACTCTCTCCTGTGACCAAACTCGTGTTGGCAGTTTGTTTGTTGGCGGTTTAAGCGGTCGGCATCAACTACGTGCTAAAAAAACACTTGTAAAAAAGCCAGGACAAAACGACAAGCGAGCTGTAAGACGAAGCAATGTGTTGCAAGAGCCAACGCTTGATCAGGGTAAGGTGACGTGGAGTTGCACCATGCACCCAACTGAAGCCAAACCTAATCTTTGTGGCTCGGACTCAAAATAGTCAACGCTATAGATTCAATAGCTAATTACGCCCATCCCAAAAGGGCGGTTTCAAGTCCAAGTGCAACAAATATTCAATGTACAGGGTCTGACTGCTGGCTCAATCGAGCCAAGTGCTCGGCATAGACCTCAATGGGCTTGCGCCAACCCAGGGTCATCCTGGGGCGGCCATTGAGTTCATCAGCCACGGCATCGAGTTGCTCTTGGGTGTAGCCGCTCAGATCGGTGCCCTTGGGGAAGTACTGGCGCAGCAGTCCATTGGTGTTCTCGTTGG
>NZ_JASGDA010000077.1:0-13938 GCF_047607405.1 Acidovorax sp. | reverse complement strand
GATCTCCACGCTCGATCGCCCGTAATACCCGCTCTCGCAAATCTGGGGAATACGCCTGCATTTGTGGGCCTCCTGCTCGGAGGGGGCATCATACAGATCGTAAATAATTAAATCAAAAATGCTCTAGCCCAGCAGCCGCGCCAGCGTGAGCAGCGCCAGCAGCAGCATCCACACCACCACCGAGCGCCACACCAGCCCCACCACGCTGCGCAGGTGGCCCACCTCGGGCTCGCGGCCAGGGGTGGAATCGCTGTCGCCCAGGTCGGCGTCGATCTCCAGGCCCTCGGGCGTGTGCAGGTCGGCACGGGCCTTCAGGGCCTCGCCGCCCAGGCGCACGTTGATGGCGCCCGCCGTGGCGGCCAGGATCACGCCGTCGTTGTCGTTGGGAAAGCGCTGGGCGTGGAAGCGCCAGCCTTCGATGGCTTCCTCGAAGCTGCCCACCACGGCAAAGCTCAGGGCGGTCAGGCGCGCGGGCAGCCAGTCGATGGTCGTCCATGCCTGGGCCGAGGCATTTTGCAGCGATGCGCTGGCGGGCTGCGATCCACCGCGCCGCTTGGGCGACCAGTGGCGCGAGACGAATTCGGCCAGCCGGTACAGCACGGCGCCGGTCGGCCCCAGGCCCAGCGCCGCGAGCACCGAGAACCAGGCCAGCACGCCGAACACGTGGCGGTGGGCGGCGATGACCGAGTACTCGATGACGTGGCGCACGATCTCGCTGCGCGGCAGCGCTCCCACGTCCACCTGCTGCCAGTGGGCCAGGCGCTCGCGGGCGGCCTCTTCGTCGCCCGATTCCAGCGCGTCGCGGATGCCGGTGAAGTGGTGGCTGAACTGGCGAAAACCCAGCGTGATGTAGAGCACGGCCACGCTCCACAGCATGGCGAAGGGCCAGCCCAGGCCCCAGAGCAGCAGCCAGTGGATCGCCAGCGTGGCAAGCGCAGGTACCAGCACGGCCAGCCCCCAGGCCACCCAGCCATGGTGCGGCTTGCCCGCGTCGAAGTTGCGGCTGACCGACAGCGCCCAGGCGCGCAGGCCCGCGTGGATGGTGTGGCTGCGCGACAGCGGGCGGGCCTGCTCGATCAGCAGAGCGAACAGGATGGCGAAGAAACTCATGCAGCAATGATAGCGGCGCGTGCTTTGCGCGCCTCGCTTATGCCTGCATGAAACGGTAGAAGTTGCGCAGCATGCCGGCCGTCGCGCCCCAGATGAAGCGGTTCTTGTCGCCGTCCTGGTAGGGCATGGAGAACCATTCGCGGTGTACGCCATCGCTGTCGAACACGTGGCGGCGGTGGTTCGCCGGGTCCAGCAGAAAGGCCAGCGGCACTTCGAACAGGTCCGCCACCTCGTAGGGGTTGGGGTGCAGCACGCAGTCGGGCCGCACCAGCGCGACCACGGGGGTGATGATGAAGGACGTGCCGGTCACGTAGATCGGCAGGGTGCCCAGAACCTCGACGAATTCGCGCGCCAGGCCCACTTCTTCCTCGGCCTCGCGCAGGGCGGTGTCGGCGGGCGTGGCGTCCTCGGGGTCGGCCCGCCCGCCGGGGAAGGCCACCTGCCCCGAGTGCGTGGACAGGTGCGCGGTGCGCTCGGTGAGCAGCACCATGGGCTGCGCGCGTTGCACGATGGCCACCAGCACCGAGGCGTGCGCGGGGGCGCGGTTGGTGAACTTCTTCTCCAGCACCACCTCGGGCTCCCACTGCGGCGGGTGCGCGAAGCGCGCGCGCAGGGCCTGCGGCGTTTGCGCCTCGCGCGGCACGGCGGGCAGGTGCGCGTCGATGCCCTGCACGGGGACCTTGCGGGGGTCGAAGTCCGGCAGGGACGACAGCGCCGCGATGACCGGCGAGACAGTGGCGGAAGGGTGCGTGGGGTTCACGTTAAAAACAAAAAGCCGCTACAGGCGAATTGCTGTAGCGGCTTGCCAGGACAGTGCGTACCTTATGCGGCGGTGGCAGCGGCCTTGACACGCGAGGGCAGCTTTTCCTTGATGCGGGCCGACTTGCCGCTGCGGTCGCGCAGGTAGTACAGCTTGGCGCGGCGCACGTCGCCACGGCGCTTGACTTCGATGCTGGCGATCAGCGGGCTGTAGGTCTGGAACGTGCGTTCCACGCCTTCGCCGCTGGAGATCTTGCGCACGGTGAAGCCGCTGTTCAGGCCACGGTTGCGCTTGGCGATGACCACGCCTTCGTAGGCTTGCACGCGCTTGCGGGTGCCTTCGACCACGTTCACGCTCACGATGACGGTGTCGCCGGGAGCGAATTCGGGGATGGTCTTGTTGAGGCGGGCGATTTCTTCCGCTTCCAGGGTCTGGATCAGGTTCATTTGAAGTTTCCTTGCGATCTTGGCCGCGCCACAAATGGCTGCATCGGGATTGATGTCTCAGTGTTTCTATTTCAGAAACGGCCGGTCAGAGGATCGGAAAGCCTGCGATTATAACCCGTCAGCGCAATTTGGCCAATGCCGCCTCGTCCGCTGGAGTCAGGCGCCCTGCCCCACGGGCGGCTTCGATGAGGTCGGGCCGGTGGCGGGCAGTGAGGGCCAGGCGCTGGTCGCGGCGCCAGCGCTCGATCTGTGCGTGGTGGCCGGAGAGGAGCTCGGGCGGCACGGGCTGGCCCTGCCATTCCTCGGGGCGGGTGTAGTGCGGGCAGTCCAGCAGGCCGTCCAGCGCCGGGTTGAAGCTGTCGAGCTGGTGGCTGCCTTCGTCGTTCAGCACGCCAGGCTGTAGCCGCGCCACGGCGTCCAGCAAGGCCATGGCCGCGATCTCTCCGCCGGAGAGCACGAAGTCGCCCAAGCTGATCTGCAGATCGACGTGCATGTCGATGAAGCGCTGGTCGATGCCCTCATAGCGACCGCACAGCAGGATGGCGCCGGTGCTGGCAGACCAGTGCTCCACGGCAGCGTGGTTCAAGGGCGCGCCGATGGGCGAGAAGAGCACCAGGGGCGCAGGCGCATCTTCCGCCCGCTCGGCGCGGATGGCCGCGAGGCAGCGCGCCAGCGGCTCGGCCAGCATCACCATGCCGGGGCCACCGCCAAAGGGGCGGTCATCGACACGGCGGTAGTTGCCTTCGGCGTAGTCGCGCGGGTTCCACAAGCGCACATCGACCTGGCCGCTGGCGTAGGCGCGGCGCGTCACGCCGCTGGCGAGGAAGGGCGCGAACAGCTCAGGGAACAGGGTGATGACATCGAAGCGCATGCTTCTCAATAGTCAGGCTGCCAATCGACGGTGATTTGCTTGCCCGCCAAGTCCACCTTGTCCACGAAGGCGGAGACGAAGGGAATCATGCGCTCGCGCGCCTTGCCGTCTTCTTCATACGCCAGCACCAGCACGGTCTGCGGGCCGGTCGCCATCAACTCGCGCACGGCGCCCAGCGCCACGCCTTCGCGGTTGACCACGGCCAGGCCGATCAAGTCCACCCAGTAGTACTCGTCGTCCGTGGTGGACGGGAAGCTGGCCCGGGGCACGAAGATGCGCGCGCCGCGCAGGGCCTCGGCGGCGTTGCGGTCGTCCACGCCCTGCGCCCAGGCGACCACGGAGTCGGAATGCGCCTTGGCCTGGCGGATGGGCAGCAGCACCGTGCCGGTGAAGGTTTTTGCGCCGCGCTCTGCTGGCTGCAAGTACCACTGCTTGGCCGTGAACAGCGCCTCAGGGGTGCTGCTGAACGGCAGCACCTTGAACCAGCCCTTGACGCCCCAGGCGTCGGCGATGCGGCCCACCTCAACGGCGTCGAGGGGAAGTTCTGCGGGTTCGAGGTTCATGGGATAGCGATGCCAATAGGAAAAGGGCGGGCTCCGTTCAGAGCCCGCCCTTTTGTTTCTTTCAAGCCGGAATTAAGCAGCAACCTTCTTGGCGGCTTGCTTGATCAGGCGGTCCACGGTAGGCGAGGACTGCGCGCCCACGCTCTTCCAGTACGTCAGACGGTCTTGCACGATGCGCAGACCTTCTTCGGATTCCTTGGCGGTGGGGTTGTAGAAGCCGATGCGCTCGATGAAGCGGCCATCGCGGCGCACGCGCTTGTCGGCGACGACGATGTTGAAGAAAGGACGGCCCTTGGAGCCGCCGCGGGAGAGTCGAATGACGACCATAATCAAATCCTTCGGGTGGTTTCAATTTTTGCAGCGTTTGAGACACGCGACTGACCACCCGGCCAGCGACACGCAGCAAAGCCCGCGATTATATCCATTTCCCTGCCCATGCCTACCATCCGCCCCAGCCGCGACGAAGACGTTTGCGCCATTACCGCCATCTACGCCCACCATGTGCTGACCGGCACGGGCACCTTCGAGATCGACCCGCCCACCCAGGCTGACATGGCCGCCCGCCGCGCCGACGTGCTGGCGCGCGGGCTGCCCTACCTGGTGGCGGAGAAGGATGGGCGGGTAGCGGGCTTTGCCTACTGCAACTGGTTCAAGCCGCGCCCGGCCTACCGCTTCTCGGCCGAGGACTCGATCTACGTGGCCGACGCCGCGCGCGGCCAGGGCGTGGGCCGCAAGCTGCTGGCGGCCCTGGCCACGCAGGCCGAGGCAGCGGGCGTGCGCAAGCTGCTGGCCGTCATCGGCGACTCGGCCAACGCGGGCTCCATCGGCTTGCACCGCGCTTTGGGCTTTACCGACGTGGGCGTGATGCGCTCTGTGGGCTGGAAGTTCGGCGCCTGGCGCGACATCGTGCTGATGGAAAAGACCCTGGGCGCGGGCGATACCACCTCCCCGGAATGAATCCATGCGCATGAAGAACAAGACCGTGGCCGCGTGGCTGGCCTTCCTCGGCGGGCCGCTGGGCCTGCACCGCTTTTACCTGCACGGCCTCTCCGACCTGCTGGGCTGGCTGCTGCCGCTGCCCACGGCGCTGGGCGTGTATGGCATCCAGCGCGTGCAGGCACTGGGGCAGGACGACCAGTTGAGCTGGATGCTGATCCCGCTGCTGGGCTTCACCATCGCGGGCTGCGCACTGCGCGCCATCCTGTACGGGCTGATGACGCCCGAGAAGTGGAATGCGCGCTTCAACCCGCAGGCCGACCCCGAGGCCGCGCCGGGCCGCACCCACTGGTTCACCATCTTCGCCATCGCGGCGTCGCTGATGATCGGCACTGCCGTGCTGATGGCGAGCATTGCGTTCAGCTTCCAGCGGTACTTTGAATACCAGATCGAGGAAGCACGCAAAATTTCACAATGAAATCGGCCTCCAGCGCTTGTCCAGCAAGCGCAAGCAGCTATCAATTCAATAGAGCTGCAAGCTGATCCAGTACGCCACCGCCGCCACGAAGGCGCTGGCCGGAATGGTCAAGATCCACGCCCAGATGATGTTGCCCGCCACGCCCCAGCGCACGGCGCTGGCGCGCTGGGTGGAGCCCACGCCGACGATGGCGCCGGTGATGGTGTGCGTGGTGGACACGGGGATGCCCAGCGCCGTCGCCAGGAACAGCGTCAGCGCCCCGCCTGTCTCGGCGCAGAAGCCGCCCACAGGTTTGAGCTTGGTGATCTTCTGGCCCATGGTCTTGACGATGCGCCAGCCGCCGAACATGGTGCCCAGGCCGATGGCCATGTAGCAGCTCACGATGGCCCAGGTGGGCGGCGAGGTGTCGCTGGCCGCCGAATACCCCGTGGCGATGAGCAGCAGCCAGATGATGCCGATGGTCTTTTGCGCGTCGTTGCCGCCGTGGCCCAGGCTGTAGGCGCCTGCGGAGACGAGCTGCAGCCGCCGGAACCACTTGTCCACCTTGCTGGGCCGCATGCGCCGGAACAGCCAGGCCACGGCCACCATCATCAGCGAGCCCAGCACGAAGCCCAGCAGCGGCGAGATGAAGATGAACGCCACCGTCTTCAGAATGCCTGCCGACACCAGCGCGCCCGCGCCCGCCTTTGCCATGACGGCCCCCACGATGCCGCCGATGAGCGCGTGCGACGAGCTGCTGGGAATGCCGTAGTACCAGGTGATCACGTTCCAGGTGATGGCGCCCACGAGCGCGCCGAACACCACGTGCGTGTCCACCACGCCGGGCTGCACGATGCCCTTGCCCACGGTGGCGGCTACCGAGAGGTGAAAGATGAAGATCGCGACGCAGTTGAAGAACGCTGCGAACAGCACCGCCTGCGCGGGCTTGAGCACGCCGGTAGAAACCACCGTGGCGATGGAGTTGGCCGCGTCGTGAAACCCGTTCATGAAGTCGAACAGGATCGCCAGCGCGACGAGCAAGACCACCACCCAAAGGGCCGTTTGCACTGTTTCCATGCTGGTCAGCCCGTGCGCGTCAAGAATTTTCGAGGATGATGCCCTCGATGCAATTGGCCACGTCCTCGCAGCGGTCGGTGATGGTCTCCAGCAGCTCGTAGATGGCCTTGAGCTTGAGCACCTCGCGCACGTCCGGCTCCTCGCGGAACAGCTTGCTCATGGCGCTGCGCATCACGCGGTCGGCGTCGGATTCAAGCCTGTCGATCTCCTCGCAGGTCTTGAGCGCGGCTTCGGCCACGGCGGGCTCGGTGATCATGTCCAGCAGCTTCACCGCGTCGCGCAGGCGCTCGCAGCACTTCAGGCTCAGCTCCGTCAGGCGCGTGATCTCCTCGGTCATGTGGCGCACGTCGTACAGCGCCATGGTCTCGGCCGAGTCCTGGATCAGGTCGGCCACGTCGTCCATGGTGTTGATGAGCGCGTGGATCTGCTCGCGGTCGATGGGGGTGATGAAGGTCTTGTGGATGGCGCGGTTGACCTCGTGCGTCACGCGGTCGGCGGCGCGCTCGGCGTTGTCCACGTCCTGGGCGTACTTGTCGCGCAGATGCGGGTCGTTGTAGTTCGCCACCAATTGCGAGAAGGCCCGGGCCGCTTCGACGATGCGCTCGGCATGCTGGTTGAACATTTCGAAGAAATTGCCTTCGCGGGGCAACAGCTTGGCAAACAGCATGGGGAAGGCTCCTGGTCGGGTCTTTTCAGTGGGCGCATTGCGACACGAAGATGACCGTTGTGTGACACCCCCGTGAAAGGAGCCGCGAGTTTAACCGCCCAACTTCAACCGCCCCGGAAGATGAAATAGACCGCGCCCACCAGGCACAGCCCCGCCCACAGGTAGTCCCATTTGAGCGGCTGGCCCATGTAGAACACGGCGAAGGGCACGAACACCACGAGGGTGATCACCTCTTGCATGATCTTGAGCTGCCCCACGTTGAACTGCGCAAAGCCGATGCGGTTGGCGGGCACCTGCAGCAGGTACTCGAACAGCGCGATGCCCCAGCTCGCCAGCGCCGCCACGTACCAGGGCGAGGCGGACAGGTTCTTCAAATGGCCGTACCAGGCAAAGGTCATGAAGACGTTGCTGGCGACCAGCAGCAGCACGGTCTGCAAGGGGATGGGCAGGGATTGCAGGGCGTTCATGGGATGGACCGGTTTATGAACAAAATCAGGCTCCAGTGCTTATCCAGCAAGCACAAGCAGCTATGCAAATAATAGCATTCAAAGGCAGCCAAAAACAAAAAGCGCGACCCTCGGGCCGCGCTTTTGGAGGGGGACGAACGGCCTTACTCGCCCAGGTAGGCCGCCCGCACCTTGGGGTCGTTCAGCAGTTGCTGGCCGGGGCCGGTCATGGTGATCAGGCCCGACTCCATCACGTAGCCCCGGTCGGCAATGGCGAGCGCGCGGCTGGCGTTCTGCTCCACCAGCACGATCGTCACGCCCAGGGCGTACACGTCGCGCACCACCTCGAAGATCTTGTCCACCATGATGGGCGACAGGCCCATGGACGGCTCGTCGAGCAGCAGCACCTTGGGCTGGCTCATCAGCGCGCGGGCCATGGCCAGCATCTGCTGCTCGCCACCGGACATGGTGCCCGCCAATTGGTCCTTGCGCTCGCGCAGGCGCGGGAAGATGGTGAACATCTTCTCGATGTCGGCCAGGATGCCGGGCTTGTCCTTGCGCGTGTAGGCGCCCATGAGCAGGTTCTCGGTGATGGTCATGCGGGCGAACACGCCACGGCCCTCGGGCACCATCACCAGGCCCTCGCGCACCAGGTCCCACGCGCCCTTGCCCTTGATGCTTTGGCCCAGGTATTCGATGTCGCCATCGTTCATGCCCAGCGTGCCGGTGATGGCCTTCATGGTGGTGGTCTTGCCCGCGCCGTTGGAGCCGATCAGCGAGACCAGCTCGCCCTCGCGCACTTCAAAGTCCACGCCCTTGACGGCCTGGATGCCGCCGTAGGCCACCTTCAGGCCCTTGACCTGCAATAGAACTGTGTTGCTTTTCTCGGCCATGCTCAATGTCCTCCGGTGCCCAGGTAGGCCTCGATCACTTTTTCGTTCTTCTGCACTTCGGCGGGGTTGCCCTCGGCGATCTGCTTGCCGTAGTCCAGCACCGTCACGCGGTCGCACAGGCCCATCACCAGCTTCACGTCGTGCTCGATGAGCAAAATGGTGCGGTTGTCGTTGCGGATGCGGTCGATCAGCTCGCGCAGCTGCACCTTCTCGGTGGCATTCATGCCGGCGGCGGGCTCGTCGAGCGCGATGAGCTGCGGGTCGGTGGCCAGCGCGCGGGCGATCTCCAGGCGGCGCTGGTCGCCATACGACAGCGTGCGCGCCTTGTAGTCGGCGAACCGGCCGATGCCCACGTACTCCAGCAGCTCCTGCGCGCGCTTGGCGATGGCCGCCTCTTCTTCCTTGAAGCCCTGGGTGCGGAACACCGCGCCGAACAGGCCGGACTTGGTGCGGATGTGGCGGCCCACCATCACGTTCTCCAGCGCCGTCATGTCGGCAAAGAGGCGGATGTTCTGGAACGTGCGGGCGATGCCCGCCTTGGCGACCTCGTGTACGGCCGTGGGCTCGTAGGGCTTGCCCGCCAGCTCGAAGGTGCCGCTGTCGGGCGTGTACAGGCCGGTGATCACGTTGAAGAACGTGGTCTTGCCCGCGCCGTTGGGGCCGATCAGGCCATAGACCTGGCCGCGGTGGATGGTGATGCCCACGTCGGAGAGGGCCTGCAGGCCGCCGAACCGCTTGGAAATACCGGCGACCTTCAGCACCACTTCATTGGATTTATCTGTCATTGCTAACTTTCCGTGGTGGTGTTCTTCAAGCCTTTTGCGCCAGGCTCTTGCCGTGCTCGGGCGCGGGCCACAGGCCGCGCGGGCGCAGCAGCATGACGATGATCATGGCCAGCGCGATCAGCAGCTGGCGCAGGATGGCCGAGTCCAGCCGCCCGTCCGTCATGGCCTGCAGCGGGCCCGCCACGTAGCGCAGCACCTCGGGCAAGGCCGACAGCAGCACGGCGCCCAAAATCACGCCCGGGATGTGGCCGATGCCGCCCAGCACCACCATGGCGACGATCATGACCGACTCCATCAGGCTGAACGACTCGGGCGACACGAAGCCCTGGAACGCGCCGAACATGGCGCCCGACACGCCGCCGAACGACGCGCCCATGCCGAAGGCCAGCAGCTTCATGTTGCGGGTGTTGATGCCCATGGCCTTGGCGGCGATCTCGTCCTCGCGGATGGCCATCCAGGCGCGGCCGATGCGCGAGTCCTGCAGGCGGTAGCAGATGACGACGGAGACGACCACCAGCACCAGGAACAGGTAGTAGTACAGCGTGACGGAGTTGATGTCGTAGCCGAACAGCTCCAGCCGCCTGCCCAGGTCCAGCCCGAAGATCTTGACCGAGTCGATCTGCCCCAGGCCCTTGGGGCCGTTGGTCAGGTTGACGGGGTGGTCCAGGTTGTTCAGGAAGATGCGGATGATTTCGCCGAAGCCCAGCGTCACGATGGCCAGGTAGTCGCCGCGCAGCTTGAGCGTGGGCGCCCCCAGCAGCGCCCCGAAGAACGCTGCCAGCAGCGCCGCCACCGGTATGACCAGCCACAGCGATATGTGCAGCCCGTCGGGGAACATGCGGGCAACCGCCTCGAAGTTGTCCGCCAGGTGCGGCGACGCCAACAGCCCGAACAGGTAGGCGCCGACGGCGTAGAAGGCGACGTAGCCCAGGTCCAGCAGGCCGGCGTAGCCGACCACGATGTTCAGGCCCAGGGCCAGCAGCACGTACAGCAGGGCCAGGTCGGCGATGCGCACCCAGGCATTGCCGAAGGATTGCAGGATGAGCGGCAGCACCAGCAGCGCGATGGCGCCGATGATCCAGTGGGTCTTGGTGTTCTTCATGGTGTGATGCTCCTCAGGCGCGGTCCGCCACACGCTCGCCCAGCAGGCCCGAGGGGCGCAGCGTCAGGATGATGATGAGCACGATGAACGCGAAGATGTCGGTGTAGTGGCTGCCCAGCAGGCCGCCGGTCAGCGTGCCGATGTAGCCCGAGCCGATGGCCTCGATCAGCCCCAGCAGGATGCCGCCGACGACCGCGCCCGCCAGGTTGCCGATGCCGCCGAACACGGCTGCGGTGAAGGCTTTCAGCCCCGGCAGGAAGCCCATGGTGTGCTGCGCCGTGCCGTAGTTGGACGCGTACATCATGCCCGCGATGGCCGCCAGCACGGCGCCGATGATGAAGGTGGCCGAGATCACCATGTCGGGCTTGACACCCATCAGCGAGGCCACGCGGGGGTTCTCGGCCGTGGCGCGCATGGCGCGGCCCAGGTTGGTGTGGTTGACCAGATAGACCAGCGACGCCAGCGCGATGGCCGTCACGCCCAGGATCAGGATTTGCGTGGGGGTGATGAACGCGCCGCCCACCTCGAACGGGGTGCTGGGCAGCATGGTCGGGTAGGGCTTGTAGTTGGGCTTCCAGATGATCATGGCCAGCGTCTGCAGCAGGATGGACATGCCGATGGCGGTGATCAGCGGTGCCAGGCGCGGGCTGTTGCGCAGCGGGCGGTAGGCCACCTTCTCGATCACGTAGTTGAGCGTGGCGGCCACGACGCAGGCGATCAGCGTGGCCAGCAGCAGGATCAGCCAACCGGGCGCGCCGGGCATGGCGCCCTGCATCAAGCCGATGCAGCTCCAACTGGTGAGCGCACCGATCATCAGCACCTCGCCATGGGCGAAATTGATCAGTTGAATGATGCCGTACACCATGGTGTAGCCCAAGGCTATCAAGGCGTACATGCTGCCGAGAACCAGACCGTTGATGATCTGCTGCAGCAAAATTTCCATAAGAGAAGTCCTTCGTTTGTGACGCGCCCACCCGCTCTGGCACCGGAATCGGTACAGCCTTGTGGGCCCGACTGCCATCTAGCAAAAAACCCGCCAGAACGGCATCTGTGCGGGTTGGTGGTCGGGATTGTAGCGAGGAGTCACAAGTGGCCCGAGGCGCCCCGGGCGGGGGTTTTCCCTGGGGTTTTGGGCGCATCAGCGGGCATGGCGGAGCATTAGCCAAATTGATGCCCGCAGGAAATTTGATATGACGCTTATCAAGAGCGCCTCTGCTCCCGCCGCATCCGGCTGGTTCACCCCGGATCACCCGCCCTCGGCGTCCTCCGGGCGGGCCGATGCGTTGAGCTGCCGCAGTTCACGCAGTTTCTGTGCAATCTTGATCTCCAGGCCACGCGGCACGGGCTGGTAGAAGCCCGGCGGCTCCATGCCCTCGGGCAGGTAGCTCTCGCCCGCGGCAAAGCCGCCCTCCTCGTCATGCGCGTAGCGGTAGCCCTTGCCGTAGTCCAACTCCTTCATCAGCCTGGTCGGCGCGTTGCGCAGGTGCATGGGCACGGGGCGCGTGCCGTCCTGCTTCACGAAGGCGCGCGCCTTGTTGTAGGCCATGTAGCCCGCGTTGCTCTTGGGCGCCACGGCCAGGTACAGCACGGCCTGGGCCAGCGCCAGTTCGCCCTCGGGCGAGCCCAGGCGCTCGTAGGTCTGCGCGGCCTCGTTGGCCAGTTGCATGGCGCGCGGGTCGGCCAGGCCGATGTCCTCCCACGCCATGCGCACGATACGCCGGGCCATGTAGCGCGGGTCGGCCCCGCCGTCGAGCATGCGCACCAGCCAGTACAGCGCCGCATCGGGGTCGCTGCCCCGCACCGACTTGTGCAGCGCGCTGATGGTGTCGTAGAACTGCTCGCCGCCCTTGTCGTAGCGGCGCAGGCGCTCGCCCAATACCTTGAGCAGCCAGGCGTCCGTCACGGCATCCAGCTTCTCCTGCGCGGCGGCCATCGCCAGCGTCTCCAGCGTGTTGAGCAAGCGGCGGGCGTCGCCGTCGGCATAGGCCACGAGGCGGTCGATTGCTTCGTTTTCGATAGCTGGCAGCGCTTGCTGGGATTGGGCCAGAGCCACAATTTGCTTCAAATCCTGCTCGGACAGCGGTTGCAGCACATACACGGCGGCGCGGGAAAGCAGCGCGGAATTGACCTCGAACGAAGGGTTCTCGGTGGTCGCGCCGATGAAGGTGAACAGGCCCGACTCCACATGCGGCAAGAAGGCATCCTGCTGGCTCTTGTTGAAGCGATGCACTTCATCGACGAAGACGATGGTGCGCTGCCGCATCAGCCCGTCGCGCGCGGCCTCGGCCTGCTGCACCGCGTCGCGGATGTCCTTCACGCCGCCCAGCACGGCGCTGATGCTGATGAACTGCGCATCGAACGCATCGGCCATCAGCCGCGCAATCGTCGTTTTGCCCACACCCGGCGGCCCCCACAGGATGCAGCTGTGCGGCCGCCCCGACTCGAACGCCAGCCGCAACGGCATGCCCGGCCCCAGCACGTGCTGCTGGCCGATCACCTCGCTCAAGCGTCGCGGGCGCAGGCGCTCGGCCAGGGGCTGGTGCGGGGAGTGGGGCAGTTGGCTCATAACGCATCGAGCGGACTGAGCACGCCGCGCCCGCCCTTGTTCAAAACATGGGTGTAGATCATGGTGGTGCTGACGTCCGCATGGCCCAGCAGCTCCTGCACGGTGCGAATGTCGTAGCCCGATTGCAGCAAATGCGTGGCAAACGAATGCCGCAGCACGTGCGGCGACACCGGCTTGGCAAGCTGCGCCCGCCGCGCCGCCGCGCGCACCACGCGCTGCACCGACTCGGGGTAAATGTGGTGGCGCCGCTCCAGCGCCTCGCCCGTGCGCGCATCCGGGCGCGGATCCACAGCGCGCACCGGCGACGGGAACACCCACTGCCACGCCCAACTTTTGTCGGCATCGGGGTATTTGACGGCCAGCGCATGCGGTAAATACACGCCCGCCACGCCAGCGGCCAGGTCCTTTTCATGCAGCGCCCGCACCTTGTACAGCTGCGCTTGCAGCGGGGCAATCAGGTTTTCGGGCAGCACCGTCACACGGTCTTTGTTGCCCTTGCCCTCGCGCACGATGATCTCGCGCCGCGCAAACTCCACATCCTTTACGCGCAGCCGCACCGCCTCCATCAGCCGCATGCCCGTGCCATACAGCAGTTGCGCCACCAGCCCCGCGGTGCCGTCCACATGCAACAGCAGCTCGCGCACCTCGGAGGGAGTGAGCACCACGGGCAAACGGCGGGGGCGCCTGGCCTGCACCACCTCGTCAAGCCAGGGCAAATCAATGTCCAGCACCTGTTTGTACAAATACAGAATCGCCGCCTTGGCCTGGTTTTGCGTGGAGGCCGACACCTGCCTGTCCACCGCCAAGTGGCTCAAAAACGCCTCCACCTCCGCCGCGCCCATGTCCTGCGGATGCCGCTTGCCGTGAAACAGAATGAAGCGCCGCGCCCAGTCCAGGTAAGCCTCCTCCGTGCGAATGCTGTAGTGCCGCACACGCAAATGAGTGCGCATGCGCTCCAGCAGCTTGGGCTGGCGGGCAGGGTCCGCCGGGGCGGGTGCAACGGCGTTGTCGTGCATCCGGGGAATTTTAGGTTTGGCTAAATGGGTGAGGGTTGGTGATTCTACTATGGGTGGAGTAACATATCCCGGTATTATGGGACGGAGCCGCATGGTGCGGCTGTCGTCTATTTCTAGTTAGTCCCTTCACCCGCCATATTCAGGCCATGCTTATTCCAAGGGCATTTAGTTTCTCAGGCGGTTTTGTTTGGGAGTTTCTGCGCCCTGGCGGGCTTCGCCTGCGGGCGGCTTGCCTGTTCCAAG
>NZ_JASGDA010000076.1:0-29777 GCF_047607405.1 Acidovorax sp. | reverse complement strand
GCGGGCGGCGGGACGCGCACGGGCGGCGGCGCGGTGCCGGGCGGCTGGCTGGCGTCGCTGCCGGGGGGCGCGGTGATGTCCACGCCTGCGGCGGGGCCGATGGGCGCGCTGGCGGCGGGTTCGGGGGCGCTGGCGGGCTCCTGTGGGGCGACAGGTGGGGCTTCAGCGTCTGGGGCGGCTGCCAGGGTTTCGCCGGGCGCTGTGTCTTCGGGCGCTGGCGCGGGTGGACTGGACACGGGCGCCGGTTGCACAGCCCGTTTTGGGGGCGGCGGCGGCTTGCGGGCGGGCGGGGCCGGGGCGGGCTCCACGGCGGGCAGTGGGGGCGGCGGCGCGGCGATGCTGCGGGTGTTGAACACCCGGGTCGCGGCCGGGCCGGGGCGCGTCCAGTCCAGCGGCAGGCCTTGCAGCACCAGCCAGTGCAGGGCCAGCACCAGGGCGGTGAGGGCGGTCAGCGCGCGCGGGGGCATGGCGCGGTGCGCCTCAAGGGGGTGTCCCATACCCCGCGCCCAGGTCGCTGGACAGTTGGGCGGCGGCGGCGCGCAGGGGCGCATCCACCGCACCGCCCCATTCCGGGTCAAAGGTGGCGACCGAGCCCAGCGTGGTGATGCCCAGCACCAGGTGCCCGTCCGCGTCGAACACCGGCGCGCAGAAGGCCACGATGCCGGGCAGCAGCGTGTCCACCACGCGGGCGGCGCCACGCTCGCGCACCTCGGCCAGCAGCGCCTTCGCTTCGGCCAGGCTGGCGGGCACGCCGGTGCGGCGCAGCTTGGCGGCGCGGGCCAGTTCTTCCTTGAGCAAGGGCGCCACCACCTCGGGCGCCATGTAGGCCGCAAAGCAGCGGCCCGTGGCGGACGACAGCAGCGGCATCACGTCGCCCAGGCGCAGGTTGGCGGTGACGGCCTGGGGCGACTCCTCCCAATGCACGATGGTCGGGCCGTGGTTGCCCCACACGGCCAGCGCCAGCGTGTGGCCGATGCTTTCCATCAGCGCGGGCATGCGCTCGCGCGCCATGCGCACGGCGTCCAGCCGCGCCAGCGATGCCAGGCCCAGCTTGAGCGCGGCGGGCCCCAGGTCGTAGCGGGCGGTGCGCCCGTCCTGCGTGACCAGGCCCAGGCGCTGGAAGCTCACCAGGTAGCGGTGCGCCTTGGCCGCGCTCATGCCTGCCGAGGCGGCCACGTCCTTGAGCATCAGCGGCCCGCGCGCGCGCGCCAGCCCGTCCAGTAGGGCAAAACCGACCTCCACCGATTGGATGCCTGCACGTTCTTTGTCCATGTGCGAGAATTCTGTGGTTTTGTTTAGGTAAATCAATTTACCCAATCGAAATTTCTGCCAGCCCACCACCACTTTGAGACAAAGGTCCTGCCACCATGAAACTCGCCACCTACAAAGACGGCTCGCGCGACGGCCAGTTGGTTGTCGTCTCCCGCGACCTGGGCACAGCCCATTATGCGACCGGCATCGCCAGCAAACTCCAGCAGGTGCTGGACGACTGGGGCTTCCTCTCGCCGCAACTGCAGGACCTGTACGACCAGCTCAACGCGGGCCGCGCGCGCCACGCCTTCCCGTTCGACCCGGCGCAGTGCATGGCCCCGCTGCCCCGCGCCTACCAGTGGGCGGACGGCTCTGCCTACATCAACCACGTCGAACTGGTGCGAAAAGCGCGCAACTCCGAGGTGCCCGAGAGCTTCTACACCGACCCGCTGATGTACCAGGGCGGCAGCGACGACTTCATCGGCCCCTGCGACGACGTGGTGGTGCCGAGTGAAGCCATGGGCATCGACTTCGAGTCCGAGATCGCCGTCATCACCGGCGACGTGAAGATGGGCGCCAGCCCCGAGCAGGCGCTGGACGGCATCCGCCTCGTGACCATCGTCAACGACGTAAGCCTGCGCAACCTGATCCCCGCCGAGCTGGCCAAGGGCTTCGGCTTCTTCCAGAGCAAGCCCGCCACCGCCTTCGGCCCCGTGGCCGTCACGCTGGACGAACTGGGCGACGCCTGGGACCACGGCCGCCTACACCTCGCCGTGCATTCCACCTGGAACGGCCGCAAGGTCGGCATGTGCGACGCGGGGCCGGAGATGACCTTCCACTTCGGCCAGCTCATCGCCCACGTCGCCAAGACGCGCAACGTGCGCGCCGGCTCCATCATCGGCAGCGGCACCGTCAGCAACAAGGACTGGGCCAAGGGCTACAGCTGCATCGCCGAAAAGCGCTGCATCGAGACCATCCAGGACGGCAAGCCCACCACCGAGTTCATGAAATACGGCGACACCATCCGCATCGAGGTCAAGGGCAAGGACGGCGCCAGCATCTTCGGCGCCATCGACCAGACCATCGCCGCGCCGCAGTAAAACAGCATTTCAAGCCAAATTGGCCTCCAGCGCTTATGGGACGGGCGCTGGCAGCTATAAAACATGTAGCAAAAAGGAGACACACGCCATGCACCGCAGAACCCTCTTGTCCGCCCTGGCCGCCGCCACCGCCGCCCCCTGGGCCGCCGCGCAATCCAACTGGCCCGACCAGCCCCTGCGCTGGGTCGTGCCCTACCCGGCGGGCGGCGGCACCGACGTGCTGGCGCGCACCGTGGCCGAGGCCATGCGCCAGACCCTGGGCCAGCAGATCGTGGTGGACAACCGACCCGGCGCGTCCACCAACATCGGCGCGCAGCTGGTCGCCACGGCCAAGCCCGACGGCTACACCTTCATGTCGGCCGACAACGCCGTGCTGGCCTACAACGAGCACCTGTTCAGCAAGCTGCCGTTCAGCCCCGAGAAGGACTTCACCTACGTGGGCGGCATCAGCCGCTTTCCGCTGGCGCTGGTCGTCAACCCCGCATTCGAGGCCAAGACGGTCAAGGACTTCATCGCCTACGCGCGCGCCCATCCGGGCAAGCTCAACTACGCATCGCCCGGCAACGGCTCGCCGCACCACCTGGCGATGGAGATGTTCAAGAACCGCACCAAGACCTTCCTCACCCACATCCCGTACCGGGGCGCGGCCCCCGCGCTGCAGGACGTGATGGGCGGGCAGGTGCCGTGCATGTTCCTGGACCTGGCGGCGGGCCTGCCCGTGATCACCTCGGGCAAGGTGCGCGCGCTCGCCATCGGCTCGGCCAAGCGCGTGGCCGCGCTGCCCGACGTGCCCACGCTGGCCGAGGCGGGCGTGCCCGATACCGAGGTGTTCGCCTTCCAGGGCATCCTGGCGCCCGCCGGGCTGCCCGCGGCCATCACGGCGCGGCTCAATGGCGACCTGAACAAGGCCCTGCTGAACCCCACCGTGGTCAAGCGCATGACCGACTTCGGCATGGAAGCCCTGCCCGGCACGCCCGAGCAGTTCCGCGCCATGGCGCGCGCCGAGTCCAAGCGCTGGGGCGAGATCATCAAGGCGGCGGGGGTGAAGCTGGACTGATCCTCGCTTTAAGCGCCAAAAAGGCTGCTGGCGCTTGTGTGGCAAGCGCCGGCAGCTATTTTTTTGAGAGCAATCAGCCCCACCCTTCCAGTACCAGCTTGCCCCGCGCCCTGCCGCTCTCAACCAGCGCATGTGCGCGCTTCAGGTTCGCGGCGTTGATGGCGCCCAGGCGCTGGCTCAGCGTGGTGCGCAGGACACCCGCGTCCACCAGCCGGGCCACCTCGTTCAGCAGGTGGTGCTGGCCCACCATGTCGTCCGTGCCGAACAGCGCGCGCGTGAACATCAGCTCCCAGTGCAGCGACACCGACTTGCGCTTGAGCAGGGTGGCGTCCAGCGCTACGGGGTCGTCGATCAGCCCCAGGCGCCCCTGCGGCGCGATGGCTTGCACGATCTGGCCGAAATGCGCATCCGTCTGCGTCAGGCTGGCGATGAGGTCCACCGTGGGGTGGCCGATGCGCGCCAGCTCCGCCGCCAGCGGCTGGCCGTGGTCGATGACGTGGTGCGCGCCCAGGCTATGCACCCAGTCCCGCGTCTCGGGGCGTGATGCGGTGGCGATCACCGTCAGGCCCGTCAGCCGCGCCGCCAGTTGCGTGAGGATGGAGCCCACGCCGCCGCCCGCGCCGATGATGAGCAGCGACCGGCCCGTGGGCTGCGAACCCTGCACCGCGTCCAGGCGGTCGAACAGCAGCTCCCATGCGGTGATGGCGGTCAGCGGCAGCGCGGCGGCCTGGGCGTTGTCCAGCGACTTCGGCGCATGGCCCACGATGCGCTCGTCCACCACATGCAGCTCGCTGTTGGTGCCGGGGCGGGCGATGGAGCCTGCGTACCACACACGGTCGCCGGGCCGGAACAGCGTGGCCTCGGGGCCAACGGCGCGCACGGTGCCGCAGGCGTCCCAGCCCAGCACCTTGTCATCCTGCCCCTCGGCAGGGCCGCTGCTGGCGCGCACCTTGGCATCCACGGGGTTCACGGAAACGGCATGCACCGCGACCAGCAGGTCGCGGCCCGTGGGCGACGGGTCGGGCAGGGTGATGTCGCGCAGCGCATCGGGGTGGTCGATGGGGTGGGGGGCTCGGTAGCCAACGGCTTTCATGGGGTGCCTTGAAAAGAAAAAGGGTTTGACAGGCTGCCTATGCTCTTTCCTGTCGACATGGTTTTAAATGGGCGGCTGGTTGAATTCATATTCAACGCAGATTTGAAAATGAAAAGCCTGCAAGACCTCGACATCTTCGTGCGCACCGTGGACAGCGGCAGCCTCTCGGCCACGGCGCGGGCGCTGGACATCACGCCCGCAGCCGCCAGCGCCGCGCTCAAGCGGCTGGAAGCGGAACTGGGCGTGCTGCTGCTGGTGCGTTCCACGCGCAGCCTGCGGCTGACGCACGAGGGCGCGTTGTTCCTGGAGCACTGCCGTCCCGCGCTGGCCGCATTGCAGCAGGCGCAGGACGAGCTGGTGGCAGGCCGCGCAGGCGGTTTGCGGGGCGCGCTGCGGCTGGCGGCCCCGTCAGACCTGGGGCGCAACGTGCTGCTGCCGTGGCTGGACGACTTTCAGGCCGCGCACCCCGGCATCGACATCCGCCTGCAGCTGTCTGACCGCATGTCCAACGTCTACAGCGAGCCGGTGGACGCGGCCATCCGCTACGGCGTGCTGCAAGACTCGGCCCTGGTCGCGCTGCCGCTGGCCGAAGGCCGCCGCGTGCTGTGCGCCGCGCCTGCTTACCTGCAAGCCCACGGCACGCCGCAGAGCCCGCACGAACTGTCCGCGCACGGCTGCCTGTGCTTCATGCTGGGCGAGGACGTGCACGACCGCTGGCGCTTCTGGGACGCGGCGGGCCGGGAGCTAGCGGTGCGCGTGCGCGCCCGCAACGTGGCGAACGATGGCGACGCCGTGCACCGCTGGGCCGTGCTGGGCCGGGGCATTGCCTACAAGTCGCTCTTCGACGTGGCGGCCGACCTGGCCGCCGGGCGGCTGCTGCCGCTGTGCCCTGGCTGGACCACCGAGGCCGCGCCCTTGTACCTGACGGTGCCCAGCCGCCGCCAGCTCACGCCGCTGGTGCGCGCGCTGCGCGACTTCATGGCGCAGCGGTTGCAGGCGCTGATTTCAAGCAAAAACGGGCTGTAGCGCTTGATGGACAATCGCCAGCAGCTATTCTTTTGATAGTTGATTCTTCACGCCAGCGCCACTTCCACCACGCAGTCGTAGAACGTGGGCGCGGCCCCCAGGTCGGTCAGGGCCTGGCTGGTGAGCTGGTTGACGTTGGTGCCGTTCAGGCCGAACTTGCGCCACCAGATGCCCAGGCCATTCACTACGCCGGGGCGGGCACGCTCGCTCACCGTGGCGTGGCATTCGTAGCTGCCCCGGTCGTTGAACACGCGCACCACGCTGCCGTCGGCGATGCCGCGCGGGGCGGCGTCGTGCGGGTGGATCTCCAGCACGGGGCGGGTTTCGATGTTGCGCAGGCTTTGCACGTTGACGAAGGTGCTGTTCAAGAAGTTGCGCGCGGGCGGCGAGATCATCGCCAGCGGGTAGGCGGTGCCGGGGGCTTCGTGGTTGGGGACGTGGCTGGGCAGTGGGTCCAGCCCCTGCGCGGCGAGGCGCTCGCTGTAGAACTCGCATTGGCCTGATGGCGTGGGAAAGCCGCCTTCGGCGAACGGTGCGTCGGGAATGGCGAGCGGGGCGAAGCCCACGTCCAGCAACTGATTGAAGTCCACCTTGTCGCCATACGCCTGCTGGCACAGTGCCTCGTCGCTGTCGGCAAAGCACGGGTCGGTAAAGCCCATGCGCGCCGCCAGCTCGCGGAAGATTTGGGCGTTGCTGCGCGCCTGGCCCATGGGGGCAATCGCCGGGCGGTTGAGCAGCACGTCGGTGTGGCCGTAGCTCAGGTGAACGTCCCAGTGCTCCAGTTGCGTGGTGGCGGGCAGCACGTAGTCGGCGTAGTCGGCGGTGTCGGTGGCGAAGTGCTCCAGCACCACGGTGAACAAGTCCTCGCGCGCGAAGCCCTGCGCCACCTTGGCGGAGTCGGGGGCCACGGCCACGGGGTTGCTGTTATAGACCACCACGGCGTCGATCCTGGGGCCGAAATCGGGAGATGCTTTGCGCAGCAGGTCGTCGCCAATCGTCACCATGTTGATGGTGCGCGGCGTGGCGCCAGCAGGGATCAGGTCAGGCCGCTGCAGCACGGCGCGCTGTACGGGGAACTGGCCCGAGCTGGAGAACAGCACCCCGCCCGCCCGGTGCCGCCACGCGCCCGTGAGCGCGGGCAGGCACACGATGGCGCGCGTGGCGTTGCCGCCGCCGCGCACGCGCTGCATGCCGTAGTTCAGGCGGATGGCGGCGGGTTGGGTGGTGCCGTAGTCCTTCGCCAACTGGCGGATTTGCCCGGCGGGAATGCCGCAGACGGCGGCGGCGCGCTCGGGCGGCCACTGCAGGGCGCGTTCGCGCAGGCCGTCCCAGCCCAGGGTGTGGCGGGCGATGTAGTCATGATCCAGCCAGTCGTTCGCGATCAGCTCGTGCATCAGCGCCAGCGCCAGGGCGGCGTCGGTGCCGGGCAGGATTTGCAGGTGCTCCTGGCACTTGTCCGCCGTCTCGGTCTTGCGCGGGTCGATGCACACCAGCTTGGCCCCGTTGCGCTTGGCCTGCTGCGCGTAGCGCCAGAAGTGCAGGTTGCTGCCGATGGAGTTGCTGCCCCAGATGAGGATGAGCTTCGCTTCGGCGAAGAACTCCACCTTCATGCCCACCTTGGCGCCCAGCGTGTGCAGCAGCCCCTCGCCGCCCGCCGTGGAGCAGATGCTGCGGTGCAGGAACGACGCGCCCAGGCGGTGGAAGAAGCGCCGGTCCATGCTTTCGCCCTGCACCAGCCCCATGGTGCCCGCGTAGCTGTAGGGCAGGATGGCCTGCGGGTCGCGGGCGGCGATGCTGCCCAGGCGCTGTGCGATGTCGGCCAGCGCCTCGTCCCAACCGACGGGCGTGAACTGCCCGCTGCCCTTGGGGCCTGTGCGCTTGAGCGGCGTGAGGATGCGGTCCGGGTGGTGGGTGCGCTCGGCGTATTTGGACACCTTGGTACACAGCACGCCGTCGGTGTGCGCGTGCGCCGGGTTGCCCTGCACGCGGATGGCGATGCCGTCCTGCACCGTGGTCAGCAGGGCGCAGGTGTCGGGGCAGTCGTGCGGGCAGGCGCCGCGCACCAGGACAGTTGACGATGCCGAAGGGGAATGGGCGGCGCGGGGCATGGGCATTGTGAATGAATTGTTAAACTGGCCGCAGAGGCGCAAGGGGCCCGTTGCGCCGCCCATCGGCGGCGCCCTGGGAGTCAGTCTCGTGGCGTTTGACAAGAACGAACAGAGAGAGATTTCACCATGAAGCAGCAACACACGTCGGCCCTGGGGCGCAGGCAGTTCTCCATCGGCCTGGGGGCTGCGGCCCTGGGCGGTTTCCACGCCGTGGCGCGGGCGCAGTCGGAGGGGCGCATCGTGCTGGGCCAGTCGGCGGCCATGACCGGCCCGGCGGCGCAGCTGGGGCTGCAGTTCCACCACGGCGCCAAGCTCTACTTCGACCAGCTCAACGCCCAGGGCGGCGTGGGCAGGCGCATGGTCGAGATCCACGTGCTGGACGACGGCTACGAGCCCGACCGCTGCGCCGAGAACACCAGGAAGCTCATCGCCGACGACGTGTTCGCGCTGTTCGGCTACATCGGCACGCCCACCAGCCTGGCGGCGGTGCCGCTGTTCAACCAGGCCAAGGTGCCGTTCTTCGGGCCGTTCACGGGGGCCGAGGCGCTGCGCCAGCCGTTCAACCGGCTGGTCTTTCACGTGCGGGCGTCGTACTACGACGAGACGGCGCTCATCGTGCGCCAGCTCACGCACCTGGGCCTCAAGAAGATCGCCGTGTTCCACCAGAACGACGCCTACGGCAAGGCCGGGCTGGACGGCGTGACCCGGGCGCTGGCCGAGCAGCAGCTCGCGCCCGTCGCCACGGCCACGGTGGAGCGCAACTCGGTGGACGTGAAGGCGGCTGTCGATAAGCTGGTGGCCGCCAAGCCCGATGCGGTGGTGCAGATCGCGGCCTACGGCGCGGCGGCGGCCTTCGTGCGCGCGGCGCGCAAGGCGGGGTACGGCGGCACGTTCTACAACGTGTCCTTCGTGGGCACGCAGGCCCTGGCCGACGAGCTGGGCAAGGACGGAGCGGGCGTGGTGGTGTCGCAGGTCGTGCCCTCGCCGTACCAGCCCTCGCGCCCGATCACGCGCGAGTTCCTGGACGCCATCAAGAAGGGCGGCAACAAGGTGCAGGCCAACTACTCCAGCATGGAGGGCTACCTGGCCGCCCGCGTCTTCGCCGAGGGCCTGCGCCAGGCCCAGGCGGGCGGCGGCAAGATCACGCGCGAGAGCTTCATCGCCGGTATCGAGGCGCTGGGCACGCAGGTGATCTCGGGCTTTCAGGTGGCCTTCAGCGCCAGCAGCCACGCGGCGTCGAAGTTCGTCGAGATGTCGATGCTGACCGGCGACGGCCGGGTCAGGACCTGACAGGGCGGCGGCTCAGTCCCGCGCGCGGGTGTCCGTCAGCCCGTGCATGAGGGCCTTCATGTCAGCGCTGCGGTGGTCGGGCTAGACTGTGGGATCGTAAGGACACATATCATGAACGTCATCGATTCCATCGTCACCCAAGCCGCCAGCATTGCAGCGGTGCGCCGCGACATCCACGCCCACCCCGAGCTGTGCTTTGAAGAAGTGCGCACCGCAGACGTGGTGGCCGCCAAGCTCACTGAGTGGGGCATTCCCATCCACCGGGGCCTGGGCAAGACCGGCGTGGTCGGCATCGTCCAGGGCCGCGACGGCGGCGCCTGCGGTCGCGGCATCGGCCTGCGCGCCGACATCGACGCCCTGCCCATGCAGGAGTTCAACACCTTCGCCCACGCCAGCAAGCACCCCGGCAAGATGCACGCCTGCGGCCACGACGGGCACACGGCCATGCTGCTGGCGGCGGCGCAGCACTTCGCCAGGCACCGCAACTTCGACGGCACCGTCTATCTGATCTTCCAGCCCGCCGAGGAAGGCGGCGGCGGCGCGCGCGTGATGATCGAGGAGGGCCTGTTCGAGCGGTTCCCCATGCAGGCCGTGTTCGGCATGCACAACTGGCCCGGCTTGCCCGTGGGCACTTTCGCCGTCAGCCCCGGCCCGGTCATGGCGTCCACCACCGAATTCAAGATCACCATCCGTGGCAAGGGCGGCCACGCCGCGCTGCCGCACACCAGCATCGACCCCGTGCCCATCGCCTGCGGCATGGTGCAGGCGTTCCAGACCATCATCAGCCGCAACAAGAAGCCCGTGGACGCGGGCGTGATCTCCGTCACCATGGTCCACGCGGGCGAGGCCACCAACGTGGTGCCCGACTTCTGCGAGCTGCAGGGCACGGTGCGCACCTTCAAGACCGAGGTGACCGACCTGATCGAAAAGCGCATGCGCCAGATCGCCGAGCACCACTGCGCAGCGCACGACGCCGTGTGCGAGTTCGCGTTCGAGCGCAACTACCCGCCCACCGTCAACTCGCCCGCCGAGGCGCAGTTCGCCCGCCAGGTCATGGCCGGCATCGTGGGCGCGGAGCGCGTGCTGGTACAGGAGCCCACCATGGGCGCCGAGGACTTCGCCTACATGCTGCAAGCCAAGCCCGGCGCGTACTGCTTCATCGCCAACGGCGAGGGCGACCACCGCGAAATGGGCCACGGCGGCGGACCCTGCACGCTGCACAACCCGAGCTACGACTTCAACGACGAGCTGATCCCGCTGGGCGCGACCTACTGGGTCAAGCTGGCCGAGGAATGGCTGGCGCAGGAGCACACAGCATGATCGGCGTCGTCGAAGCCTTTGCCCCGAGCTACGCACGCGCCCGCGTGCAGTTCCTCGAAGCCGCCGCCGCAGCGGGCCTGGCCATCGAATCGCACGCCCACCCGCTCAAGGGCCGCGACGGCGAAAACCTCGCCATGGACGTGGCCCGCGACGGCCCGGCGGATGCCGACAAGCTGCTCATCGTCAGCAGCGCCTGCCATGGTGTGGAGGGCTACTGCGGCAGCGGCGTGCAGGTGTTCGCCCTGCACGACCAGGCATGGCGCGACAAGGCCCGTGCGGCCGGCGTGGCGGTGCTCTACATCCACGCGCTCAACCCCTATGGCTTCTCGCACATCCGCCGCGTGACCCACGAGAACGTGGACCTGAACCGCAACTTCCACGACTTCAGCCAGCCCCTGCCCGTCAACGAACCCTACCGCGAGGTACACCCCTTGCTGCTGCCCGAAGAGTGGCCGCCGCAGCCCGACAACGCCCAGGCCGTCGCCGCCTTCATCGCCGAGCGCGGCGAGGCCGCATGGCAAGCCGCCATCTCACGCGGCCAGCACGAATACCCCGACGGCCTGTTCTTCGGCGGCACCGAGCCCACCTGGAGCAACCGCACCCTGCGCCCCGTGCTGCGCGCCCACGGCGCCCGGGCATCGCGCATCGCCTGGATCGACCTGCACACGGGCCTGGGCCCCAGCGGCCATGGCGAGCGCATCTACGCGGGCAAGGACGACGCCGCCGCCGTGGCCCGCGCGCGCGACTGGTGGGCGGGCGGCGGCGCCACGCCGGTCACGTCCATCTACGACGGCTCGTCCACCTCGGCCTTCCTCACCGGCCTGATGTGGACATCCATCTACGACGAATGCCCGCACGCCGAATACACCGGCATCGCCATGGAATACGGCACCGTGCCCGTGCTGGAAGTGATGCAGGCGCTGCGCGCCGAGCAGTGGCTCAACCTGCACCCCGAGGCGCCCGCCGACCAGGCTGCGCAGATCAAGGCGCAGATGCTGGCCGCGTTCTACACCGACACCGATGCCTGGAAGGGCCAGATCATCAGCCAGGCGCGGCAGTCGCTGTTCCAGGCGGTGGATGGCTTGAGCGGCTGAAAAATATCAGTCAAATCGGCTGTTGGCGCTTGTGCAGCAAGCACCGGCAGCTATCAAATCAATAGTTCACGCATCCCACGGCAGCATCATCGTCAGCAGCGACAGCCGCTCGAACTCGGGCGCGAAGGCGTCGATGATCTGCTGCGGCTCGGGGCACAGCGCCGTGTCGGTGATCACGCCGAACTGCACGCCGCCGCCGTAGCTCAGGATGGACACGCCCAGCCCGATGTCGCCCGACTGCGGCACCCAGAACATGCACTGCGTCACGCGCGCGCCGCACAGCGCGAGCTGCTCGCGCGGGCCGGGCACGTTGGTCATCACGGCCGTGGTCTTGCGGCCAAACAGGTTCAGCAGCGCGTCCTGCGCGGGCTTCACCATCAGCCCCGCCACGGCCAGCATCGCAAACGCCAGGATGGGCTGCGTGCTGCCCTTGAGCGCGGCCATGCGGCGGCGCACCTCATAGACGCGCTCCACCGGGTTGGCGACGCCGATGGGCAGCACCAGCGGCACCAGGCCGAAGCGGTTGCCCAGCTTCCAGGCTTCTTCCATGGGGCGCAGGTTCACGGGGATCATGGCGCGGATCTCCTGGCCCGTGGGGTCGTCGCCCTGGCCGCGCAGGTAGCCGCCGATGGCGCCCGCCACGCACGACAGCAGCACGTCGTTGATGGAGCAGCCCAGCGCCTTGCCGATGGACTTGACCTCCTCCAGCGGGATCGGCGGGCACCACGCCACGCGCTTGGCCTGGCCGGGCTGGCCCTTCAGGCGCGTGGGCGAGTCGTCGGGCATCAGCGCCAGGGCCGCCGCGTCGCTCATGAGCTGGTAGGCCGCGCGCGCCATGTCCCGGGTGCCCGACAGGCCGCTGTGCATGATTTTCTCGGGGTCGCCCAGCAGTTGCAGCGACTTGGCGGCGCCGTCGCCCGCCATGTCCAGCGCCTTCACGGTGAGGCCGGTCAGGGGTTTGATGAGCGCGTCGGTGATCCAGTCCTCGGTCGTGCTGGATGCGTCCGCTTTGGCGCGGCGCTGGCGCCGGGGCGGCTCTGCGCCGCCGTCCACCAGCGACATGGTGACCGCGATCAGCGCAATGCCGTCCGCGATGCAGTGGTGGATGCGCACGATGAGCGCGCTGCCCTTTTGCCCGTCGTCGCCCGTGAAGTCTTCGATCAGGTGGAACTGCCACAGCGGGCGGCGCGGCTCCAGCGGCTGCATGGCGAGTTCGCCCACGCGGTCCTGCAGCGCCTGCTGCATGGTCTGGCCCTTGCGCCGGGGCAGCGTCTCGCGCAGCACGTGGGCGGCGATGTCGAAGTGCTTGTCCTCGACCCAGGTGGCGCCCGCCGCGTCTTCCACCACGCACTGGCGAAAGCGCGGGTACTGCAGCAGGCGCTGCTGCACGCGCTCGCACAGGGCCTGCCAGGTGATGCCGGGCGAGAGCGTCCACACGCCGTTGATCATCATCAGGTTGCTGGCCGAGTCCATGCGCAGCCAGGCCGTGTCCACCTTGCTCATGCGCTCGCCCGAGAGGCCCAGCATGCCGCTGGCGGCGCGGCGCACGTTCTTCTGCACCACGGTGGCCGCCTTGCGGGCGGCGGGAATGCGGGTCACCATCGGATGTCCACCTGTCTTTTGTTGTCGTTCGTATGGGTTTTTTGGGGGCCGGCCTCTACGGATTGTGCGGCCCCGCGCTGCGCACAGCCCGTAAGATACAACGCAGCAATCCCTTGCCGACACCGTTCTTTCCCGACCCGCATCATTCATCAAGGAGCAACCGACATGGCCGACCTGAACGCCACCTTCGAAGCCGCCGTGGCCAATTCCAAGAACCTCAGCGAGCGCCCCGACAACGCCACGCTGCTGAAGATCTACGCGCTGTACAAGCAGGCCACCGCGGGCGACAACGCCGAGAAGAAGCCCAGCTTCTCCGACATGGTGGGCCGCGCCAAGTGGGACGCCTGGGAAAAGCTCAAGGGCACCGGCGCGGACGAGGCCAAGCAGCAGTACATCGACCTGATCGAGTCGCTGAGCTGAACCACCAGCGCGCCCTGTGCGCAACCCCAACGAAAGGCGACTTCGGTCGCCTTTCGTTTTTTGCGTTCAAGCCTTCTTCCGGGGCTTGGCCGCAGCAGCCGCCTTCTTGGCGGCTGCCTTCGGCGGCTTGTCGAGCAGTTCGTCGAGCTGCGCGGCGATCTCGGACTCGATGCGCTCCTTGAACGCGGCAAGCAGAAAGCCGAGCTGCGCGCGCAGCTCGAACTGGCCAGCATCCACCAGCAGCGTGCCCTTCACGCCCGAGCGGGTGAAGGTGAGCAGGTCCTCTGTGTCGCCCTCTTCATAGACGCATTCCATGTCGAGTTTCTCCTCGGCCTTTTCGGCCCACGAGAAGGCGACCTTGCGGGCCTGCTTGAAGCCCAGGCGGTGTTCACGATGGATGTGGATCTCTGGCAAGGCTTGTCTCCTGGAGCAGCCCGCGCAGGGCCTCATGGCGCTGCGGCGTGGGCTGCCGGGTTAGTTGTTGGACGGCATCATAAAACCGCCGCCAGTCGCGGCCCTCGCGCTCGAACAGCGCCTCGAACGCGGGCACCAGTTCGTCATACGCGGCCTGGGCGGCAAAGCTGGCGTTGTTGGCCTGTGCCACCCAGCGGTCGTAGCCCGCGACCTGGGCCGGGGCGGTGCCCTGCCACTGTGCGCGCAGGCGGGCATAGCGGGCGCGAAAGTCCTGCATTGCTTCTGTTTTCATAGCTGCCAGCGCTTGTGTATCAAGCGCTGGAGCCTCTTTTTGTTCATAAATATCCGCCAGCCGCGCGCGCGTGGCGCGGGTCAGCGCGCGGAATTTGGCGCGCCGCGCCTCGCTGGCGACGTAGGCTGCGCGGGCCTCGGGCGTGGCCTCGGCGGCCAGCCAGAGCGCCACGCCGATGCGTTCCACCGCCGTGGCGAAGGACTCGTTGAACAGCGTGTCGCCTTCCGCGTACACCACCTGGTGCGCCAGCTCGTGGAACAGCAGCCGCACGAAGTCGCCCTCGGGCCAGGCGATGAAGGTGGACAGCAGCGGGTCGCCGCCCAGCCAGTTCGTGTAGCCCAGCGTGGAATAGGCGGGCACGCCATAGACATCGACTTCCAGCCCCTGCGCGGCCAGCCGCGCCGCCTCGGCCTGCGCATCGGCCTCGGCAAAGTAGCCCCGGTAGCCGATGCAGCCCGTGACCGGAAAGCACCACGTGTGCAGCGTCAGCGAATACGGCGGCGCGGCCACCACGTTCCACACGGCTGCGGGGCGCTTCAGGTCGGCATAGCGGCGGTAGCTGGCGTTGTCGGGCAGGCCCAGCTCGGCCACGGCGAAGGCGCGGGCGCGCCGGGCCAGTTGCAGGCGCTCGCGCAGCGCGGGGGCGATGTCGGCGCGGGCGATCCAGTCGTCGATGGGCTGGGCGGCCTGCATGATCTGCAGGTGTCCGCGCACCGACTGCCAGTAGTAGCCCACCGCGTCCAGGCTGGCGCAGCCGGACAGGGGCAGGACGAGGCAAAGCAATGCAAGGCGTTTCATGGCGCCAGCAGAATACAGCCACGGTCCCGAACAGGCCCTAGGCCACAAGATTCAAAGGCCGGTCCTCGAATTCGGTGTTGAGCACCACCGTGGTCGTGGTGCGCGCCACGCCGGGGATGGCCTTGATCTCGTACAGCAGGTCTTCCAGCGCGCGCGCGTGCGTGGTGCGGATCTTGGCGAGGAAGTCGTACTCGCCCGCCACGCTGTGCAGTTCCACCACCTGCGGCATGGCGCGCAGGCGCGGGGCCACGTCGCGGCAGTGGATGCCGCCGTCGTTGCGGATCGCCACGAAGGCCGTGAAGGGCAGGCCCACGCGCTCCGGGTCCACGCTGATCGAAAAGCGGCGGATCACGCCCTTGTCCAGCAGCTTCTTCACGCGCTCGTGTACGGCGGCGGTGGACAGGCCCACCTCGGCCCCCACGTCGCCATAGGATCGCCGCCCATCCGCCCCCAGGGCCGAAATAATTCTGGCGTCCATCTCATCTGTCTGAATATTTGCTTGCATAGTCGCCTGAATTTGGTAAAAATTCCGAAATCAACGGGGTATCCGTAAATTATCCGGTCAAATGACGAACACGCTGACGAATTTCCATGCGCAACCCAGGGGCTGGGCGCTTGCCGTGGCCTTGCTGCTGGTCTATGGGGTCTGGGGCACCACGTATTTCGCCATGGGCATCGCGCTGACCAGCATGCCGCCCATGCTGATGAACGCCCTGCGCTTTTTGTGCGCCGGGGGCCTGATGCTGCTCGCCGCGCTGTGGCAGGGCCATGCGCTGCCCACGGCGGCGCAGTGGCGCAACGCGGCGGTCATCGGCGGGTGCATGGCGTTCCTGGCGATGAACCTTGTGGGCTTTGCGCAGAAGCTGGGCATTGGCTCGGGGCTGATGGCGACCGTGGTGACCACCATGCCGATGTGGCTGGCGCTGTGGTCGCGCTGGGGCGGCGAGCGCGTGCCGTTCACCAGTTGGATCGGCCTGGCATTGGGCGTGGCAGGCGCGCTGCTGCTGGCGCTGGAAGGCGACTTTTCCGCCACCTGGGTCGGCGCGCTGCTGGCCTTTGGCGCGCCGCTGGCCTGGAGCCTGGGCTCGTACGCATCGCGCAGGCTCTCGCAGCCCGCGCCCGCCATGGCCTCGGCCGCCCAGTGGCTCATGGGCGGGGCGATGGGGCTGGCGGCGGCGCTGTGCTTCGAGCCGCTGTCGGCGCTGGGGCAGGTCAGCGCCAAGTCGTGGGCGGCGTGGGTCTATCTGCTGGTGTGCGGCACGCTGCTGGCGCTCAACGCCTATCTGTGGCTGCTCAAGAATGCTTCCGCCGCGCTGGCGGGCAGCTACTCGTTCGTGAACCCTGCGGTGGCGCTGCTCGTGGGCGTGGCGCTGGGGGGCGAGCGGCTGACGGGCTGGGTGTTCGCGGCGCTGCCGCTGATCGCGCTGGCGCTGGGTTTCATCCTGTACGGGCGGGCGCTGATGGGGGTGCTTGGCCGGTTGCGCCTGCCATCCGCGCGCGGGGCATGAACACAATGGGGTCATCTCTGCCCCCGGTTGACGATGGCGAGCGCCGCATCCAAGAATGGGCGGCATGAAGCACCTGTTGAACACCCTGGAGGGGCGCCTCGCGGCTTTGCCCGTGCCCCTGGCCGTCCAGTTGCCTGCGGGCAGGCAACTGGGCGCGGCCCACCCCGCCGTCACCCTGCGGTTCAGGGACCGCCTGGCCCTGGTGGCCCTGGCCACCGGGCAGATCGGCAGCGTGGGCGCGGCCATCGTCGAAGGGCGCGTGGCGATCGAAGGCGGCATGCGCGACCTGATGGCCGCCGCTGCGGGCCTGCTCACGCGCGACCCCGCCCGCGACGAGCACGGCGGCTGGTGGCGGCGCGTGCTGGCGCGGGCGCGCTCCCTGGCGGCACACACCGTGGCGGGCGATGCGCGCCACGTGCAGTTCCACTACGACCTGTCGGACGACTTCTACGCGCTGTGGCTCGACCCCCGGCGCGTGTATTCGTGCGCCTACTACCGCGACGACGGCATGACCCTGGCCCAGGCGCAGGAGGCCAAGCTCGACCACATCTGTCGCAAGCTGAGGCTCGCGCCCGGCCAGCGCTTCCTGGACATCGGCGCGGGCTGGGGCGGCCTGCTGCTGTGGGCGGCAGAGCACTACGGCGTGGACGCCACGGGCATCACCCTGTCGCGCAACCAGCACGCGCACGTGCAGCGCCTCATCGACGAGCGCGGGCTGCAGGGCCGCGTGCGCGTGCTGCTGTGCGACTACCGCGAGCTGCAGGCGGACGAGCCCTTCGACAAGATCGCCTCCGTCGGCATGTTCGAGCACGTGGGCCGCGCGCAGATGGGCCGCTACTTCGACACCATCGTGCGCCTGCTGCGCCCCGGCGGCCTGCTGCTGAACCACGGCATCACGGCGGGCGCGGTGGACAACGCGCAGCTCGGCGCGGGCATGGGCGACTTCATCGAGCAGTACATCTTTCCGGGCGGCGAGCTGCTGCACGTGAGCGCCGTGCTGCACGACATGGCGAACGCGGGCCTGGAGATGGTGGACACCGAGAACCTGCGCCCGCACTACGCCCGCACGCTCTGGGCCTGGTCCGACAGCCTGGAATCGCAACTGCCCGCCGCGCGCGAGGTGCTGGCCGCGCACGCGGGCGCGGAGCGCGGCGACAAGGTGCTGCGCGCCTACCGGCTGTACCTGGCGGGCAGCGCCCTGGGCTTCGAGCGCGGCTGGATGGCGCTGCACCAGATGCTCGCCGCGCGGCCCGACGGCGACGTGTGTACCGGGAGCATTCGCGGCGCACAATCGGACTACCCCTTCAACCGCGAATACATCTACCGCTGATGCTCTACAAGTTCAAATCCCGCGCCACTGCGGATGTCATCATGCTGGAGCCCAATGGCCGCCAGCTCGTGCAGATCATGGGCAAGACGCCCGGGCAGGGCGGCATCGTGACCGCCGAGCAGGCCCCGGGCGCCATCGCCGCCATCGAGGCCGCCATCGCCGCCGAGGAGAGCGCCGCGAAGGAGAGCGAGGCGACCGAGGAAGACGGCAAGGACGACGCCGCAGTCTCCCTGCGCCAGCGCGCCGCGCCCCTGCTCGACATGCTGCGCCGCAGCAGCGCCGAGGGGCGCGAAGTTACCTGGTAAGGGTCAGTCCACCTTGGCGCCGGACGCCTTGACGACCTGCGCCCATTTCTTGTGTTCGGCGTCGATGTGCTGCGCGAACTCCGCAGGCGTGTTGCCGCCCGGAATGGCGCCCTGGGCCAGCAGCCGCTCCTTCATCGCAGGCGTTGCCAGCGACCTGGCGACTTCCTGCTGGATGCGGTTCACGATGTCCGGCGGCGTGCCCGCCGGGGCCAGCAGGCCGAACCAGGAACTGGCCTCGTAGCCCTTGAGCGCGGGGCCGCCCGCTTCTTCCACCGTGGGCACGTCCGGCAGCGCGCCGGAGCGCTGCGAACTGGTCACTGCCAGCGCGGTGAGCTTGCCCGCCTTGATCTGCGCCATGGACGACGGCAGGTTGTCGAACATCACGTCGGCATTGCCCGCCACCATGTCCAGCAGCGCCGGGCCGGAGCCACGGTAGGGCAGGTGCAGCATGTAGGTGCCCGTCATGCTCTTGAACAGCTCGCCCGCGAGGTGGATGGACGTGCCGTTGCCGCTGGACGCCATGTTCAGCTTGCCGGGGTTGGCCTTGGCGGCGCGGACGAAGTCCTGCACGTTGTGTACGCCCAGGGACTTGGCCTTCTCGGCGTTCATCACCATCACGTTGGGCACGGCAGCCACCAGGGTGATGGGCACGAAGTCCTTGATGGGGTCGTAGGGCAGCCTGGCGTACAGCGCGCGGTTGATGCCGTGCGTGCCCACGGTGCCCATGAGCAGCGTGTAGCCGTCGCCGGGCGACTTGGCCACGATCTCGGCGCCCACGTTGCCGCCCGCGCCCGCGCGGTTGTCCACGATGAACTGCTGGCCGAAGGCGCGCGAGAGTTCGGGCGCCATGGCCCGCGCCAGGATGTCCGTGGTACCGCCGGGCGCAAAGGGCACGACGATGCGCACCGGCTTGGTCGGCCAGGCGGTCTGCGCGTGTACGGCGCTGGCGAGCAGTGCCATGGCGGCCCCCAGGGCAAGGCGGCGGGAGAAGGTGGTCATGCAGGCTCCTTGTTGCGTGATGGCCGTGTTCTACGCGTGTACGGCGCGTGGCAGCAGATGGATAACCCGCAAGACCCGCCAGCAACCCCGCAAAGGCGAAAAAGCCGCCTGGCCCAGGGGCGAGGCGGCTTTGCCAGGGGAGCGGCGGGCCAGGGTCAGTCGGCGTAGGCGCCAGCGGCCTTGATGGCGACGCCGAACTTCGCCGTTTCGGACGCCACGAACTTCTTGTGCTCGGCGGGCTCGATGCGGGCATCGGTGGCGACCACGGCGCCCAGGCCCTCTTGCTTCTTGATGAACTCAGGGTCCTTCAGTGCCACCTTCAGCGCCTCGTTCAGCTTGGCCAGCACGGGCGCGGGCGTGCCCTTGGGCGCGTACAGGCCGTGCCAGATGGTCACGTTGAAGTCCTTCACGCCGGACTCGGCCAGCGTGGGCAGGTCCTTGAGCGCGGGGGTGGTGAGGCGCTTGGTGGTGGTCACGGCATAGGCCTTGACCTTCTTGGCCTCGATCTGCGACGTGGTGTTGGTGGTCTGGTCGCACAGCAGGTCGATCTGGCCGCCGATCAGGTCGGTGATGGCGGGGGCCGTGCCCTTGTAGGGCACGTCGGTCATGTCGGTGGCCAGGGCGTGCTTGAACATCAGGCCGCACAGGTGCGACGCGGAACCCTGGCTCGCGTTGCCCAGGTTGATCTTGCCCTTGTTCTGACTGATCCAGGCGAGCAGTTCCTTGACGTTGTTCGCGGGCATGCTGGGGCGGGCGATCAGCGTCATGGGCACGTCGTTGACGATGCCCAGGTACTCGAAGTCGTTGGCGACGTTGAACGGCAGCTTGCGGTACAGCGTGGGCATGGTGGCCATGGCCACGTGGTTCAGCAGCAGCGTGTAGCCGTCGGCGGGGGCGCGGGCGGCCTTGGCGGCGCCGATGGAGCTGCCGGCGCCCGCCGTGTTGTCGATGACGATGCTCGCGCCGCCCAGGGGTTTGCGCATGGCATCGGCCAGGTCGCGCGCCACGCGGTCGGTGGGGCCGCCTGCGGCGAAGGGCACGATGATGGTGATCGGCTTGTCCTTGGCCGGGAAGTCCTGGGCGCTGGCGCCGATGGCGGCGGTGGCAGCGACCGCAGCGGCCAGTGCGAGTTTGAGCGTCTTCTTCATGGCATCTCCTGTAAATGACGGCGCATGATAGCGAGGGCCGTCTGGGGCCGTATTGCGGATAGTACGTACCTGGCCTGCCCTGCTTTTTTTAAGCCAAATAGGCCACCAGCGCTTATTCAGCAAGCACATGCAGCTATCAATAAGAGAGCATTTCTAGGGTAAACACTGCTGCCTTCTTGATCTGGCGCAAACGGCGCTCTTACTTGTAGCTGCGCGCGTCCTCGATCACCTTGCCGTCGTTGGGCAGGGTGCCGGGCGCGACCATTTCCACGTCGGCGCGCAGCTTGGTCACCTCGCGCACGGCGTCGGCCAACTGGCGGGCCAGGCCCTCGGCGGTCTCGGTGGTCTCTACCTTCAGCACCATCTGGTCGTTGGCCATCTCGCCGCTGACGACCAGGCGCGCGCGCAGCACCTGTGGAAAGCGCTTGGCCACGGCGGCCACCTGGCCGGGGTGGACGAACATGCCGCGCACCTTGGTGGTCTGGTCGGCGCGGCCCATCCAGCCCTTGATGCGCGTGTTGGTGCGGCCCGTGGGGCAGGGGCCGGGCAGCACGGCGGACAGGTCGCCCGTGCCGAAGCGGATCAGCGGGTAGTCGGGGTTGAGCGTGGTGACGACCAGCTCGCCCACCTCGCCCTCGTGTACCGGGTCGCCGGTGCCGGGGCGCACGATCTCGACGATGACGCCTTCGTCCAGCACCAGCCCCTCGCGGGCGCTGGTCTCGTACGCGATCAGCCCCAGGTCGGCCGTGCCGTAGCACTGGTAGCCGGTGATGCCGCGCTCGGCAAACCAGTCGCGCAGGCTGGGCGGAAAGGCTTCGGCCGACAGCAGGGCCTTGGTCACGCTGGGCAGGGCCACGCCCATTTCGGCGGCCTTTTCCACGATGATTTTCAGGAAGCTCGGCGTGCCGATGTAGCCCGCCGGTTTCAGCTCGGCCATGGCCTGCACCTGCTGCTCGGTCTGGCCCGTGCCGCCAGGGAACACGGTGCAGCCCAGCGCGTGCGCGCCGCTTTCCATCATGGAGCCCGCGGGCACGAAGTGGTAGGAGAAGCAGTTGTGGATCAGCTCGCCGGGGCGGAACCCTGCCGCGTAGATGGCGCGCGCCATGCGCCAGTAGTCGCGGCGCGTGCCCTCGGGCTCGTACAGCGGGCCGGGGCTGGCGAACACGCGCGGCATGGCCGGGCCAAAGCCCACGGCGCTGAACCCGCCGAACGGCGTGCTGGCGCGCTGGGCCTGCTGGCGCTCCAGCAATTCATATTTGCGCGTGACGGGCAGTTGCGCCAGCGCGGCGCGGCTGGTGACTGCCGCCGCATCCACGCCCGCCAGGATGCTGGCGAACGCGGGCGAGGCCGCCTGCGCATGCGCCACCTGCGCGGGCAGCGCGGCCAGCAGGGCGGCTTCGCGCTCGGCGGGGCTGCGGGTTTCCAGGGCGTCGTAGAAGTTCGTCGTCATGGCCTGGGCTTTCTCTGCGGTTTTTGAATGAAATTGGCCTCTAGCGCTTATGCAGAAAGCACTTGCAGCTATGAATTTGGGAGTAATCAGGCCAACCAGCGCTTGCGGCGCTTGTAGCTCTTCACGTCCTTGAAGCTCTTGCGCTCGCCGCCGCCCATGCCCAGGTAGAACTCCTTCACGTCCTCGTTGCTGGCGAGGTCGCTGGCGGCGCCGTCCATCACCACGCGACCGCTTTCCATGATGTAGCCGTAGTCCGCGTATTTCAGCGCCATGTGGGTGTTCTGCTCGGCCAGCAGGAAGGTGACCTTCTCCTTGTCGTTGAGGTCTTTCACGATGTTGAACACTTCCTCGACGATCTGCGGCGCCAGGCCCATGGACGGCTCGTCGAGCAGCACCATGCTGGGGTTGGCCATGAGCGCGCGGCCAATGGCGCACATCTGCTGCTCGCCGCCCGAGGTGTAGGCGGCCTGCGAGGTGCGCCGTGTCTTCAGGCGCGGGAAGTAGGTATAGACCTTCTCCAGGTTGGCCGCGATCTCCGCCTTGCTGGTGCGGGTGTAGCTGCCGGTCATCAGGTTTTCTTCGATGGTCAGGTGGGCGAAGCAGTGGCGACCCTCCATCACCTGCACCACGCCGCGCTGCACGAGGTCGGCGGGCGAGAGGTTCTCGATGCGCTCGCCGCGCAGCTCGATGCTGCCCTTGGTCACCTCGCCGCGCTCGCCCCTGAGCAGGTTGGAGATGGCGCGCAGCGTGGTCGTCTTGCCCGCGCCGTTGCCGCCCAGGATGGCGACGATGCCGCCCTCGTGTACGGTGAGCGACACGCCCTTGAGCACGAGGATCACGTGGTTGTAGATGACCTCGATGCCGTTGACGTTTAGAACGATGTTTCGGGTGTCCATGGTGTTCCCTGTGGTGATACGGGCGCGCCCCAGGCCAGCGGACGCCGTGGAGCGGGCTTTGCCCGGCCACCGGCGTCGTCCCCCTTCCCGCGCGCAGCGCGAGAGAAGGGGGAAGCCGCGCAGCGGCTCAGGGGGTTGCTCTCAGCTTTGGCAGTCGGCGGGGGTGCGGGGCGTCAATTTCTTTTCAGCCGCGTACTTGGCGGCAGCCGCCTTGACCATCGGCTTGATGATCTGCTCGTCGCCCTGCATCCAGTCGCTGGTGATCTTCCAGGCCTTGCCGTCCCAGGTCTGGATGCGCGCCCAGTAGGCGCCCATGTGGTCCTGGCACGAGGTGCTGATGGGGCGCAGCACGCCCGCGAAGCCCAGCGCATCGAGCTTCTTCTGGTCCAGGTTCAGGTTCTCCAGGCCCCAGCGCACCTGGTCGCCGTTCATGACCTTGCCCTTGCCGTAGCGCTCCTGCGCGGCGCGGATGCCTTCGACGGTGAGCATGGCGCTCATCGCGCCGCGCAGCCACAGCACCTGGCCCACTTCTTCCTTCGGGCCCGTGCCCTGGCCCTTGGCATGCAGCTTCTCCAGCGTTTCCTTGACCACCTTGGCGTCGTAGTCGGCGCTGTTCTGCAAGGCGACCGAGTTGTAGCCCTTGGCGCCCTCGCCCACGTCCTTCACGTCGGGCTCTGCGCCCGACCACCACACGCCGTACATCTTCTCGCGCGGGTAGCCGGTGGCCTGGGCTTCCTTCAGCGCGGTGGAGTTCATCACGCCGAAGCCCCACAGGATCACGTAGTCCGGGCGGTTCTGGCGCACCTGCAGCCAGGTGGCCTTCTGCTCCACGCCGGGGGCGGTCACGGGCAGCTCTTGCAGCGTGAAGCCGTGCATCCTGGCGCGCTCGTGCAGGATGGGCAGGCTCTCCTTGCCGAAGGGGCTGTCGTGATAGACCAGGGCGATCTTCTTGCCCTTGAGCTTGTCCAGGCCGCCTTCCTTGGCGCCGATGGCCTGCACCAGCACGTCGCCCGCCACCCAGTAGTTGCCCGCCAGGGGAAAGTTCCACTTGAACACCGTGCCGTCCGCGCTTTCGCTGCGGCCATAGCCCAGCGTGACCATCGGAATCTTGTCCACGGGCGCCTTCTCGGTGATGGCGAAGGTGGCGCCGGTGGACCACGGCTGGATCACCGCCGCGCCGCCGTTCTTGTTCTTCAGGCGCTCGTAGCACTCCACGCTGCGGGCCGTGTCGTACATGGTCTCGCACTCTTCGATCAGCAGCTTGACGCCGTTGATGCCGCCGCGCGCGTTGACCAGCTTGTAGTAGTCCACGATGCCGTTGGCGATGGGGTTGCCGTTGGGCGCATACGGGCCGGTGCGGTAGGACAGCACGGGCATGTACTGCTCCTTGGCCTGCGCGAAGGCGCCGGTGGCGGGGGCCGCTGCCGCGAGGGCGACGGTGGCTGCGATCGCGAGTTTGGATAGCTTCATGGTTGTCTCCTTGTGATGGGTGGTGGTTGAAGCACGGGGGAAATCAGTGGGGGAAGGGCCAGACGCGGAGTTTTTGCTTGGCGGTGGACCAGAGTTTGGCGAGGCCATGCGGCTCGACGATGAGGAACCAGACGATGAGCGCGCCGAAGATCATCAGCTCGGTGTGCGACGCGGCGGTGGTGGAGATGCTCTGCCCGAACACGCCCGCGATGGCGGGCAGCAACTGGTTGAGCGCGATGGGCAGCACCACGATGAAGGCCGCGCCGAAGAACGCGCCCATGATCGAGCCCATGCCGCCGATGATGACCATGAACAGCAGCTTGAACGACAGGTCCACGTTGAACGCGCTGGGCTCCCACGCGCCCAGGTAGACGAAGGCCCACAGCCCGCCCGCCACGCCGATGATGAAGCTGCTGACCGCGAAGGCCGTGAGCTTGGCGTACATGGGGCGGATGCCGATCACCGCCGCCGCCACGTCCATGTCGCGGATCGCCATCCACTCGCGGCCGATGGCGCTGCGCACCAGGTTCTTGGCCAGCAGCGCCATTCCCACCAGCGCGCACAGGCAGAACAGGTACTTGCTGAGGTCGCTTTGCAGCGGCATGCCCAGCAGTTGCAGGTCGGACACGGCGGCCGAGCCCGAGGCGTTGTCCAGCGTGAACCACTTGATGCGCAGGAACATCCAGTCGGCAAAGAACTGCGCCGCCAGCGTCGCCACCGCCAGGTACAGGCCCTTCACGCGCAGGCTGGGCAGCCCGAACAGAATGCCGAAGGCCGTGGCGCACAGCCCGCCCAGGATGAGCGCCGGGATCAGCGGCATGCCCGGCACGCGCATGAAGAAGTTGTATGCGCCATACGCGCCCACGGCCATGAACGCGCCCGAGCCCAGCGAGATCTGCCCGCAGTAGCCCACCAGGACGTTCACGCCCAAGGCGGCCATCGACATGATGACGAAGGGGATCAGGATGGCGCTGTAGAAGTATTCGCTGGCGACCAGGGGCACGCCGACGAAGGCGACGAGCAACAGCGCGAGGATGGCGATGCGGTCCTGCGCGATGGGGAAGATCTGCTGGTCGGCGCGGTAGCTGGTCTTGAACTGGCCGTTTTCTCTGTAGAACATGGTCAGTCTCCCTCTTACACGCGGTCAATGATTTTTTCGCCGAACAACCCTTGTGGGCGGAACAGCAGGAAGACGAGCGCCAGCACGTAGGCGAACCAGATCTCGATGCCGCCGCCCACGTAGGGGCCGAGGTACACCTCGGAGAGCTTCTCGCCCACGCCGATGATGAGCCCGCCGATGATGGCGCCGGGCACCGACGTGAGCCCGCCCAGGATCACCACCGGCAGCGCCCGCAGCGCCACCGTGGCCAGCGAGAACTGCACGCCCAGCTTGCTCCCCCAGATCATCCCGGCCACCAGCGCCACCACGCCCGCCACGCACCACACGATGACCCAGATGCGCCCCAGCGGAATGCCGATGGACTGCGCGGCCTGGTGGTCGTCCGCCACGGCGCGCAGGGCGCGGCCCGTGCCGGTCTTCTGGAAGAACAGCGACAGGGCGGCCACCAGCGCGGCGGCGATCACGGCGGCGATCACGTCTTCCTGGTTGACCATCACGCCGCCCTGGAACACGGATTCGAGCATGAACACCGGGTCCTTGGGCATGCCGATGTCGATCTTGTAGATCTCGCTGCCGAACAGCGTCTGGCCCAGCCCCTCCATGAAGTAGGTGATGCCCAGCGTCGCCATGAGCAGCGTGGCGCCTTCCTGGTTGACCAGGTGGCGCAGCACCAGCCGCTCGATGCACCAGGCCGCCACGAACATGACGGCGCCCGCGACGACGAAGGCCAGCACGTTGGCGAGCGCCTTGCTCTCCAGGCCCAGCCACTGCGGCAGCCATTCGGAAAAGCGCGCCATCGCCAGCGCCGCGAACAGCACCATGGCGCCCTGCGCGAAGTTGAAGACGCCCGACGCCTTGAAGATGAGCACGAAGCCCAGGGCGACCAGCGCGTAGAGCATGCCCGCCATCAGGCCGCCGATGAGAGTTTCCAGAAAGAAGGCCATGCCGGTGTCCTCAATGCGTCAATGTGATGTGCCCAGATAGGCGCTGATCACGTCTTCGTTGCTGCGCACGTCGCCCGGCGTGCCGTCGCCGATCTTCTTGCCGTAGTCGAGCACCACCACGCGGTCGCTGATGTCCATCACCACGCCCATGTCGTGCTCGATGAGCACGATGGTGGTGCCGAACTCGTCGTTCACGTCCAGGATGAAGCGGCACATGTCCTGCTTTTCCTCGACGTTCATGCCCGCCATGGGCTCGTCGAGCAGCAGCACCTGCGGCTCCATCGCCAGCGCGCGGCCCAGGTCCACGCGCTTTTGCAGGCCGTAGGGCAACTGGCCCACGGGGGTCTTGCGGTAGGCCTGGATTTCGAGGAAGTCGATGATGTGCTCGACGAACTCGCGGTGGCGGATTTCCTCGCGTTCGGCCGGGCCGATGCGCAGCGCTTGCAGCAGCAGGTTGCTTTTGATCTTGAGGTTGCGCCCGGTCATGATGTTGTCGATCACGCTCATGCCCTTGAACAGCGCCAGGTTCTGGAAGGTGCGCGCCACGCCCATCTCGGCCACCTGGCGCGAGTTCATGTGCGAGAAGGTCTGGCCGCGAAAGGTGATCTTGCCCTCGGACGGCGTATAGACGCCGTTGATGCAGTTGAGCATGGACGACTTGCCCGCGCCGTTGGGGCCGATGATGGCGCGGATCTCGTGCTCGCACACGTTGAAGCTGATGTCCGTCAGCGCCTTCACGCCGCCAAAGCGCAGGCTGATGTTCTGAACGTCCAGGATGACGTCGCCGATCTTCTTATGGTTCATCAGGCGGCCTTTTTCACGGGGGTGAAGGTCTTGGTGTCGAGAATCTTCAAGGTGGCCCGGACGCTGCCGGTGCGACCGTCCTCGAACTTGACCTGCGTCTCGATGTACTGCTCGGTCTTGCCCGCGTAGAGCGCGTCCACCAGCGCGGCGTACTTCTCGGCGATGAAGCCGCGCCGGACCTTGTTGGTGCGCGTCAGCTCGCCGTCGTCCGCGTCCAGCTCCTTGTGCAGCACCAGAAAGCGGCTGACCTGACTGCCCGCCAGCAGGCTGTCCTGCGCCAGGTCGGCGTTGACCTTCTCGATGCACTCGCGGATCAGCTCATAGACCTCGGGTTTCTGCGCCAGGTCGGTGTAGCCCGCGTAGGGCAGGTTGCGGCGCTCGGCCCAGTTGCCCACGGCGTCGAAGTCGATGTTGACCATCACGCACACCTTCTCGCGACCGTCGCCCAGGGCCACCACTTCCTTGATGTGCGAGAAGAACTTCAGCTTGTTCTCCACGTACTTGGGCGCGAACATGGCGCCGTCGTTCGCGCCGCCCTGGATGCGGCCCACGTCCTTCACGCGGTCGATGATCTTCAGGTGTCCGTGTGCGTCGATGAAGCCCGCGTCGCTGGTGTGGTACCAGCCGTCGGCGGTCAGCACCTCGGCGGTGGCGGCGGGGTTCTTGTAGTACTCCTTGAGCAGCCCGGCGGACTTGACCAGGATTTCGCCGTTGTCCGCCACCTTGATCTCCACGCCCCGCGCGGGCACGCCCACGGTGTCGGCAAATGCCTGGTTGTCGGGCTGTATGCAGACGAACACGGCGGTCTCGGTGGAGCCGTAGAGCTGCTTCAAATTGATGCCGATGGAGCGGTAGAAGGTGAACAGGTCGGGGCCGATGGCCTCGCCCGCCGTGTAGGCCACGCGCACGCGGCTGAACCCGAGCGTGTTGCGCAGCGGGCCATAGACGAACAGGTTGCCCAGGGCGTATTTCAGCCGGTCGAGCGCGCCCACGGGCTTGCCGTCCATCAGCGCAGGCCCCACGCGCCGCGCCACCGCCATGCAGGCGTGGAACATCTTGCGCTTGAGGGCGCCCGCGTCTTCCATGCGGATCATCACGCTGGTCAGCAACCCCTCGAACACGCGCGGCGGCGCGAAGTAGTAGGTGGGGCCGACCTCCTTCAGGTCGATGCTGACCGTGCCCGCCGACTCGGGGCAGTTGACCACGTAGCCGCAGGCCAGCCACTGCGCGTAGCTGAAGATGTTCTGACCGATCCACGCGGGCGGCAGGTAGGCCAGCACTTCCTCGCTGTGGGTGAGCTTGTCGAACTCGGCCCCGGCGCTCGCGCGGTCCAGCAGCGTGGCGTGCGTGTGGACCACGCCCTTGGGGTTGCCCGTGGTGCCCGAGGTGAAGAACATCGCGCCCACGTCGTCCGGGCGGGCCTTGGCGACCTCGGCGCGGAACCATTCGGGGTGCAAGGCGACGTGGGCCTTGCCCGATGCCACCAGCGCGTCCAGCGAATCCAGCCCCGGCTCGGCGTAGTTGCGCAGGCCGCGCGGGTCGTCGAAATAGATGCGTGCGAGGTGCGGGCACTGCGTGCGGATTTCGAGCAGCTTGTCCACCTGCTCCTGGTCTTCCACCATGCAAAAGCGCACCTCGGCGTTGTTCAGCGGGTAGATGCACTCGGCCGCCACCGCGTCCTGGTACAGCGGCACGGGGATGGCGCCCAGCGACTGCGCGGCCAGCATGGTGGCGTACAGGCGCGGGCGGTTGGCGCCGATCACCACCAGGTGCTCACCGCGCGTGAGGCCCGCCAGGTGCAGCCCGGCGGCCAGGTGCTCCACCAGGCGCGCCAAGTCGGCCCAGGTGTGGGTCTGCCAGATGCCGTATTCCTTTTCGCGCAGCGCCGGGGCGCGGGGGCGTTCGGCGGCGTGTTTGAGCAGCAATTGCGGGAACGTTGTCTTCATTCCGGCTCCTGGAAAAGGGAAGAGATTGGGCCGGATGCTAGGGCTGACTTTGACGCCATCTTGTCTTTGTAACGACAATTCCAGGGAAATCACTCCCCCGGTGAAACCCGCACTGCATACTCGCCGCCATGTACGCCCCGTTCTTCGGCCTCGCGCACCCGCCGTTCTCCATTGCCCCCGACCCGCGCTACCTGTTCATGAGCGAGCGCCACCGCGAGGCGCTGGCCCACCTGCTCTACGGGCTGGACGCGGGCGGCGGCTTCGTGCTGCTCACGGGCGAGGTCGGCACGGGCAAGACCACGGTATGCCGGTGCTTTCTGGAGCAGGTGCCACCGCACTGCGACGTGGCCTACATCTTCAACCCCAAGCTCACCGTGGGCGAGCTGCTGCGCTCCATCTGCGACGAGTTCGGCGTGGCGCACCGGCCCGCCGTGGGCGGCGTGGAGACGGCCAAGGACTGCATCGACCCGCTCAACGCCTTTTTGCTCGCGCAGCATGCGCAGGGCAGGAGCAGCGTGCTCGTCATCGACGAGGCGCAGAACCTCGCGCCCGACGTGCTGGAGCAGCTGCGCCTGCTGACCAACCTGGAGACCCGCGAGCGCAAGCTCTTGCAGATCATCCTGATCGGCCAGCCCGAGCTGCGCGCCATGGTGGCGCAGCCGTCCATGGAGCAGCTCGCGCAGCGCGTGATCGCGCGCTTTCACCTCGGCCCGCTGGACGCGCGGGAAACGCAGCAGTACGTCGCCCACCGCCTGGCCGTGGCCGGGCTGCAGGGGCCGCTGCCGTTCGACGGGCGCGCCCTGCGGCGCGTACATGCGCTGACGCACGGCGTGCCCCGGCGCATCAACCTGCTGTGCGACCGGGCGATGCTGGGTGCTTACGCGGTGGGTTCGCGGCAGGTGACCGCCGCCATCGTGCAGCGCGCGGCGCGCGAGGTGTTCGACGCGCCCGCTGCCGCCGCTGCGGCCTGGCCGCGCTGGGCGCTGGCGGGC
>NZ_JASGDA010000075.1:0-25757 GCF_047607405.1 Acidovorax sp. | reverse complement strand
GGTCGCGACGCGGCTGAACGTGCTCAAGGCCATCGAGCTGGGCCAGGCCGCCGCCGTGGCCGACTTCGTGCCGGTGCAGAAGGTGCTGGCCAGCAGCGAGGACGCGGCCGAGGGCGTGCGCGCCTTCATCGAGAAGCGGCCGGCGCGCTTCACGGGCCGCTGATGCCCGCCGCCGCGCCGCCGCGCGAGGTCCGCATCATCGGCGGCCAGTGGAAGCGCACCCGCCTGCCCGTGGCCGACAAGCCCGGCCTGCGCCCCACGCCCGACCGTGTGCGCGAGACGCTGTTCAACTGGCTGGGGCAGGATTTGACCGGCTGGCGCTGCGTGGACGCCTTCGCGGGCACCGGCGCGCTGGGCCTGGAGGCCGCATCGCGTGGCGCGGCGCAGGTGCTGCTGGTGGAGAGCGATGCCCAACTGGCCGCGCAACTTGAAACCACCCGCCAGCGCCTGAAGGCCGACGCCGTGCGCGTGCAGCGCGGCGACGGCATCGCGGCGCTGCGCCAGGCCGCGCCCGGCAGCCTGCACCTGGTGCTGCTCGACCCGCCCTTCGGCCAGGCCGACCTGTTCGCCCCCGCCCTGCACGCCGCCGCGCAGGCCGTGGCGCAAGACGGCTTCATCTACCTGGAAGCGCCCGCGCAATGCACCGCAGAGGCGCTGGCGGCGGCGGGCTTGCAGGCGCACCGCCACCTCAAGGCGGGCGCGGTGCATGCGCATCTGCTGCGCAGGGCATGATCCCAATTATCCGATCATTGATTCCCAAATATCATTCGATAAATTACCAATTAACATGCCGTATGATCCCAAATTTCAAGGGGATGGCATGTACGAGCGATTCGCAGCGCACCGTGTGCGCGAAGCCCTTGCGGACACCCCCGTGGTGCTGGTGGCCGGGCCGCGCCGCTGCGGCAAGACCACGCTGGTGCGCGGCATGCAGGGGCCGGACAGAACCTACGTCACCCTCGACGACCAGACGGCGCTGGATGCGGCGCGTTCCGACCCGGTGGGCTACGTCCGGGGGCTGGAAGGCGCGGCAGTCATCATCGACGAGGTGCAGCGCGTGCCCGAGCTGCTGCTGGCCATCAAGAAGCGTGTCGATGAAAGCCGGCGCCCCGGCCACTTCCTGCTGACCGGCTCGGCCAACGTGATGACCCTGCCGCGCGTGGCCGACAGCCTGGCCGGGCGCATGGAGACCATCCCCATGCTGCCGCTGGCCCAGGCCGAGATCGCGGGCCAGGCCGCGCCCACGTTTCTCGATCGTCTGTTCGAGGGTTCATGGCCCACCGTGCGGCAGGCCGTGCTGGGCGATGACCTGGTGCGCACCGTGCTGCAAGGCGGCTTCCCCGAAGCCATCGCCCGCGAGAGCGAGCGCAGGCGCCAGGACTGGGCGCGCGCCTACCTCAACTCGGTGCTGACGCGCGACCTGCGCGACATTGCCGACGTGGAAAAAATCACAGAGCTGCCGCGCTTCGTGCGCCTGCTGGCCGAGCACTCGGGGCGGCTGGTCAACCACTCGCAATTCGGCGCGGGCATCGGCGTCACGCACAAGACGGCGCAGCGCTACCTGGGCCTGTTGGAGCAGATCTTCCTGGTGCGCACCCTGCCGCCCTGGTACACCAACGCGGCCAAGCGCATCACCAAGACGCCCAAGCTGCACTTCGTCGATTCCGGCCTGCTGGCCACCGCGCGCGGCCTGGGCCTGGCGCGCGTGCAGGCCGACCGCGAAGCCTTTGGCGCGCTGCTGGAGACCTTCGTGTTCGCCGAGGTGCTCAAGCTCATGGCAGCATCCGATTTGCGGCTCACGCCCTACCACTACCGCGACGCGCAGATGCGCGAGGTGGACATCGTGCTGGAGCGCGACGATGGCATGGTCGCGGGCATCGAGGTCAAGGCATCGGCCACCGTGCGCGCTGCCGACTTCGGCGGCCTGCGCACCCTGGCCGATGCGTGCCAGGGCCGGTTCGCTTATGGCGTGGTGCTGTACGACGGCACCGACTGCGTTCACTTTGGCGAAAGGCTGGCGGCGGTGCCGCTGTCGGCGCTGTGGGGCTGATGTTGCACCGCACTGCATAATGCGCGCACGCGGCCCGGCGGCCTGTCTTGCAGGGGCCTGTGGCCACCACTAATCCGCCAGACAGGAGACAAGCAACCATGGCCCAGAACGTGCTCGCCGTTTACCCCGGTACCTTCGACCCCATCACCCTGGGCCATGAGGACGTGGTGCGCAGGGCCACGCAGTTGTTCGAGCGTGTGATCGTGGCCGTGGCGGCGGGGCACCACAAGAAGACGCTGTTCACGCTGGACGAGCGCATCGAGATGGTGCGCGAGGCCGTCAAGATGTACCCGCAGGTGCAGGTCGAGCCTTTCAGCGGCCTGCTGCGCGATTTCGTCGTCGCGCGCGGCGGCAAGGCCATGGTGCGCGGCCTGCGCGCGGTGACGGACTTCGACTACGAGTTTCAACTGGCGGGGATGAACCGCACGCTGATGCCGCAGGTGGAGACGGTGTTCCTCACGCCCAGCGACAAGTACCAGTTCATCAGCAGCACCTTCGTGCGCGAGATCGCGGTGCTGGGCGGCGAGGTCCACAAGTTCGTCTCGCCCTCGGTGCAGGAGCGGCTGGCGGTCAAGGTACGCAGCCTGCCGACTTCCTGATTTTCAAGCCAAATCGGCCTCCAGCGCTTACTGTATAAGCGCTTATAGCTATTTAAATGATAGCTTGATCTGTGCCACCTCGGCCCGCAGCGCGTCCAGCATGGGCGCCACCTCGGGCAGCGGCGGGCGGTACAGCGGCAGCAGCGCCGCCACGCTGAAGGGTATGGAGAAGGCCAGCCGCCGCAGCGCCAGGCGCTCATTGGCTGCGGCCAGGGCCGTGAGCGGGTTCACGATGGCAATGCCCAGCCCCTGCTGCACCATGGCGCAGACGGCGGCGGCGCTGTGGGTTTCCACGCGCAGGCTGCGGGCCACCCCGGCCTGGGCAAAGCGCGCGTCGATCAGGCGGCGGTAGGGGTCGTCGGCGGAGAGGCTGACGAAGGGCTCGCCCGCGAAATCGGCCAGATCGAGCACCGAGCGCTGCGCCAGCGGGTGCGCGGCGGGCAGCACGGCCACCTCGTCCAGCGTCAGCAGCACCTCGGCGCGCGTGCCGGGCGGGGCGGCGCTCTGCTCGCTCAGGCCCAGGTCGAAGCGCTGGGCGCTCATCCATTCTTCGAGCAGCGGCGGCTCCTGCGGCGTGACGGACAGGCGCGCGTGCGGCAGCGCCTGCATCAGCCGCGCGGCCGCGCCGGGCAGCAGGGCGTGGGCCAGGGCGGGCAGGCACAGCACCGACAGCTGCACGGCGTCGTCGCGGCCCAGCGCCACGGCGCGCTCCACCACGCGCTCCAGGCCCTGCCAGGATCGCTGCACCTCGTCCCACAGCGCCAGGGCCCGGGCGTTGGGGCGCAGGCGGCCCTGCGCGCGCTCGAACAGGGCGTAGCCCAGCAGGGATTCGAGCCGCGCCAGCTCACGACTCACCGTAGGTTGCGAGCTGTGCAGCAGGTCGGCCGCGCCCGTGGCGCTTCCTGCGGCCATCACGGCGCGAAAGACTTCGATGTGGCGGTGGGTGATGCGGTTATCCATATCCAATGTGAATGAATGCCATGCAAGAAAGCATTGGATTGAATGATAGGCGCTTGGCATGATCGCGGTTTTGCTGCTTTCCAGGAACCCGCCCATGTCCAACCCCTTTTCGCCCGCCCAGCTCCTGGCCCTGGCCGCGCAGTTCGGCACACCCACCTGGGTTTATGACGCCGCCACCATCCGCCAGCGCATCGCGCAGGTGTCCAACTTCGAGACCGTGCGCTTTGCGCAGAAGGCGTGCTCCAACATCCACATCCTCCAACTGATGCGCGGGCAGGGCGTGAAGGTGGACGCCGTCTCGCGCGGCGAGATCCTGCGGGCGCTGGCCGCTGGCTACACGGCGGGCAAGGGCCTGGAGGAAAAGCCGTCCGAGATCGTCTTCACCGCCGACCTGTTCGACGCCGCCACGCTGGACTGCGTGGTGCAGCACGGCGTGCCGGTGAACGCGGGCTCCATCGACATGCTGCACCAACTGGGCCAGCGCTCGCCGGGCCATGCGGTGTGGCTGCGCATCAACCCGGGCTTCGGCCACGGGCACAGCAACAAGACCAACACGGGCGGCGAGCACAGCAAGCACGGCATCTGGCACAGCGACCTGCCCGCCGCGCTGGCGGCGATCAAGCAACATGGGCTGACGCTGGTGGGGCTGCACATGCACATCGGCTCGGGCGTGGACTACGGCCACTTGTCCGAAGTCTGCGGCGCCATGGTGGGCCTGGTGCGCAGCGCGCACGCGGCGGGGCATGACCTGCAGGCGATTTCGGCGGGCGGCGGCCTGTCCATTCCGTACCGCAGCGGCGACCCCGTGGTGGACACGCAGCACTACCACGGCCTGTGGGACGCGGCGCGCCAGCAGGCCGAGGCCGTGGTGGGTCACCGGCTGGGGCTGGAGATCGAGCCGGGGCGCTTTTTGGTGGCCGAATCGGGTGTGCTGCTGACCGAAGTGTGCGCCGCCAAGGACGTGGGCAGCAACCACTTCGTGCTGGTGGACGCGGGCTTCAACGAGCTGATGCGCCCGTCCATGTACGGCAGCTACCACGCCATGAGCGTGCTGCGGCGCGACGGCGCTGCGGCGGGCGCGGGCCGCCCCACCGTGGTGGCCGGGCCGCTGTGCGAGTCGGGCGACGTGTTCACGCAGGGCGACGGCGGCGTGGTGCTGCCGCGCGATCTGCCCGCAGCGGGCGTGGGCGATCTGCTGGTGATCCACGACACGGGCGCGTATGGCGCGTCGATGTCATCGAACTACAACACGCGGCCTTTGATTGCCGAGGTGCTGGTGGACGGCGGCCAGGCCCGCCTCATCCGCCGCCGCCAGACGGTGGACGAACTGTTGGCGCTGGAGCAGGGCCTAGAGTAGTTCTTGTGCCGGGCCGCGGCCCATGAGCCGGGCGACGGCCTCTTGGGGCTGCAACCGCCCGTCCAGCAGCGCGACCACGGCGCGGGCGATGGGCATGTCCACGCCCAGCGCCTCGGCGCGCTGCGCCACGGTGCGGGCGCTATAGACGCCCTCGGCCACGTGGCCCAGCGACTCCACCGCCTGCGCCAGCGTCCGGCCCTGGGCCAGCAGCATGCCCACGCGGCGGTTGCGCGACAGGTCGCCGGTGGCGGTCAGCACCAGGTCGCCCAGGCCCGACAGGCCCATGAAGGTGTCGGGTCGCGCGCCCAGCGCCAGGCCCAGGCGCGTCATCTCGGCCAGGCCGCGCGTGACCAGGGCGGCGCGGGCGTTCAAGCCCAGCGCAAGGCCGTCGCACAGGCCGGTGGCTATCGCCAGAACGTTCTTTACAGCGCCGCCCACTTCCACGCCCACGATGTCCTCGTTGGCGTACACGCGCACGCTGGGACTGTGGAAGGCCGCCACCAGCGCGTCGCGCACGGCGGCATGCGGGCTGGCGGCGACGAGGGCGGTGGGCTGGCCCAGAGCCACCTCTTGCGCGAAGCTGGGGCCGCTGAATACGCCTGCTATCAAACTTGGAGCTGCTTGCGCTTGTACTTCATGGGCCAGCAGCCCAAAAGACCCTGAAGATTCCGCCGCCGCCTCGAAGCCCTTGCACAGCCAGGCCACGGGCGCGGCGCAGCCGGAGAGCGCCTGCAACATGCCGCGCAGCGCCGCCATGGGCGTGGCGACGATGACCAGGCTGGCACCGGGCAGCAGCGCGGCGAAACCGCCATCGGCCACGGCAAGGGAAGGGGGAAAGGCAATGCCCGGCAAATAGCGGGCGTTCTGCCGCGCGGCGCGCAGGCTGGCGGCCTGGGCCGCGTCGCGCGCCCACAGCGTGACGGCGTGGCCGCCGGGGTGCTGGGCCGCGCTCATGGCGAGGGCGGAACCCCAGGCACCCGCGCCGAGGACTATGATTTTCATAGCTGCTTGCGCTTGTCCATAAAGCGCTAGAGGCCGATTTGGCCTCTATTTTTGTGCTTACTGCGTGATGATCGGCGAGGCTTCGCCCGCCGCCTGGGCCTGCTGCTGCTCGTACATGGCCTGGAAGTTGATCTCGGTCAGGTGTACGGGCGGAAAGCCTGCGCGGGTGATCGCGTCCGCCACGTTGCCGCGCAGGTAGGGATAGACGATCTGCGGGCAGGCGATGCCCATGACCGGGCCCATCTGGTCTTCGGGCAGGTTGCGGATCTCGAAGATGCCCGCCTGCTTGGCTTCGACCAGGAACACGGTCTTGTCCTTGATCTTGGTCTGCACGGTGGCCGTCACGGCCACTTCGTAGATGCCGTCGGCCACGGGCGCGGCTTCCACGCCGAGCTGGATGTCCACGCTGGGCTGCTCCTGTTCGAGCAGGATGGCGGGGGAGTTGGGCTGCTCCAGCGACAGGTCCTTCAGGTAGATGCGCTGGATCTGGAAGACGGGATTCTCTTGGTCGGCCATGGTGTGAGTGAAGTCTCTCGTTAACAAAAACAAAACCCGCTGGAGGCCAGCGGGCGCATGGGTGGATTATGCAGCGCCGAGCAAGGGCATCAGGCCGCCGCGCCCGTCCAGGGCCACCAGGTCGTCATGGCCGCCCACGTGCGTGTCGCCGATGAAGATCTGCGGCACGGTGCGCCGGCCGGTGATCTCCATCATGTGCTGGCGCGCGGCGGGGTCGGCGTCGATGCGGATCTCCTCGATCTGCTCCACGCCCTTGGATTTGAGGATCTGCTTGGCGCGGATGCAGTAGGGGCAGACGGCGGTGGTGTACATCTTCACGGGCTGCATGGTCGCTCTCCTTACGCTTTCTCGACGGGCAGGCTGGCCTCGCGCCAGGCTTTCAGGCCGCCCGCCATGGACTGGGCGTTCTCGTAGCCCAGCTTCTTGGCGATGCCGACGGCGCGGTTCGAGCGCGCGCCGCTGGCGCACACCAGCACCACGGGCAGGGCCTTGTTCTTGACCACGGCGGGCAGGCGTTCTTCCAATTGGTTCAGCGGAATGTGCTTGGCGCCGCCCACGTGGCCCGCGGCGAACTCGTCGGCCTCGCACACGTCGATCACCACGGCCTTTTCACGGTTGATGAGCTGCACGGCCCCGGCGGGCGTGAGGCTGCCGCCACTGGCGCTCTTGAACGTGGGCCACAGCAGCATGCCGCCCGAGGCCAGCGCGACGAAGACGAGGTACCAGTTGTCGATGATGAATTTCACGAAGATTCCTAGGGTTGTCTGACCCGGCAATTCTAAAATGCCGGGTTTTGACCCTAGGGAATCCATGCACAAGCTCGTCCTGATCCGCCACGGCGAATCCACCTGGAACCTCGAAAACCGCTTCACCGGCTGGACCGACGTGGACCTGACGCCCACCGGCGTCGCGCAGGCCAAGTCGGCAGGCCAGTTGCTCAAGGCCGAGGGCTACGAGTTCGACGTGGCCTACACCAGCGTGCTCAAGCGCGCCATCCGCACCCTGTGGCACACGCTGGACGAGATGGACCGCACCTGGCTGCCCGTGGTCAAGGACTGGCGCCTGAACGAGCGCCACTACGGCGCGCTGCAGGGGCTGAACAAGGCCGACATGGCCAAGCAGTACGGCGAGGAGCAGGTGCTGGTCTGGCGCCGCAGCTACGACACGCCGCCCCCGGCGCTGGAGGCCGCCGACCCCCGCAGCGAGCGCGGCGACCGCCGCTACGCCGGTCTGGCCGAGGGCTGCGTGCCCCTGACCGAGTGCCTGAAGGACACCGTGGCCCGCGTGCTGCCGTTCTGGAACGAGGCCATGGCGCCCGCCATCCGCTGCGGCCAGCGCGTGGTGGTGGCCGCGCACGGAAACTCCATCCGCGCGCTGGTGAAGTACCTGGACGGCATCTCCGACGCCGACATCGTGGGCCTGAACATTCCCAACGGGATTCCGCTGGTTTACGAGCTGGACGCCGACCTGAAGCCCATCCGGCACTACTATCTGGGCGATGCCGAGGCGGCGACCCGGGCCGCTGCGGCGGTGGCGTCGCAGGGCAAGGGGAACTGAAACGGGCAGGCCCCTTCCAAGGGCGTAATAATTTCGAGGTGCTGTATGGGCCACAAACTCAAGATTGCAGGGTGGATTTCGGTCGGCGTGGTCGCCGGGGCTTTGACCACCGTGTCGCTGCAAACCGTGGCGCGCGGCGCCATGACGCCGCTGCCGCTGGAGGAGATCCAGCAGCTGTCGGCGGTGTTCGGCCTGGTCAAGACCGACTACGTGGAGCCGGTGGACGACAGGAAGCTCATCACCGACGCCATCTCGGGCATGGTGTCCAGCCTCGACCCGCACTCGCAGTATTTCGACAAGAAGTCGTTCAAGGAATTCCGCGAGGGCACGTCGGGCCGCTTCGTGGGCGTGGGCATTGAGATCACGCAGGAGGACGGGCTCATCAAGGTCGTCTCGCCCATCGAGGGCTCGCCCGCGTTCCGCGCCGGGCTCAAGACGAATGACCTGATCACCAAGATCGACGACACGGCGGTCAAGAGCCTGTCGCTCAACGACGCCGTCAAGCGCATGCGCGGCGAGCCCAACACCAAGGTCATGCTCACCATCTTCAGGAAGGACGAGAACCGCACCTTCCCCGTGACCATCACGCGCGAGGAGATCAAGACGCAGTCCGTCAAGGGCAAGGTGATCGAGCCCGGCTATGCGTGGATCCGCCTGTCGCAGTTCCAGGAGCGCACGGTGGACGACTTCGTGCGCAAGGTGGAGGAAGTCTATAAGCAAGACCCCAGCCTCAAGGGCCTGGTGCTCGACCTGCGCAACGACCCGGGCGGCCTGCTCGACGCCGCCGTCGCCATCTCGGCTGCCTTCCTGCCCGAGAACGTGACGGTGGTCTCCACCAACGGCCAGCTGGCCGACAGCAAGGCCACCTACAAGGCTTCGCCCGACTACTACCAGCGCCGCGGCGGCGGCGACCCGCTGCGCAGGCTGCCCGCCGCGCTCAAGTCCGTTCCGCTGGTGGTGCTGGTCAACGAAGGCTCCGCCTCGGCCAGCGAGATCGTGGCCGGAGCGCTGCAAGACCACAAGCGCGCCACCATCATGGGCAGCCAGACCTTCGGCAAGGGCTCGGTGCAGACCGTGCGCCCGCTGGGCCCCGACACCGGCATCAAGCTGACCACGGCGCGCTACTACACGCCGAGCGGCAAGTCCATCCAGGCCAAGGGCATCGTGCCCGACGTGATGGTGGACGAGTCCGAGGAGGGCAACCCCTTCGCCGCCCTGCGCATGCGCGAGGCGGACCTGGACAAGCACCTGGGCAGCGGCCAGGGTGAGGAAAAGAAGGACGCGGCGCGCGAGAAGGCACGCGAGGACGCCCTCAAGCGCATGGAAGAAGAGGCCAAGAAGCCCGTTGCCGAGCGCAAGCTGCCCGAGTTCGGCACCGACAAGGACTTCCAGCTCGCGCAGGCGCTCAACCAGCTCAAGGGCCGCCCCGTCCTGGTGAGCAAGACGCTGACCGAGCGCAAGGAAGAGAAGAAAGAGAACTGACGCCCTGGTCGTCGGTACGGCGGCAATTTTGCTCCTGTATTGATAGCTGCTCGCGCTTTCTCAATAAGCGCTGGAGGCCAATTTGGCTTGTATTTCTGCTGCATGACCGACGACCAGCTCCTGCGCTATTCCCGCCACATCCTGCTCGACGAGATCGGCATCGAGGGGCAGGAGCGCCTGCTGGCCGCGCACGCCGTCGTCATCGGCGCGGGCGGGCTGGGCTCGCCCGCCGCGCTCTACCTGGCCTCTGCGGGCGTGGGGCGCATCACGCTGGTGGACGGCGACGTGGTGGACCTCACCAACCTGCAGCGCCAGATCGCCCACACCACGGCCCGCGTCGGGCAGCCCAAGGTGGAGTCGGCGGCGGCGGCCATGGCCGCGATCAACCCCGAGGTGTACACCGTGCCGCTCAAGGCGCGGGCCGACGCCGAGATGCTCGACGCCCTGGCGCGCGAGGCCAGCGTGGTGCTCGACTGCAGCGACAACTACGCCACGCGCCACGCCGTCAACGCCGCCTGCGTGCGCCACGGCAAGCCCCTGGTGGCGGGCGCAGTGATCCGGTTCGACGCGCAGATCACCGTGGTGGACCCGCGCGATGCGCGCTCGCCGTGCTATGCCTGCATCTTCCCGCCGCAGGCCGCGTTCGAGGAGGTGCAGTGTTCCACCATGGGCGTCTTCGCGCCGCTGGTGGGCGTGGTCGGCGCCATGCAGGCGGCCGAGGCGCTCAAGCTGCTGGCGGGCGTGGGCACCTCGCTCGCGGGGCGGCTGCTGATGCTCGACGGGCGCACCATGGAGTGGAGCACCCTGCACGCTGCCCGCGCGCCGGGCTGCGAGGTGTGCGGGCAACGGTAGGAATGCTCCTACGTTCCGCGCGTGCGTCGGCTGGCAAAATCCATGCGCCCAGACGGGTAAATTGAGGCTTCGCCCAGTGCCCCTTTTGCCTTGCATGGACCGAGATACCGTGAAACTCCGCACCTACATCGTCGAAGACAACGCCACCATCCGCGAGAACCTCATCGCTACGCTGGAGGAACTGGCGTCCGTGGAGGCCGTGGGCGTGGCGGAAGCGGAAGACGAGGGCAAGGCTTGGCTGGCCACCCACGGCGACCAGTGGGACCTGGCCATCGTCGATCTCTTCTTGCGCCAGGGCAGCGGCCTGGGCGTGCTGGCCGCGTGCCGCAACCGTCGGCCCGGCCAGAAGATGGTAGTCCTCAGCAACTACGCCACGCCCGACGTGCGCGTGCGCTGCGCGCAACTGGGCGTGGACGCGGTGTTCGACAAATCCAATGAAATCGACGCACTGGTGGACTACTGCATTCAGCACAGCGCCGCCCCGGCGGACCTGGGCGCTGCCATGCAGACTCCCAACCACTAGCCCCCACCGCCTGAAACTGGCGCGTGCCAGGCCAGCAGACGCCGTGGAACTGGCTCCGCCAGGCCACAGGCGTCGCCCCCTTGCCCGCGCGCAGCGCGAGAGCGGGGGGAAGGCCCGAAGGGCCTCAGGGGGGTGTTCAGTCGATCAAGCGGTTCTTGAGCGCGTAATAGGTCAGGTCGCTGTTGGACGACAGGCCCATTTTCTCCATCAGCCGCGTGCGGTAGGTGCTCACGGTCTTCACACTCAGCGACAGCGCCTTGGCGATGTCGCCCGCCGTCTCACCCTTGGCGAGCTTGAGGAACACCTGGAACTCGCGCTCCGACAACTGCTCGTGCGGCGGCGCGTCGTCCTTGCGGTTGAGCTGCTGCGCCAGCAGCTCGGCCACGGCGGGCGTGAGGTAGCGGCGGCCCAGCGCGATGGTGCGGATGGCTTCCACGATCTCGGCGGGCTCGCACTCCTTGTTCAGGTAGCCGCTCGCGCCCTGGCGGATCAGGTTGATCGCGTAGTGCTCCTCGGGGTAGCCAGAGAGGATCAGGATGCCCATGTCGGGCGCCTTGGCGCGCAGCATCGCCAGGGCGTCCAGCCCGCTCTGGCCGGGCATGGACAGGTCCATCAGCAGCACGTCGATTTCATGGTTGCGCACGAGGTCGATGGCCTCCCGGCCGTTGGCAGCCTCGCCTTCCACCCGCAGGTCCACGTGCTCCGACAGGAACTGCCGGAGGCCGGAACGAACAATCGCGTGGTCATCCACAATGCCAATCTTGATCATCGGTCTTTCTTTCTCGGGGCGATGGTGCCCGCCTGAAGCCTCGGCATTATCCAGAAATATCAAGCGTATGAATCTCAACAAAAACACCTGGCGCTGGCTGCCCAATATTCGCAAGATGGCGTTGAGCCTGCCGATGGCCCTGCTCGCCGCCCTGGTGCTGGTGGGGATCAACGAGACCGGGTACATGCGCTCGCAGGGCGCGGTGGAGCAGATGAAGCAGGGCCAGGACGCGCGCGGGGCCGTGAACACGCTGCTGCAAAGCATGCTGGACGCCGAGACCGGGCAGCGCGGCTACCTGCTCACGGGCGACGAGACCTATCTGGAGCCCTACGACAAGGCCGTCGCCACCGTGCAGGCCAACCTGGAGGGACTGCGCCGGCTGGTCATGGATGCCCCCGACGACATGCAGGAATTCGGCCAGTTGTCGCGCCAGATCGCAAGCAAGCTGGCCGAGATGGAGTTGAGCCTGCGGCTGCGCCGCAAGGGCAACGAGGATGCCTGGAAGTTCATCATGAACACCGACGTGGGCAAGGAGCACATGGAGGGGGTCCGCCAGCACGCGCAGGCGCTGATCCAGCACGCCGACCAGCACGTCGAGCAGGGGCGGCGGCAGATCGAGCAATCGCTCATGCTTTCGCGCATCGGCATCGCCGCCGTCGCTGCCATCGGCCTGCTGGCGTTCTGCATGTACCTGCGCCAGGTACGGGCGCTGCGGGTGGTGAACCAGCGCGAACAGGCCCTGCTGGAGAGCGAGCGCGACCGCCTGGAGGGCCTGGTCAAGGAGCGCACGGCAACGCTGTCCGAACTGGCCCGCCACCTGCAGCAGGTGCGCGAGGAGGAGCGCGGCCACCTGGCGCGCGAACTGCACGACGAACTGGGCGCGCTGCTCACGGCGGCCAAGCTCGACGTGGCGCGGCTCAAGTCCAAGATCGACGCCTCGGTGCCCGACGTGGCCGAGCGCCTGCGGCACCTGACGGAAGCGCTCAACAGCGGCATTGCCCTCAAGCGCCGCATCATCGAGGACCTGCGCCCCTCGTCGCTCTCCAACCTGGGCCTCACCGCCGCCATCGAGATCCTCACGCGCGAATACGCCGAGCGCGCCGGCATCGTGGTGGAGACCAGCCTGGAGCCCGTGACGCTGCCCGACGCCACACAGCTCACCGTCTATCGCATGGTGCAGGAGGCCCTGACCAACGTTGGCAAATATGCCAAGGCCAGCAAGGTGCTGGTGTCCGTGCATGCCCATCCCACCCACGTGGCGGTGCAGGTGCGCGACGACGGCCAGGGGTTCAACCCCGTCGCCGTGCGGCCCACGTCGCACGGCCTGTCGGGCATGCGCCACCGCGTGGAGTCTGCGGGCGGACGGCTGTCGATCCATTCGCGCCCCGGCGGCGGCACGCTGGTCTCGGCGGTGCTGCCGGTGCAGCACGATGCGCCGCCCGCTGCATCGCCACCTTCTCCCGCGTAGGGTCCGGTCCTACAGGTGGGCGCGCAGGGCGCTGGCATCCTGCGCGACCGCCGCAGCCTACAGTGGAGCCAGGCACAGAGATGACGGTGCCTGACAAGACAAGGAGAAAGCAATGTTGCACTACGCAGTGGTTTTCCTGGTGATCGCGCTGATCGCCGCGCTCTTTGGCTTTGGCGGCATCGCAGCCGGGGCCGTGGGTATCGCCAAGATCCTGTTCTTCATTTTCGTGATCATGGCCGTGGTGACCTTCGTCCTGGGCCTGCTCAAGAAGGGCTAGTCAGCCGTCCCATCCAAGGAAGGAGTTCCCATGAGTATCCAGACCGCCACTGAAAAAGCCGCCGACAGCGCCCGTCAGATCGCCGACGATGTGCTGCAAAGCGCGCAGGACGCCGTGCATACCACGCGCAAGGCTGCCAACAGGTCGCTGGCCAAGGCCGAAGACGGCGTGCGCGTCCTGCGCAGCCAGGCCGACCCGGTCATCGACGACCTGGCCGCCCGTGCGCAGCAGCTGGCGTCGCGCAGCATCGACTACTGCGCCGAAACCAGCGCCCGCGCCCGCCGCCAGGTGCAGCAGGCCGCCGAGGCGACGAGCAAGTACGTGGCCGAGCAGCCCGGCAAGTCGCTGGCGATCGCCGCCGCATCGGGCGCCGCGCTGGCGAGTCTGCTGATGTGGATGTCGCGCCGCCGATCCGTCGATTGACCCCATAGATTCCACAGTCCGCCGGTCACGGAGGGTGCAACAGGCCGGTGGATTGCAATCCCCCAGCACCCGTGTTCCAACCATTCTTGAAAAAAGGACAAAACCATGAAATACGCACGTGCCCTTGCCTTTGCATTCGTCGCAGGCGCCACCATCGTCACCGCAACGGGTTGCTCGGTGGCGCGCAATCAGCAGACCGTGGGCGCCTACGTCGATGACGCGGGCATCACCACCGCCGTGAAGGCGAAGTTTGCCGAAGACAAGACCGTGGCCGCCACGTCCATCAGCGTGGAAACGCTCAACGGCACGGTGCAGCTCTCTGGCTTCGCCAAGTCGCAGGCCGAGAAGGACCGCGCCGAATCCATCGCGCGCAACACCAAGAACGTGCGCGAGGTGCGCAACAGCATCGTGGTGCGCCCGTAACACCCTGCTGACACCACCAGCCGAAGCCAATCCGCCCACGCGGATTGGCTTTTTTCATTGCCAGGCCGCCCGAGCATGCCGTGATCCGCCCCGCCGTTGATAATCAAATTTGATAGCTATAAGTGCTTGATGGATAAGCGCTAGAGGCCAATTTCATTCATATTTTCTGTGCCGCTGCCCCGGCGTTCAGACGCTGCAGGGAGTGGCAATGGGACAATCGGGGCATGCACCCCAAAGCCCTTCTCGACGCCTGCGCCGAACTCGTGCGCCTGGCACTGACCTTTGAGCACCCGGCCGACGCGGTGGTGTCGCGCTACTTCCGCGACCACCGTGGTTTGGGCCCCCGCGAGCGCAACACCCTGGCCGAAACGGCCTACACCGTGCTGCGCAAGAAGCTGCTGTTCGACCATCTGGCCCTGTCGGGCTCCGGCCCCAAGGAGCGGCGGCTTGCCATCCTGGGCTTCCATGGCCCGCGCGACTTCCTGAAAAGCGCGCTGACCGAGCAGGAGAGGCACTGGGTGGACGCCTGCGATGCCGTCAAACCCGCCGACCTGCTGGAGCGCCACCGCCACAACCTGCCCGACTGGCTGGTGCAGCCCTTGAAGGACCAGTTGGGCGACGGCTTCTGGCCCCTGGTGGACAGCCTGTCGCACAACGCGCCGCTGGATTTGCGCGTCAACGTTTTGAAGGAAAAACGGGCTGAAGTGCAGAAGGAGCTTGCGCAAGCAGCTATCAAATCGGTAGTAACCCCGTATTCCCCCTGGGGCCTGCGCATCGAGGGCAAGCCCGCGCTCGCCAAGCTGCCCGCCTTCACGCGTGGCGCCATCGAGGTGCAGGACGAGGGCTCGCAACTGCTGGCCCTGCTGCTGGACGCCAAGCGCGGCGAGATGGTGGTGGACTTCTGCGCGGGCGCGGGCGGCAAGACCCTGGCCATCGGCGCGGCCATGCGCAGCACGGGGCGCCTGTATGCGTTCGACGTGTCGGCGCACCGGCTGGACGCGCTCAAGCCCCGCCTGGCGCGCTCGGGCCTGTCCAACGTCCACCCGGCGGCCATCGCCCACGAACGCGACGAGCGCATCAAGCGCCTGGCGGGCAAGATCGACCGCGTGCTGGTGGACGCGCCGTGCTCGGGCCTGGGCACCCTGCGGCGCAACCCCGACCTGAAATGGCGCCAGTCCCTGAAGGCCGTCGAGGAACTGACGGCCAAGCAGGCCGCCATCCTGGACAGCGCGGCCCGCCTGCTCAAGCCGGGCGGGCGGCTGGTCTATGCCACCTGCAGCATCCTGCCCCAAGAGAACGAGGCCATCGCCGAGGCTTTCAGCGCCGCGCACCCGGACTTTGCGCCCCTGGACGCGCGCGAGGCGCTGCAGCAGTTCAAGGTGGACGGCGCCCCGGGCCTGTGCAGCGGCGGCGCCTCGGGCCATGGATATTTGCGCCTGTGGCCCCATCTGCACCAGACGGATGGCTTTTTTGCCGCCATCTGGGGCAAAAAAGGTTAAATCAGCGTTCAAAAATGCGCTAACAGGCGCAAAATAGTACCTAAACCCCCTAACGTTTCGCCAGGCGCGCCCCTAGAATCGGGTTTCTACCTTCTATCTTTCTTCTTTCTCTTCGAGTTGCTATCACTATGCTGTTACCCGATTGGGCCGTTCTGAACGCCGCCATTGACTGGCTGGGCCATGGGCTGTGGAACCTGGCCTGGTGGCAGATCGTTCTGTACACCCTGGCGACGACCCACGTCACCATCGCCGCGGTCACGATCTTCCTGCACCGCGCCCAGGCCCACCGGGCGCTGGACCTGCACCCCATTCCCGCGCACTTCTTCCGCTTCTGGCTGTGGGTCGGCACGGGCATGCTCACCAAGGAATGGGTCGCCATCCACCGCAAGCACCACGCCAAGTGCGAGACCGAGGACGACCCCCACAGCCCGCAGACGCGCGGCCTGGACACGGTGATGTGGCGCGGCGCCGAGCTGTACCGCGCCGAAGCCGCCAACCCCGAGACCCTCAAGAAGTTCGGCCACGGCACGCCCGACGACTGGATCGAGCGCAACGTCTATACCCGCTTCGGCTGGCAGGGCGTGGGCCTGATGCTGATCCTGGACCTGGTGCTGTTCGGCGCCATCGGCGCGACCGTGTGGGCCGTGCAGATGCTCTGGATTCCGTTCTGGGCGGCGGGCGTGGTCAACGGCGTGGGCCACTACTGGGGCTACCGCAACTTCGAGGCGCAGGACGCATCCACCAACCTCGTGCCCTGGGGCGTGGTGATCGGCGGCGAGGAACTGCACAACAACCACCACACCTACCCCACCTCGGCCAAGTTCTCGGTCAAGCCCTATGAGTTCGACATCGGCTGGTTCTATATCAGCCTCATGCAGAAGATCGGCTGGGCCACCGTCAAGAAGGTGCCGCCCAAACTGCAACGGGGCGACGTGAAGCCCGTGGCCGACGAGAAGACGCTGGAGGCGCTGATCGCCAACCGCTACGAGGTCATGGCCGGCTATGCGCGCGGCATCCGCCAGGCGTGCAAGGACGAGATCGCGGCCCTGAAGGCGCGCAAGGCCGACGTGTCGGTGCTCAAGGCCGCCAAGCGCTGGCTGCACCGCGACGCCGAGAAGGTGCCTGCCGTGGCCCAGCCCCAACTGGCGCAGGTGCGCGCCGCGCACCCCGCGCTCGACAAGATGGTGACCATGCGCGAGGAACTGCGCCAACTGTGGCTCAACACCTCGCACTCGCGCGAGCAGCTCACGGCCGACCTGCAGGCCTGGTGCCGCCGCGCGGAAGAAAGCGGCATCGCCGCGCTGCGCGACTTTTCCATCAGCCTGCGCGCCGCCCGGGCCTGATTTGCTGCGCGCATCCATCCTTTAAAAAACCGCCGTAAGGCGGTTTTTTTACGGGCAAAGAAAAGGGGCAAAGAAAAAGCCGCCGGGCAGTTGCCGGGCGGCTTTTTGCAGGACAGAGGCCGAAGGATTACTTCAGCTTCATTTCCTTGTACTCGACGTGCTTGCGAGCCTTGGGATCAAATTTCATGATCAGCATCTTCTCGGGCATCGTCTTCTTGTTCTTGGTCGTGGTGTAGAAGTGGCCGGTACCCGCAGTGGATTCCAGCTTGATCTTGTCGCGTCCGCCTTTGCTTGCCATGGTGCTTCTCCTTAGGCTTGGCCACGTGCGCGCAGGTCTGCGAGCACCGAGTCGATACCGTTCTTGTCGATCAGGCGCAGGGCAGCGCTCGACACGCGCAGGCGCACCCAGCGGTTCTCGCTCTCGACCCAGAAACGGCGGTATTGCAGGTTCGGCAGGAACCGGCGCTTGGTTTTGTTGTTGGCGTGGGAAACGTTGTTCCCGACCATGGGCTTCTTGCCCGTTACTTCGCAGACGCGTGCCATGGGGACACTTCGCTTTCTTCGTAAAACGGCGGTCACTGACGTGAGCGCCTCACCTCGCCAGTATTAGATAGGGTGGCGGTAACCCAGCAAAGCCGACGATTATAGCTCGTTTTGTTCCAGAAAGCGCTGCGCGTCCAAGGCCGCCATGCAGCCCGTGCCCGCGCTGGTGATGGCCTGGCGATAGACGTGGTCCTGCACGTCGCCGGCCGCGAAGACGCCCGGCACGCTGGTCTGCGTGGCAAAGCCCTTCAAGCCGCCCTGGGTGACGATGTAGCCGTTTTCCATGGTGAGCTGGCCCTGGAAGATCTCGGTGTTGGGCGCGTGGCCGATGGCGATGAAGCAGCCCTGCAGCGCGATGTCCTGCGTGCTGCCGTCCTGCGTACTCTTGATGCGGATGCCGGTCACGCCGGTGCCGTCGCCCAGCACCTCGTCGAGCGTGTGGAACAGCTTCAGCTCGATCTTGCCCGCCGCCACCTTGTCGTGGAGCTTGTCCACCAGGATGGGTTCGGCCTTGAACTTGTCGCGGCGGTGTACCAGCGTGACCTTGCGGGCGATGTTGGACAGGTACAGCGCTTCTTCGACGGCGGTGTTGCCGCCGCCGATCACGCACACGTCCTGGTCGCGGTAGAAGAAGCCGTCGCAGGTGGCGCAGCCGGACACGCCCCGGCCCATGAAGGCTTGCTCCGAGGGCAGGCCCAGGTACTTGGCCGAGGCGCCCGTGGCGATGATGAGCGCGTCGCAGGTGTAGGCGCCGCTGTCGCCGGTCAGCGTGAAGGGGCGGCGGCTGAAGTCCACCTGGTTGATGTGGTCGAAGATGACCTGGGTCTTGAAGCGCTCGGCGTGCTCCAGAAAACGCTGCATCAGGTCCGGCCCCTGCACGCCGTGTACGTCGGCGGGCCAGTTGTCCACCTCGGTGGTGGTCATGAGCTGGCCGCCCTGGGCCATGCCGGTGATGAGCACCGGGTTCAGGTTGGCGCGCGCGGCATAGACGGCGGCGGTGTAGCCCGCGGGGCCCGAGCCGAGGATCAGGACTTTGGCGTGTTGGGTGGTGGTCATGGTAAAAGCCTGGGTTTTGTTGGCGATGCGCGCGCTGTGTGGGGCGGACGCTGTGGGAAGAAGGAAGAACTGGGGTTGAACCGCCGAGTATCAACCGTTCGCCGCACTGAAGGGCTTGTCCCTTCTCAATCACGGCGATTGTAAGAACCCATGTGGAGAGGTTTTGGAGAGGTTTTCATGTCAACGATGCTGTCCAACCTGGACCTGCTGCGCCGGGTGCCTTTGTTCTCCCTGCTCACCGCTGCGCAGGCCGAGGTGATCAGCGACGCGGTGATCAAGCGCCGCTTCAAGCGCGGCGAGGCGCTGGTGGAGCAGGGGCGCAAGTCCGACGCCTTGTTCATCCTGCTCACGGGCCGCGCGCGGGTGGTGAACGCGGACGGACGCGGGCGCGAGGTGATTCTGGCCACGCTGGGGCCGGGCGACTACCTGGGCGAGATGAGCATCATCGACAACGAGCCGCACTCGGCCACGGTGCGCGCCGAGGTGCAGACCGACGTGCTGGTGCTGGGCCGCGCCGAGTTCGCGCGCTGCCTGACGGAGAACGCCTCGATGTCGCTGGTGGTGATGCGCGGCCTGGTCAAGCGCCTGCGGTACGCCGACCGCAAGATCGAGTCGCTGGCGCTGCTGGACGTGTATGGCCGCGTGGCCCGCGCCCTGCTGGAGTTCGCCGTACCCGACACCCAGGGCCAGCCGGTGATCAAGGAAAAAATCTCGCGCCAGGACCTCGCCAAGATGGTGGGCGCCTCGCGCGAGATGGTCAGCCGCGTGATGAAGGACCTGGAAGAACGGCGATTCATCGAGGTGCTGCCCAGCGGCGCGACCGTGCTCAAGGAACGCCTGAACGCCCTGGGGTAAGCTCGCCCGCGCTTTCTTTATCTATGACTTATTCCCTCAATACCCTGAACGCATCCGTCGCCGCCAAGTCGCCGCCCCGCACGGGCGCCGCCCGCTTCGGCCATGAAATCGGCCTGGTCGTTGGCCTGCTGGCCCTGGTCTTCTGGCTCCTGGCGCTGGCGAGCTACTCCGCGCAGGACGCGGCCTTCTCCAACTCCGGCACGCGCGACGCGCGCCTGGTCGCCAACTGGGCGGGCCGCTTCGGTGCCTGGCTGGCGGACGGCAGCTACTTCGCGCTGGGCTTTTCGGTGTGGTGGTGTGTGGCGGCGGGCGTGCGCGCCTGGCTGTCGTCGCTGGCGCGCTGGATGCGCGGCGGCGTGTACGGTGGTAGCAGCCCGCTGCGCCGCCGCCTGCTGTTCTGGCTGGGCCTGGCGCTGCTGATGGGCGCCAGCACGGCGCTGGAATGGTCGCGCCTGTACCGGCTGGAGCCCCTGCTGCCCGGCGGCCACGCGGGCGGCGTGCTGGGCTACCTGGTGGGGCCGCTGTCCGTCAAATGGCTGGGCCACACGGGTTCGGCCCTGCTGTGCATCGTGCTGGCGGTGCTGGGCGCGGCGCTGGTGTTCCGCTTCTCGTGGGGCCACGTGGCCGAATCGCTGGGCGCGCGCATCGACGCGCTGGTGCAGTCGCGCCTGGCCAAACGCGAGGTCGCCAAGGACGTGGCCGTGGGCCGCAAGGCCGCCCGCGAGCGCGAGGTGGTGGTGCTGGAAGAGCGCACCGAGATCGAGGAACACCACCCCCAGCCCGTGCAGATCATCGAGCCCGTGCTGGTGGACGTGCCCCAGAGCGTGCGCGTGGTCAAGGAGCGGCAAAAGCCCCTGTTCAGCGACATGCCCGACAGCCCCTTGCCCCAGGTGGATTTGCTCGACAGCGCCCAGGCCCGCCAGGAAACCGTGGCGCCCGAAACGCTGGAGATGACCAGCCGCCTGATCGAGAAAAAGCTCAAGGACTTCGGCGTGGACGTGACCGTGGTCGCCGCCATGCCCGGCCCCGTCATCACCCGCTACGAGATCGAGCCCGCCACCGGCGTGAAGGGCTCGCAGGTGGTCAACCTGGCGAAAGACCTGGCGCGCTCGCTGTCGCTGGTGTCCATCCGCGTGATCGAGACCATCCCCGGCAAGAACTACATGGCGCTGGAACTGCCCAACGCCAAGCGCCAGTCCATCCGCCTGTCGGAGATATTGGGGTCGCAGGTCTATCACGAGGCCAAGAGCCTGCTGACCATGGGGCTGGGCAAGGACATCGTGGGCAACCCCGTCGTGGCCGACCTCGCCAAGATGCCGCACGTGCTGGTGGCGGGCACCACGGGCTCGGGCAAGTCTGTGGGCATCAACGCCATGATCCTGAGCCTGCTCTACAAGGCCGAGGCGCGCGACGTGCGCCTGCTGATGATCGACCCGAAGATGCTCGAAATGTCGGTCTATGAAGGCATCCCGCACCTGCTCGCCCCCGTGGTCACCGACATGAAGCAGGCGGCCCACGGCCTGAACTGGTGCGTGGCCGAGATGGAGCGGCGCTACAAGCTCATGAGCAAGCTGGGTGTGCGCAACCTCGCGGGCTACAACACCAAGATCGACGAGGCCAAGGCGCGCGAGGAGTTCATCTACAACCCCTTCAGCCTCACCCCCGAAGAGCCCGAGCCCCTGGAGCGCCTGCCGCACATCGTCGTCGTCATCGACGAACTGGCCGACCTGATGATGGTGGTGGGCAAGAAGATCGAAGAACTCATCGCCCGCCTAGCGCAGAAGGCGCGCGCGGCGGGCATCCACCTCATCCTGGCGACGCAGCGGCCCAGCGTGGACGTGATCACCGGCCTCATCAAGGCCAACATCCCCACGCGCATCGCCTTCCAGGTCAGCAGCAAGATCGACAGCCGCACCATCCTCGACCAGATGGGCGCCGAGGCGCTCTTGGGCATGGGCGACATGCTCTACATGGCCAGCGGCACGGGCCTGCCCATCCGCGTACACGGGGCCTTCGTGTCGGACGATGAAGTACACCGCGTCGTCAATTACCTCAAGGAACAAGGGGAGCCGGACTACATAGAAGGCGTGCTCGAAGGCGGAACCGTGGACGGCGACGGCGATCTGACCGGAGACGGCGCGGGCGGCGAAGGGGGCGAGAAGGACCCCATGTACGACCAGGCCGTCGAAGTGGTGCTGAAAGACCGCAAGGCCAGCATCTCCTACGTGCAGCGCAAGCTGCGCATCGGCTACAACCGCTCGGCCCGTTTGCTCGAAGACATGGAGAAGGCGGGCCTGGTCAGCGGCCTCACGGCCAGCGGCCAGCGCGAAGTGCTGGTGCCCGCCCGCAATGAATGACAAGGAGCGCCTGTTTTGAAGAAGCTGTTTACTGCCGTTTTGATAGCTGCTAGCGCAAGCGTGGCAAGCGCTGAGGGCCTGAAAAGCCTTGAATCCTTCATGAAGGGCGTGCAGAGCGGCAGGGCCGACTTTACGCAGACCGTCACGTCGCCCCCCAAGGACGGCCAGGCGGCGCGCACCAAAACGTCCAGCGGCAGCTTCGAGTTCCAGCGCCCTGGGCGCTTCAAGTTCGCCTACAAAAAACCCTTCGAGCAGACCATCGTGGCCGACGGCCAGACACTGTGGCTGCACGACGTGGACCTGAACCAGGTCACGCAGCGCTCGCAGGCCAAGGCCCTGGGCAGCACGCCCGCCGCGCTGCTGGCCTCGGCCCCCGACCTGTCGGCGCTGAAGGCGGAATTCACGCTGGAAAACGCGCCCGACCAGGACGGCTTGCAGTGGGTGCAGGCCACGCCCAAGGCCAAGGACGGCCAGCTCAAGAGCGTGCGCGTGGGCTTTGCGGGCGAGCAGCTGGCGGCGCTGGACATTCTGGACAGCTTCGGCCAGCGCTCGCTAATCCGCTTCACCGGCATGCAGGCCAACGCGGCGCTGCCAGCGGGCACCTTCCAGTTCAAGGCGCCCGCCGGGGCGGACGTGGTGAAGCAGTAGTTGCTATTAAAAAGAGAGCTGCTGGCGCTTTCTGCATAAGCGCCAGAGGCCAATTTGGCTTAAGAAGAAAGCAGCACCAGCGCCAGCCCGATGGCGGCGGGCACCGTCTGGATGAACAAAATCTTGCGGCTGGCCGTGGCCGCGCCGTACAGGCCCGCCACCAGCACGCACAGCAAGAAGAACACCTTCCAGGCCGCGTCGTCCAGCGCCAGCCCATAGAACAGCCCGGCGGCCAGAAAGCCGTTGTACAGGCCCTGGTTGCCCGCCAGCACCTTGGTGGCTGCCGCCTGTTCGGGCGTCATGCCAAAGGCGCGCAGGCCCGTGGGCTTGTCCCACAGGAACATTTCCAGCACGAGGATATACACGTGCAGCAGGCCGATCAGGGCAATGGCGACGTTGGCGGCAAGGGGCATGGGCGGCTCCGTAATTTAAGGGTGGATCGCCAGTATGCCGCGTGCCCAGGCTACCGCCCACCGGCCCAAGCCATATTCATGTACTTATTACCACCACTGAGCTCGTCAAGCATTTGATTGAGCCGCTTTTGCTGCGTGGCATCCAGCTTGGCCCGGCTAATCCATCCAAGGTAATCGTTTTGTTGGTACGGTGGACGTGCCCTATAAGCGTCCATCAGTCCCCGGCTTTCAAGCGCTTCTTGCACGAATGCCGGCATGGGATTCCTGGCGCGCTTGAGGGTGGATTTCTTGGCAATAACCATCGAGATCTCCATTGCAGGTCGAACGCCTGAATTAAACCACATCGACTTGAATGATTGGTCAGGCATCAAGTGCGCCACGTGACTTCCACGCCGTTGATGTGGATGAGAAAGTCAGAAATGGGAACACCGCTTTTCACGGGAACCAAACTCAGCCCAGGGCCTTCGATCTCCCCCAGCACCTGCCCCCACTCATCCATCTTTTCCTCTGCAAGAAGTTGCAGCTCCTGCTGGAAGAGTGGGGCATAGGGCGCAAATGCTGGTTCCGGTTCGAGAACACCTCCATACCAAGGAAAGTCGCACAGCTCCGGGACCAGTTGGATATGCCCCAGAAGATCATCACCCCGGTACAGCTTGAATCGGGTTTCCATGGGCCTGGTCCTGGGGACTAACGCAAGAAGCTCCTTGAGCCTGTGAAAAAGCCGTTGCATAAAAGAGCGCAAACATCGGATGAATGCTTTGTGAGACATGGCTTTCACTTCTCGGACAAAACGGCATCAAGATATTGAATGCGCCAGTCATTAAGCTGAGCAGCGAAGCGGAGTCGGCTTGAATGAATTGTTATGCACCGGCAGCGCTATTGTCCGAGACAAGTGCGATTCCAACCCGAAGCCAAAGAACAACCAGCACAGCATTGCTTGCTGCAAATGCCACTAGCCTATGGATGACATCGTTGTAAGTGAGGTGTATCAGGCTATGCAGCACGCGCAAGATGACATATGACCACGCAAGACCAACCGCCACAGAGTCAGTGAGCTGGCTAACAAAGATCACGATGCTAACGAAATAGAAAAGCACCGGGATCTCCAGAAGGTTCATGAGATTCCGATTGGGAATGCTCACACTTGGCGGAACCCGAGGCGACTCCCCATGTTTGAAGTCATGCGCGTTGACATGGCCTGCGCGTACTGCCTTGAAACGGTGATATGGAAGTAGGAGCAAAACGCAGAGCGTCCAGCCCGCAAGTGCCATAGCGGGAAGCAGAATACTTGTTTGGCTCATCGCTTCACTCCATTAAGGCGCATGACGCCTGAATTAAATCGACCGCGAAGCAGCGTCGGCTTGAATGAATTCTCAGGCACTACGCAAGACCGGCTCCCCGGTTCTGGGGTTTGTCAGAGTTACATTCTCAAGCGCCCGAATTCGCCAAATATCATCCTGTTTCGTGAGTACCGCAAGAATCAACGTATCAACCTCATGCAGCCCAGCTGGATGAGCTACACCGGAAGTCAGCCGACTCCAGAAATGAACGACAACTGCTCCATCAGCAATCTTGGTTGCACTAATCAGCTCATTGTTGAGCGTAGAGTCGCTGTAAATCGTTTTATGTATTGGAACATGCAACGCAACGATTTCATCAACGCCTCGGACATAGTGGCCAAAGCGATTTACGAACGTTGCATCTGAGTCAAACAGGCTACCAAGCGCTTCCATGTCGTGAGCATTCCAGCATTCTTGGAATGCAAGGGGCACATCTTCTGGTTTTTTCATTTTCGACATAGCTGCTATGGCCTTGTAGATTGTTTTGCGCTTAACGGGCGAGGTAAGCCGCCCGCCGTAGGCGGGTCGGCTTGACCGCAGAGTTAGACCCGAAGGCCAAAAGGGAGCGCCCAGCCTTGAAGACGGGCGCGGCCCACGAAAAAGCGCAGCGCCACGGAAGCGGCGCAACGCTGCAAGAATGATAGCTGGTGGCGCTTGCTGCACAAGCGCTGGAGGCCAAAAAGGCTTGGAACAGGCAAGCCGCTCGCAGGCGAAGACCGCCAGGGCGCAGAAACTCTCAAACAAAACCGCCTGAGAAACTAAATGCCCTTGAAATAAGCATGGCCTGAATATGGCGGGTGAAGGGACTAACGCTCGCGGTAAGCCGCGCCGGAGCGAAGCGTAGGGCACCAACAGCGTAGCTGTTGGCGTCGGCTTGACCAAACGGTTAGGCTGGTGAAATGTGCGCCAATAGTCGAGCTACTCATTGCTTCGCCAACCCCGCCAGTGGGCCAAAGAAACCGATGATCCGCTGAATCTGGCCTTCGCTATTTACTTCCATGAAGTCGACTCCTTCAGGCAGTGCTGTGCCATCGGCTTGAACGACGTGCCAAGCGAAGCGAACGCACCCGTGATGCTCATCGACGATGCTCGTTCTTTTAACGTTGGATCCGGGGCGACGAGCCAAGACCTTGGTGATGTGAGCAAGGAGTTCGTCGCTGCTTGCGGCATGAACCGTTGGGTCTGTGTATGTCGCGCTCGGTGACCATATGGGGGCAAGCTTCTGACGACGAAGTTCTGGGTTTGGCTCACACCAGACATTGCAGTATTCATCGACCAGTGCGCTAAGCCCGCTTGATTCTTGTTCTGCCATCTTGTGTCCCTGTTTATTAGAAGAGGCCTAACGGGCGAGGTAAGCCGCCCGCCGTAGGCGGGTCGGCTTGAGCGCAGAGTTAGACCCGAAGGCCAAAAGGGAGCGCCCAGCTTTGAAGACGGGCGCAGCCCTC